>DATMQV010000342.1:0-8882 GCA_035566615.1 Xanthobacteraceae bacterium
CCGCCCTTGGCCTCCTCCATGCGGCGGTTGAACCAGCCGAACGGGCCGCGCGCCGCGTGATGGTGACCTGCCGCAACCGGCTTGAGGATGGTCGCGCACAAGGCCGGCGTGAGCGACAGCGCCAGCAGCGACGACAAGCCGATCGCCGCGATCATCGAGGCGGAGAATTGCCGATAGGTGATGCCGACCGAGCCGGGAAAGAACGCCATCGGCACGAACACGGACATCAGCACCAGCGTGATGCCGATGATGGCGCTGGTAATTTGCTGCATTGCCTTGCAGGTGGCGTCGCGCGGCGACAGCCCCTCCTCGGACATGATGCGCTCGACATTCTCCACCACGACGATCGCGTCGTCGACCAGGATGCCGATGGCGAGCACCATGCCGAACAGCGTGAGTACGTTGATGGAAAAACCGAGCAACAGAAGAATGCCGCAGGTACCGAGCAGCGCCACCGGCACGACGACAGTCGGAATGATCGTGTAGCGAATGTTCTGCAGGAACAGGAGCATCACCAGAAACACCAGCACCACGGCCTCCGCCAGCGTGGTCAGCACCTTCTTGATCGAAGCCACGACCACGGGCGTAATGTCGTAGGAGATGTCGTATTTGATATTGGCCGGGAAAAATTGCGACAGCGCCTCCATTTTCGCCTTGACGGCGGTCGCCGTCGCCAGCGCATTGGCCTTGGGCGCGAGCAGCACCGAAAGTCCCGCGACCGGCTCGCCGTTGCGGCGCGTGGTGAACTGATAGCTCAGGCCTCCGACTTCGACCCGCGCCACGTCGCGCAGCCGCACGGTCGAGCCGTCCGGGTTGGCGCGCAGAACGATGGCGCCGAACTCCTCGGGGGTTGCGAACTGGCCCTTGACCAGGACCAATGCCGAGATTTGCTGATCCGGTTTGCTCGGTTCGACGCCGATGCTGCCGGAGGCGACCTGCGCATTCTGCGCGCTGATGGCTCTGGTGACGTCGTCGGCGGTCAGGCCAAATCCGACCAGCCGCGTTGGATCGATCCACACCCGCAGCGCGCGCTCGGTCGAATAAAGGCTGGTGCGGCCGACGCCGGGAATGCGGCGGATCTCGCCTTGAACGTTGCGGACCAGAAAATCGCCGAGCCCGACTGCATTGAGACTGCCGTCGGTCGAGCGCAGCGTGATGATCTGGAGCACGGCGCTTGAGGCTTCCTGGATCAGGATGCCCTGCTGGATGACGGCGCGCGGCAGGCGCGCCTCAACGCGCTTGATGCGGTTTTGCACCTCGACCGAAGCGGTCGTGGTATCCGTGCCGGGAACGAAATTGGCGATGATCTCGACCTGACCGAGCGAGTCGCTGGTGGATTCGAAATTGAGGATGCCGTTGGCGCCGTTGAGTTCCTCCTCGATCAGCCGCGTGACGCTGTTGTAGAGGTTCTCGGGCGACGCGCCCGGATAGCTGGTGGTGATCGAGATCGAAGGCGGCGCGATGATCGGATATTGCGCCACCGCCAAGAAGGGGATGGCGAGCAATCCGCCAAGGCAGATCAGAAGGGCGATGACCCAAGCGAACACGGGCCGATCGATAAAGAAGGCGGGCATCGATCGGAACCTTTAGTTTGGTGATGTCTTCTGCGCGGCGTCGGCCGATTGCGAAGGCTGATCCGCTTGCCTGGTCTCGCGCCAAAATTTCGGAGTGACCACGTCGCCGTCGGCGAACTTCTGAAAGCCATCGACAATGACGCGATCGCCCGGCTTCACGCCGTCAAGAATGAGCCAGCGGTCGTCGATGGCATGGCCGAGGCGGATTTGCACGAGGCTCGCGCGGTTGTCGTCGCGCACCACAAAGATCTCGGTGCCGCCGGCGTTGTTGCGGCGGACGGCCTGCTGCGGCACCGCAAGCGCGTCGGGATCGATGCCCTGGACGATTTGCACGCGCACATACATGCCCGGCAGCAGCGTCAAATTCGGATTGGGAAATTCGCCGCGCAGCGTCACCTGGCCGGTCCCCGGATCGACTGTGGAGTCGGAGAACAACAGCTTGCCGTCGTGCGGGTAGGGCAGACCGTCGTCGAGAATGAGCCGCACCCGCGCGGTCGTGTCTTTTTGCAACGCGCCGGTATCGAATTCGCGCCGCAGTTCGTTGAGCTCGGCGGCCGATTGCGTGAAGTCCGCATAGATCGGATCGAGCTGCTGAATCGTGGCCACATGCGTCGGCGTGTTTTGACCGACCAGCGCGCCTTCGGTGACGAGCGCGCGGCCGATGCGGCCGCTGATCGGCGCGCGGATGCTGGCATATTCCAGATTGAGCTTGGCGCGCGCGATGTCGGCCTTGCGTGCGGCGACGTCCGCCTCGGCCTGGCCGACATTGGCGATGGCGATATCGAGTTGCGATTGGGCCGCAGCGCCGCTCGGCGCCAGCATTTCCATGCGCTTGGCGTTCTTCTTTTCCTGATTCAGCACCGCGGTGGCCTTTCGAAGGGCGGCTTCCGCGGCGTCGACATCGATTTCGAAGGGCCTGGCATCGAGCTCGTAAAGAACGTCGCCGGCTTTGACGTCGCCGCCTTGTTCGAAATTGCGATTGACGACGATGCCGGACACGCGCGCGCGCACCTCGGCGATCCGGGTCGGCGCGATGCGGCCGGGCAATTCGCGGATCACCGCCAAGGGCGCCGGCTGCAACTCGACAACGCTGACCTCCGGAACCGACAGACTGTCCTCGCTGCTCGGAGAAGCGGGGCCTTCGCTGCAGCCAGCGAGCAGTCCCGCGAATAGCAGAGCCATAACGCTGTTGTGGAGCACAGAACGTGCGGTCATCTTGTTGCAGCCCCTTCGTTGTTGCCCTCAGGCATGCGCCGTCGGCGTGCGGAATCTGCCGCGTCGCCAGTCGGCACTCGTCCCGGCACCGTTCCTAGTCAGTGGCTTCGCCGGTTCCCCGGGATTGGGCGATCGCCGGGCTCATGCGCGCGCAAGCCGGATACTTCTTTTTTCTCTCTTCTCGGAACATTGCGCGGCGCAACGCGAAAGGGGTCCCTGGCGGCTCGGGGAAAGCCGCCAGGGCAAGCCAAGCCGGGAGTGGGAGGGGACGCAGCTTGGCAACTTCGTGCTGGGACAAATCTGATATCTCCGTCTTGCGACAAGCCTTGCGACGGTTGTCTGCAATGGTCCGCGAAGGATTGTTCGGGTGCGACGAAGATTTCATCGGATTTGTCGGCGATGGGTTAAGAGGAAATGGGTCGGCTTGCGTTCACAAAAGATTTGCCCGGCGTTGTCTGGACGGCGCCTTCTGCCGCCTTCTAACGTCTAGGACGGCGAGAATTTTCTCAGCTTCGCTTTCTCTGCCGATCCAGCGCAGCTTGCGCAGGTGTTTGAGCGTTCGGTCCAGCGCGAACTGGTCCGTTGCGACTTCGGGAAGCCTGTTCTGGGCGTCCATTGGTCTCATAGTCTCGCTCCTGAAAACATTCACTGGCTTGCGCCTCTCTTGCAGGACTCTGGAACCGGTGGCTTCGCTGACCTCGGAATTTGTGGCCGAAACTGATTGTGCTCGGCAGTCCCGACCTCCGTACTGACCTCCGCTTTGCTCACGCGGTTAGGATAAGGTCGGAAAATGTGCGAACAATTCGGGACGCCCGCCCAGGTAAGGTTCCCTGGGTGGATTCCCTCAGGGAGCGATCCGGAGGTGATCGCCCTGGGAGAAGGCGGCAAGATCGCGATGCATGAATGGATTCGGACAATGCGGTTGCGAGCGGCCATCCCGCTGACGGTCGACGCTCGCCAAGTGATTGCCTGGCTGGTTTATCTCGTTGCCTATGTGGCGCTCGATCGCGTCAGCTTTTCTGAGTCCTATGCGCAACTCGGCATCACGCCGTGGAGCCCGAGCACCGGCTTAAGCTTCGTGCTCGTTCTTTTGTTTGGCCGGCAGCTCATTCCATTGCTGTTTGTCGCGCCGTTCCTGGCTGACATGGTCAACCGGCAAGTCGTGCCGCCATGGCCGGCGGAAATCCTTTCCGTGGCAGCGATCGGCGCGGGCTATTCGGCCGCGCTCTTGTTCTTGACCGGACCAAAGGCCCGCTTTGATCCCCTGCTGCCGTCGATGCGCGATCTTGCACAGCTCATTCTGGCGACGTCGGTCAGCGCGGCTTTTGTGGCGGCAAGCTATGTCGGGCTGATGATCGCGGCCGGACTCTTGCCGGGCAAGGAATTTGTCGCGGCGGCGCTGCGTTACTGGATCGGAGATATCGTCGGCGTGCTGGCGCTTGCGCCCTTCGCGCTCTTTGCGTTGAGCGGTCGGCGCATACTGCCATTGTCGCTGGAAACGGTCCTGCAATGCGCGGCCGTGCTGGTCGCGTTGACCATGGTCTTCGGCCTTGCTGAGGAACGGGAATTCCAGTTGTTCTACGTCCTGTTCCTGCCGATCGTGTGGATGGCGGTGCGCAACGGCATCGAGGGCGCCAGCGCCGGCATTTTCATCACCCAAATTGGGGTCATTCTCGGCGTGGCGTTCGTCCCCGGCGAACGCGAAGAGCTGGTCGCCCTGCAGTCGCTGATGCTGGTCTTGACCGTGACCGGTCTGATCGCCGGAGAGCTTGTGACTGAACGGCGCCGCATGGAGTCGCAATTGCTGATGCAGCGTGAATCGCTGGCAGGCCTCGCGCGGCTCGGCAGCTTGGGTGAATTGGCCGCCGCGGTTGCGCATGAGGTCAATCAGCCCCTCATGGCGGCCGGCACCTATGCGCGCCTGGTGGCCGATACCGTCGGCTCGGGCAGCGCCAGCGCAAACGAGATCGTGGAAATCGCCAAGAAAGCGGTGGCGCAGGTCGATCGCGCGGCGGAGGTGATCCGCCGCTTGCGTGCGCTGGTGCGGCTCGACCGCAGCAATCGCGCGCCGGTTCCCTTCGACCGCATCATCAAAGAGACACTCGATCTGTGCCGGCCTGATCTCGAGCGCGCCGGCGTTGCGCCGCGCATCGCCTTGCCGCCCGATCTTCCGCTCGTCACGGTGGATCTCCTGCAAATCGAGCAGGTTTTGCTCAATCTGGTGCGCAATTCGATCGAGGCGATCCGCGATAGTGGAAGCCCGCGCGGCACGATTCTGATCGAAGCCAAACGAGCGGACGGTGACGCACCGGGCGAGTTCGTCGAGATCGGTGTGATCGATTCCGGCCCCGGCTTTTCGCGCGATTACATCGAGAACGGAATTCTGCCGTTGTCGTCAAGCAAGGCCGATGGGCTAGGCATTGGCTTGCCGCTATGCAAAACAATCGTCGAGGCCCATGGCGGCCGATTGTGGTTGGATGCAGGTTCGCGAGGGGCGTCGGTCCGCTTCACCTTGCCGGTCGCAAAGCAGTTCAAGCATGCCTGATCGATTGCACGTAGCGCTGATCGACGACGACGCGGCGGTGCTCGACGCGCTGCGTTACTATCTGGCGCGCCAGTCCATCAGAACGTCGACCTTCCAGGCCGCCAGGGATTTTTTGGAGGCGCTCGATCGCCACGAGCAATTCGATTGCGTCGTCTCCGACGTGCGGATGCCGGGCATGTCCGGTCTCGATTTGATGAAGTATCTCAACGAACGCGGCTATGCGGGGCCGGTCATTCTCATCACCGGGCATGGCGATGTCGACATGGCAGTCGGCGCTATCAAGAACGGCGCGTTCGATTTCATCGAGAAGCCCTTCGATGAGGCCCGCCTGCTCACCTCCATCCGCCAGGGGGCGGAGAGAATGCGCCAGAACAAGAGCGAGGCGGCCGAGATCGACGAGCTGCAATCGCGCTTCGACAGCCTTTCAGCGCGGCAACGCGAGGTGATGGAGCTCGCGGTCGCAGGCCTTTCAAGCAAGGAGATCGGGATCAGGCTCAACATCAGCCCGAAGACCGTCGAAAATCATCGCGCCTGGGTGATGGAGCGCATCGGCGCCCGCAACGTCGCGGACCTGATCCGGAAAGCCATGAAGGTCCGGTCCCATAAGGAACGCCTGAAGTGAGATGTTAAGCGTTCCTGCCGAGACTTAAGCAAGCGATGTCCGATCTCGACGCGATCATCATTGGCGGCGGCCATAACGGCCTCACCTGCGCAGCCTATTTGGGGATGGCCGGATTGCGCGTCCGCGTCTTTGAACGGCGCGGTGTCGTCGGCGGCGCCTGCGTTACGGAAGAGTTCCACCCGGGCTTTCGCAACTCGATCGCCTCCTACACCGTCAGCTTGTTGCAGACCAAGGTCATCAGCGATCTGAAACTGCGCGAGCACGGATTGCGCCTCGTTGAACGCCGCGCGCAGAATTTTCTGCCGCTTCCGGATGGGCGTTATCTGCTCACCGGTGAGGGCCGCACCGATCGTGAAATCGCGAAATTCAGTGCCAAGGATGCGGCCCGCTATCCCGCCTATCAGGCGGAGATTGGCCGCTTGGCTGAAGTTCTCCGCAGCGTTGCACTTGCTGCGCCACCAAATCTGGTTCTGGGCGACATCGCCCAAACTCTGCGTGGGCTGGGTGAGTTCGCGGCGATCGGCAGGCGGCTTTGGCAAAATGACAGTCTTGCGGCGGCATTTCGGCTTCTGCGCCGATCCGCGGGCGACATGCTCGACGCATGGTTCGAGTCCGATCCGATCAAGGCGGTGCTCGGCTTCGATGCCGTGGTCGGCAATCTTGCGAGCCCTTACAGCGCCGGTTCTGCCTATGTGTTGCTGCACCACGTGTTCGGCGAGGTGAACGGCAAGCCGGGCGTGTGGGGACATGCCGTCGGCGGCATGGGCGCGATCACGCAGGCCATGGCACGATCCGCCGGCGAACAAGGCGTCCGCGTCGATCTTGGCTCCGAGGTGCGCGAAGTTCTCATCGAGGGTGACCACGCCGCCGGGGTCGTGTTGAAAGACGGCACGGCCGTACGAGCGCGCGCAGTCGTCGCCAATGTCAATCCGCAAATGTTGTTCCAGCAGCTGATGCCGCAAGATGCGGTGCCGGCGGCGACGGCCAAACGAATGAAGACGTGGAAGGCCGGCTCCGGGACGTTTCGGATGAACGTCGCGCTGTCGAAGCTGCCGGAATTTTCCGCACTGCCCGGCATCGGCGATCATCACACGGCCGGCATTATCCTGGCGCCGAGCCTGGCCTACATGGATCAGGCCTATTGCGATTGCGTCAGTTCCGGCTGGAGCCGAAAGCCGATCGTCGAGATGGTCATTCCCTCGACGCTTGACGATAGTCTCGCGCCGCCGAGCGCCCATGTCGCAAGCCTCTTCTGTCAGCACGTCACCCCGGAATTTGCCGACGGCTCGACCTGGGACGCGCATCGCGAAACGGTTGCAGATTTGATGATCGACACGGTCGAGGCGCATGCGCCGGGTTTCAAGCAAAGCGTCATCGCGCGGCAAAGCCTCTCGCCCCTCGATCTCGAGCGCACGTTTGGCTTGCCCAGGGGTGACATCTTCCACGGAGCCATGACGCTCGACCAGCTTTTCTCAGCCCGCCCCATGCTGGGATATGCGGATTATCGCATGCCCATTCCGGGGCTTTATCTTTGCGGTTCGGGAGCGCATCCGGGCGGCGGTGTCACCGGCGCGCCCGGGCACAATGCGGCGCAGGCGGTGATTGCCGATATTTTGCGCAGGTGAAGTGTTGTTTGCAATTCAACGCAAGCGCATGACATCCGGGCGATTTGCGGGTATTCGCAAAATATGTCTGCGCGAATCTTTCGGATTGGCCGGGCCCTAACGGGACTGGGCCTCTTCGCCATAAAGCCGATCAAACGCGGGGCCTATATCGCAACCTACCGCGGCCGCCGCGTCACCACCGAGGAAGCCGACCGGCGCGAGGCGCGCGGCGCGCGCTATTTGTTCACGCTCAACAAGCGATGGGCCATCGACGGCTCGCCGCGGTGGAACGTGGCCCGCTACATCAATCATTCCTGCAAGCCGAATGCGAGGCCGGTCGGGCGCAACGGTGGCATTGTCATCGTCGCCGATCGCCGCATCGAGCCGGGTGAGGAGATCACCTATTCTTACGGTGAGGAGTATCTCCAATACTTCGTGGAGAACGGCGGTTGCCACTGCGCGGCCTGCATCCGCAAGCGCAAGCTACGCCGCCGCAGAGCGCGCAAGCGCCGCCAGGGCGGTCAGTGAGAGTTTGCGCGATACGCGCGCCCATCACTCGCAGGCGCTTAAGCTGAATGATGGATCCAAGGATGTGAATGGTTGGGCGGCCAAACTGTGGTGCCCTCTGATGCAGGATGATTCCTTGTCGAAAAGCTTTTGCCGCGGCCAAAGCCGGCGCCTTGACTTGTTCCGATATGTGAATTTCAATATCCGGTATATGAACTAGCGCGTCAGCGCGTCAGGGGAGGGAAGACGGAGTGGGTCCACTCAGTGGTCTGCGCGTCCTGGATATGACGACCGTGCTGATGGGTCCCTACGCGACCCTGCAGCTCGGCGACATGGGCGCGGACATCATCAAGGTCGAGCCTCTCGAAGGCGACATCGTCCGCCAGATCGGCCGGGGCCGGCATCCCGGAATGGGGCCGATGTTCCTCAATGTGAACCGCAACAAGCGGAGCATCGCGCTCGATCTCAAGCAGCCGGCCGGCCGCGAGGTGCTGTTGCAATTGGCGGCGGATGCCGACGTGTTCATCTACAATGTGCGGCCGCAGGCGATGGCGCGCCTCGGCCTTGCCTACGAGGACGTCGCCGGCAGCAACCCCGCCATCATCTATGCCGGTGTATTTGGCTACGGGCAGGACGGCCCGTACGCAGCGCGGCCGGCCTACGACGATCTGATCCAAGGCGCGTGCGCCGTCCCGACCCTGCTCGCTAAAGCGGGCGATGGTTCACCGCGCTACGTGCCGCTGACAATCGCCGACCGCATCGTCGGGCTGTTCGCCGTCAACGCCATTCTGGCAGCGCTGCGTCACCGCGACGTC
>DATMQV010000343.1:0-21060 GCA_035566615.1 Xanthobacteraceae bacterium
CTGTTGGAGCGCGCTTACATGGTGCCTGCCTCGACAAGGGTTTTTTCTACATCAAAAATCATGGCGTCGAGGAGTCGCTGGTCAACAACGTCTTCACCGAAGCCGCCGCGTTCTTCGCTTTGCCGGTCGAGCAAAAAGCGCTGGTCGACAAAGCGCGCTCGAACGCCAATCGCGGCTACGAGGCGCTGCAAGGCCAGACGCTCGAGCCTGGCGCGCCCCCCGATCTGAAGGAGGGCTATTACATCGGTCCGGAACACACGCCGGACGATCCGCGTGTCATCGCCGGGTTGTTCAATCACGGCGCCAATCAATGGCTTGCGCAACGGCCGAACTTCCGGCCGGTGATGCAAGCTTATGTGGACGTGATGCTCGCGTTGGGTGAACGGATGATGGGCGGCATCGCGCTGTCGCTCGATCTGTCGGAAGACTATTTTGCCGCTTCTGCCGCGATGCCATGGGAACGCTGCGGCTCCTGCATTATCCACCGCAGTCCGCGCAAGCGCAGCCCGGGCAGAAGGGCGCGGGCGCGCACACCGATTTCGGTGGCTTGACGCTCTTGCGGCAGCACGATGTCGGCGGTCTGCAGGTCTGGGATCAGTCGGCGGCCGGATGGATCCATGCCGATCCGCTGCCGGACACCTACGTCGTCAATCTCGGCGACATGATCGCGCGCTGGACCAACGATCGCTATCGCTCGACCGTGCATCGCGTTGTCAACACATCCGGCCGCGAGCGCTATTCGGTGCCATTTTTCTACACCGGCAACTACACGCACACGGTCGCCTGCATACCGACTTGCCTCGCGCCCGGAGAGACGCCGAAATATCCGCCGATCACGGTTGGGGATCATCTGCGCGAGATGTATCGGCGCACCTACAAAGGCTGACGCCGCAGCGCCATGGCGTAAGTCTTGCTTCCCGGAAAGGCGGAAAAGCGGAGATTTGCGTGATGACGAAACTGCGGCGTGTTCTCGCCTCTTTGGCCGTGCTGGCCCTCTCTGCCGGTGCCGGCGCACCAGTGTTCGCTGCTGAAAGAGTCACTTTCCTGATCGATTGGCTCCCGGCCGGCGACAAAGCCGTGCCTTATCTCGGAGTCCAGAAAGGCGTGTTCGCCGAGGAAGGGCTCGACGTCGTCATTCAATCGGGCCGCGGTTCCTCCGACGTGGTGACCAAGCTCGCCACCGGCGCCGCCGACATGGGAACCGGTGGTCTTGCCGCGCTGCTGCAAGCGCGCGCACAAAGCCCCGCGCCGGTGAAAGCGATATTGTCGATCTACACATTGCAGCCGGATGCGATTTTCACGACCGAGGATTCCGGAATTGCGACCCTCAAGGATGTCGCCGGCAAAAACATCGCCACTGCGACCTTCTCGTCGTCTAATGTTGTGTGGCCGCTGGTGCTGAAGGCAAACGGCATCGATCCCGCGAAAGTGGATGTGCTCAAGGCCGATCCCGGTGCGCTGGCGCCCATGCTGGCCACGGGAAAAGTCGCCGGCACGATCAACTGGGTGACGGTCGCGCCCGCATTCGTGAAGACCCTGGGCGAAACCGGCAAGAAGCTTAAAGTCATCCAATGGTCCGACTATGGCTTTGATGGCTATGGGCTCTCGCTGCTTGCGTCGGAAAAGGTCTTGAGTGAACGTCCCGAGACGGCGAAGAAATTCGTGCGCGCCTACATGAAGGCAAACGCCATGGCGATTGCCGATCCGGGCGCCGCCGCTGCGGCCGTCAAGGCCATGGTGCCGGAGATCGATGTCGATGTCGCGCGCGCGCAATTTGCCGTCTCGGTCCCGCTGATGGTCAACGACATCAGCAAAAAGGATGGTGCGGGCGCCTTCGAGAAGGCACTTCTCGCCAAGACCTGGAAATGGACTGCCGAGGCGCAGAACATTCCGCTCGACAAGCTCGATCCTGAAACCGCTGTGGACCGCTCGTTCATACCCAAATAAAACACGCTGTGCGGCCGGGAGCGCGGCGATGAGCGAACACTCAGGCGTCATTCGTTTCGCCGATGTGGAGCAAACTTTCGGGCGCGCCGACGGCGGCGCGGTGACGGCCCTCGACGGCATAACCTTCGACATCGGGCGCAACGAATTCCTGGCGGTTCTCGGGCCATCCGGCTGCGGCAAGTCAACCCTGCTGCGTTTGATTGCCGGGCTGATCTTTCCGACGCGCGGCACGGTCAGCATCTACGATCTCGCGGTCACCGAGCCGCGCGACGAGATCGGCATCGTGTTCCAGTCGCCGACGTTGTTGCCCTGGTTCGACGTGCTCGGCAATGTGACCTTTCCGCTCCGCCACAAATATGGGCGCGTCAGCGCGGACGATAACGCCCGCGCGCTCGATCTGCTCAAGCTCGTCGGCCTTACGGATTTTGCGCGCAAGCGTATCGACGAATTATCAGGCGGCATGCAGCAGCGCGTCGCGATTGCACGGACGTTGTTGCTCGATCCGGACATTTTGTTGATGGACGAGCCGTTCTCGGCGCTCGACGCGCTTACGCGCGACGAAATGAGCTTCGAGCTCTTGCGCATTTGGTCCGAGCGGCCGAAGACAGTGCTGTTCATCACGCATTCCATCCCTGAGGCGGTGCTGCTGGCCGACCGCATCATCGTGATGACGCCGCGGCCGGGCAGGGTGCGCGAAGTGATCGACGTTGACCTGCCGCGATCGCGCTCGATGGCCACCTTGTCGGACCCGACCTTTCATGCGCTCGCAAACCATATCCGCGGGCAGCTCTTCAGCCGTGCCGTCGCGTAAAGCGCTCATCGTCGCCTTGCGCGTCTGGGGCGATCGGCTGGCGCCGGCCGCGGCCTTCGTCGGGCTCATTGTGATCTGGGAAGGCGCCTGCCGGCTGTTTGCGATACCCTCGTTTCTCCTGCCGTCTCCAAGTGCGATCGTGCAGGCCGGGCTTGAAGTCTCGGCAACGCAGTGGCTCGGCCATATCAGCGCGACGTTGCGTGTGGCTTTGATGGGCTATGCAGCCGCCATCGCCATATCGATTCCGCTCGCGGTGGCGCTGGTCAGTTCGCGCTTCCTGTCGCGGACCCTTTATCCCATCCTGGTCATCGTCCAATCAACGCCGATCGTTGCGGTCGCGCCGATCATTGTCGTCACGCTCGGCGCATCCGATCTGCCGCGCGTCGTGATCACGTTTTTGATCGCGTTCTTTCCCATCGTCGTCTCGACGGTCACCGGACTGATGGTGACGCCCGAGGAGTTGATCGAGTTGTCGCGTTCGCTGCGCGCCGGACGCACGCGCGAGATGCTGCATATCCGCCTGCCGTTCGCGGTTCCCTACATTTTCAGCGCGCTGAAGATTTCCATCACGCTGTCGATCATCGGCGCGGTCGTGGCCGAATTCGTCGCCGCCGAGCGCGGGCTTGGCTTTTTCATCATGTTCTCGACCTCGTTCTTCAAGATACCGCAGGCGTTCGCCGGGCTAGCGATCCTGGTCGCCTTGAGTCTCGCGCTGTTTCGGCTTTGCACGTTGGTGCAGCGCTGGTTGGTTCCTTGGTCGTTGCCGAAATCGGAACGCTAACGCGCTATTTCTTCTGGGCCTCGGCAGTGTCTGCCGCCCCGCGGCCGGCAAGCTCGGCACCGGCGTCGCTCGGCAGCCGGAGGAAGACGAGGCTCGCAGCGGCGGTCGAAGCGGCCACGACTAGAAAAGCCGGCGGAAAATCTGCAGCGCTCATCGCGGTGCCGTGCCTCAGCAGCAGCGTGATTTCGACCACCAGGGCGCCGACAGCGACGCCAGCGGCGAGCGCGAGCTGCTGCGCCACCGACGTGAGCGTAGTCGCGCGGCTCATCAGCGGCGGCTCGACTTCGGCATAGGCGATCGTATTGACGGCGGTGAATTGCAACGAGCGGAAGAAGCCGCCGGCGAGCAGGATGGCGATCATAGCTACGAATGGCATGCCGGGCTGGAACGTGGCGCATGCCGCAAGAAAGGCTGCGCTGATGAGGCTGTTATAGACGAGCACCGGGCGATAGCCGAAGCGCTTAAGGACGGTGGCGACGGCGGCCTTCATGAAGATCGCGCCAACGGCGGCAGTGAAAGTGATCAGGCCGGACTGAAAGGGTGTCAGCTTGAAGCCGATCTGCAGAAGAAGCGGCAGCAAGAAAGGCAGTGCTCCGATGCCGAGCCGGAACACGAAGCCGCCAAGAATGCTGGCCCGGAAAGTCTCGAGCTTGAACAAGCCGAGATCGAGAATAGGCGCCGGCGTGCGCCGGGCGTGAAACACGTAGGCGACCGCGGACACGGCCCCGACGCCGATGAGTGCCGCGATCCAACGGGCCGGCAGTAGCGCAAGTCCCAGAACCGAAAAGCCGAAGGCCAATCCACCGATGCCAAGACCCGACAGCACGAAGCCTATGAAATCGAACCGAGCCGGACGCTCCGCCTGTATATCCGGCACGAAAAAGGTCGCCATTACTACGCCCAACACGCCGATCGGCACGTTGATGATAAAAATCCAGTGCCACGAGAAATACGTAGTGATGAAGCCGCCAAGCGGCGGGCCGCAGATCGGTCCGATCAGCGCCGGGATTGTCACCAGCGCCATCGCATGGACCAGCAGCCGCTTGTCGATGCTGCGCACCAAGATGAGGCGGCCGACCGGTGTCATCATCGCGCCGCCGGCGCCCTGCATGATGCGCGCCAAAACGAATTGTTGGAGCGAACTCGATAGCGCGCAGCCGATCGAGCCGAGGACGAAGATGACGATGGCGCTGCGGAACACATTGCGCGCTCCGAAGCGGTCGGCAATCCAGCCGCTGGCCGGAATGAAAATGGCGAGCGCGAGCAGATAAGACGTGACGGCAAGCTTCAATGCCAGCGGATTGGTGCCGAGCGCTTGCGCGATCGCGGGCAGCGAGGTTGCGATCACGGTCGAGTCCATGTTTTCCATGAACAGCGCGACCGCAACGATCAGCGGGACGACCCGATCATAGGAATCAGGCGCTGGGCTTGCGGGCATTTGCCTAGCGGCTCGCCGGGCCGGCTTTCAGCCGCTGCAAACCTTCGGCGGGCTGCTGGAATGACGGATCGATCTTGAGCGCCTCGCGGAAGTCGGCAATTGCGCCGGCTTGATCGGCAAGCCGCTCGCGGATCAGTCCGCGAGTGGAAAAAGCGCTCGCCGAATGCGCGTTGAGCGCAATCGCACGATCGGCGTCAGCGAGCGCCTGCACGTTTTCGCCGCCGAGATAGTGCGCCCAGGCGCGATTGTAGTAGGCGAGCGCCGCGTTCGGCGAAAGCTCGATTGCGCGGGTATAGTCGGCCATGGCGTCGGTGAGTTCGAGGCGCTCGCGTTTGGCATTGCCGCGATTGATATAGGCGTCAGCAAGCCGCGGATCGAGCTTGATGGCCTGATCGAGATCGGCAATGGCTCGCTCAGGCTCACCCTTTGCGATCCAGGCGCTGCCCCGGTTGTTGAATGCGGCGGCCGTAGGATTGAGCTTGATCGCTTGATCATAGTCGGCGATCGAGCGGTCGATATCGCCTTTGCGCCGCCACGCTATGCCCCGGTTGTACACCGCCGCGGCATAAGTTGGATCGATCTTCAACGCTTCAGTATAGTCGGCGATGGCACGATCAGGCTCTCCCTTGTCGTCGAAGGCATTGCCGCGATTGTTGAAAGCAACCGCGAATTTTGGACTGAGCTTGATCGCCTGATCGTAATCGGGGATGGCACGCGCAAAATCGTGCTTTTGATAATAGGCGTAGCCGCGCTCGTTGTAGGTGCTGGCCTGCTGTGGACTGAGGCGGATCGCCTCGCTCAAATCGGCGATCGCGCGATCGAGGTCGCCGTCACGCCGGTAGGCTATGCCACGGTTGTAGTAGAAGCGGGTGTTGTTTGGATCGATCCGGATCGCCTCGTTGTAGTCAGCGATCGCGGCGTTGCGATCGCCTTTGTCGTCGTGAGCGTTGCCGCGATTGCTGTAGGCCTCGGCGCTATTAGGATCGAAACGGATCGCCGCATCGAAATCGCTGATGGCGTGATCGAAATCCCGCTTTTGGTAGTAGACCAGCCCACGATTGTCGTACGCCAAGGCAAATTGCGGCGATAGCTGGATGGCGCGATCGAAATCCGCCAATGCGCGCGTCAGGTCGTTTTTGCCGCGCCACGCATCGCCGCGATTGTTGTAAGCCGGCGCGAAGTTAGGATCGATGCGCAGCGCCAAGTTATAATCCGCGATGGCGCGGTCGAGGTCGCCCTTCTCGAACCAGACGATGCCGCGATTGTTGAGCGCGGAGGCGTTCTTTGGATCGAGCCTGATTGCCTGATCGTAATCGGCGATGGCGTGCTCGAAATCGCTCTTGCGGCGGAAGCTGAGGCCGCGGTTGAAATAAGCGGCGGCATAGTTCGGCGACAACCGGATGGCCTCGTTGTAGTCGGCGATGGCGCGATCGAAGTCGCCTTTTTCGTCGAAAGCGTTGCCGCGCGTCATGAGGGCGCCGGCGTCGTTGGGCTCGAGCCCGATCGCGGCGTCGAGATCGGCAATCGCGCCGTCCAGATCGTGTTGCATCAGCCGCGCGCTGCCGCGGTCGGCGTAGGCCCGCGCATAATCCGGATTGAGCTTGATGGCTTCGGCAAAATCGTTGATCGCGCCGGCAATGTCGCCCTTGGCGCGCAGTGCCACGCCGCGGTCGTGACGCAAAATGGCGAGGTTGGGCGGCTGATAACGGCCGGAATCGAGGAGCGCCGTGCAGGAGGTGATTCGCTCGTCGTTGCTGGCACGCCACTGTCCTGTGCAGCGCCGCTCGTCGGGACTGTCTTGGCCGAGCGCCGTCAGGCTGAGGGCGGGGCACAGGACCGCCAGTGCCAGAAGGCCGAATGTGGCTCGCCGCACGGCGATAGAGGGCAACAATCGCAGCGACATCATGATCTTGCCCGGCATGGGATGGGCGAGAAAATCAATCGAAACGTGCATCGATCATCTCGGTTGCGACAAATCTACTCCGCTGTGCACTGGCCGGCCAAGCCGCGCCTCACCATCTATGAATCGCGGCGCGGACATGCTAGGAACCGGCGCCAACCCAAAAGCGGGGCCTTCGAGGTGGATGACGGCGGGTGGAGCGAGCGCTCGACCTGCGGTTCATCCATTTAACCTTCGGCCTTCGAAGCGCCCGCGTGAACAAAAGCTCGCGCGGCCACGCGGGCATTAGCGGAGTTGGCGATGCTCAAGAATAGTCCGCGCGAAGGTCTCACTTTCGACGACGTACTGATCAAGCCCGGTTTGTCGGACGTGCTGCCGTCCGATGTCGATATTCGAGCGCGAATCACCCGCAGCATCGGCCTCAATATCCCGATCGTGGCGTCGGCCATGGACACCGTCACCGAGGCGCATATGGCGATCGCCATGGCGCAAGCCGGCGGTATTGGCGTCATTCACCGCAATCTGGAACCGGCGATGCAGGCCGCACAGGTGCGGCAAGTCAAGAAATACGAATCGGGCATGGTCGTGAACCCGGTGACCATTCATCCCGGTGCGACGCTCGACGATGCGCTGACGCTGATGCAGGAGCATCGCATATCCGGCATCCCGGTGGTTGAAGGCGGCGGCAACGGGCGCGCCGGCAGGCTCGTCGGCATTCTCACCAACCGCGACGTGCGTTTCGCCACCGACGGCCGGCAAAAAATCTCCGAGCTGATGACCAAGGACGATCTCGTCACGGTGCGCGAGGGCGTCAGCCAGGACGAAGCCAAGCGGTTGCTGCACCAGAATCGGATCGAGAAGCTTTTGGTGGTCGATGGCGATTATCGCTGCGTCGGCCTGGTCACGGTAAAGGATATCGAAAAGGCGGTGGCAAATCCGAATGCCTGCAAGGACGAGCAGGGTAGGCTGCGGGTCGCCGCCGCGACCAGCGTCGGCGAGGCGGGTTACGCGCGCAGCGAAGCGCTCATCGATGCCGGCGTGGATCTCATCGTTGTCGATACCGCGCACGGCCATTCGCGGCGGGTGCTGGAGGCCGTCACCCGCATCAAGCGCATGTCGAACGCGGTGCAGGTCGTGGCCGGCAATATCGCGACGGCGGAAGGCGCCAAAGCGCTGATCGATGCCGGCGCTGACTCCATCAAGGTCGGGATCGGGCCGGGCTCGATTTGTACGACGCGCGTGATCGCCGGTGTCGGCGTGCCTCAGCTCACCGCCATTACGGACGCGGTGGAAGCGGCCAGGCAAACCGGTACGCCCGTGATCGCCGATGGCGGCATCAAATATTCCGGCGACCTCGCCAAAGCGCTCGCCGCGGGTGCCGACTGCGCCATGGTCGGCTCGCTTCTTGCCGGAACCGACGAAACACCGGGCGAGGTTTTTCTTTATCAGGGGCGGTCGTACAAGACCTATCGCGGTATGGGCTCGGTGGGCGCTATGGCGCGCGGCTCGGCCGACCGTTACTTCCAGCAGGAGATCAAGGACACGCTCAAGCTCGTGCCGGAAGGCGTCGAAGGTCAGGTACCGTACAAAGGACCGGTCGCCAACGTTGTCCATCAGCTCGCCGGCGGCTTGCGCGCGGCCATGGGCTATGTCGGCGCCAAGGATCTCGCGGAGTTTCATCAGAAGGCCGAGTTCCTGCGCATTTCCGGCGCGGGCTTGCGCGAGAGTCATGTGCACGATGTCACCGTCACGCGCGAAAGCCCGAATTATCCGAGCCGGGAGTAAGCGGCGGTGACGAAATCGCCGGCCGATCCGTTCGCGGACGTGCGCAAAGCCACCGATCAGCATCGTGCGCGCCATCGCTGCCACGCCTATCCCTATCGACACGGTCCGCTGCTCGGGATGCTGGCCGCGGCGGTGCGGGCGCGCCGCATCCTCGAGCTGGGAACGGCGCTCGGTTACACGGCACTCTCCTTCGCCGATGGTGCGGCCAGTTCGACGATCGACACCATCGAGCGCGATCCGGAGCATGTGGAACTCGCCCGTCAGAATATTGCCGCGGCCGGCCTCGATCACCGCATCGCCGTGCACGAAGGCGACTTCGCGGCGGTGCTGCCGACGCTCGATCCCGGCTACGATGTCGCGTTCTTTGACGGCCACACGCCGGTGCCGGCGCTGCATCTTTCGCTGGGCAAGCTTTTGCGCACCGGCGGTCTCTTGATTACCGCCAATCTCAATCACGGCGGGACGGCCGATGCGGTCGGCAAGGCGCTGTTCGACGGCAAGTCGTGGCGCAGTGCGCTGGTCGATGACGATGGCGAAACGGCAATTAGCGTCAAACTTTAACGTAAGATCCGGGTGACGCTGGTTTTCCCGAGAGATCACGCTCTGGCGACAGCTGGAGCGCGTGAACGCCATTCAACGAGAGCTATCGCAGACTTGCGCGGCATGGCGGCGGCAACCGTGCCATGGTAAGGACGTGCGGTTTATGGGGGATCCGGCCGATGTCGCTGCAAGCCGTTTTGTTGCCGCTGTTTGTCGAGGTCATCCTGACCTTTGTGCTGATGCTCTGGATGGGCGCGCTGCGCGGCGGCGATTTTCGCTCCGGCGCGGCGAAGCCGGCCGATGTGGCGCTGCGCGAGCCGAATTGGCCGCGCCGCACGATGCAGGCGGCGAATTCCTTCTCAAATCAGTTCGAGTTGCCGGTGTTGTTCTATGTGCTGACCATCCTCGTATGGGTCACCCGGCATGCCGGTTATCTGTTTGTCATCCTGGCGTGGCTTTTCGTCATCTGCCGCGTGCTGCAGGCTTACGTGCATGTGACCAGCAACACCTACAGGTGGCGCAGTTCCTTCTACTCTGTCGGCGCGGTGGTGCTCATCGTGATGTGGGCGATCTATATCGTCGAAGTGCTCAGTGGTGGGATTGTGTGATTGCAATCGGCGTTGTCTCGGCGGTGATTTGGCGGCGGTGCGGGCGCTGAAATGAGGCCGCCCGCGCCCTGGACGATCGCATGATGCCCGCCGCTCGACTTTCGGCCGCTATCGAGATCGTCGCCGGCATCGAGGCGCAGCGCCGTCCGGCCGCCGAGGTGCTCAAGGACTGGGGACTTTCGCATCGTTTCGCCGGCTCGTCGGACCGGGCGGCGATCGCCGGATTGGTCTACGACACCTTGCGGCGCAAATCGTCCTCGGCCTGGATGATGGGCGAGGCCAGTGCTCGCGCTGCCGCCATCGGTATGTTGCATCGTGAGCGCGGTTTGGCGGTCGACGAAATCGCCGACTTATGCAGCGGCGCGCGCTTCGCGCCCGCACCATTGACCGAAGCCGAGCGGGCGGCACTCGCCGGCGACGGCCTCTCGAAAGCGCCGGCGCATATCCGTGGCGATTATCCCGAATGGCTCGATCAGCAGTTCTCGCGTGCGTTCGGCGATGAGCGCGCCGCCGAAGGCGCCGCGCTTGCGAGCCGGGCGCCGCTCGATCTGCGCGTCAATACGCTCAAGGCCGAGCGCGAAGAGGTCTTGCCCAAGCTCGAACATTTGCATGCAGAGCCCACACGATGGTCGCCACTTGGCTTGCGCATCAAGCTCTCGGCTGACTCGAAGAATCCGGCCATCCACGCCGAGCCCGCTTTTCTGAAGGGGACGATCGAGGTCCAGGACGAAGGCTCGCAGCTTGCCGCATTGCTGTCGCGCGCCAAGCCCGGCGAACAGATCGTCGATCTCGCCGCCGGCGCCGGCGGCAAGACGCTGGCGCTGGCGGCCATGACCGACAATCGCGGTCAGATCTACGCCACCGACATCGATAAGCGGCAGCTCGCGCCGATCCATGAGCGCATCACCCGCGCCGGCGCGCGCAATATTCAGGTGCGCACGCCGCGTGGCG
Source organism: Xanthobacteraceae bacterium (assembly GCA_035566615.1). Taxonomy (GTDB): domain Bacteria; phylum Pseudomonadota; class Alphaproteobacteria; order Rhizobiales; family Xanthobacteraceae; genus BOG-931. The sequence continues at coordinate 10,762 of DATMQV010000343.1, forward strand.
AGGCGGACGTGTTGACCGATCTCGCCGGCCGCATGGACCTCGCGCTGATCGATGCTCCCTGCACCGGCACCGGCGCTTGGCGGCGCAATCCCGACGCCAAATGGCGGGTGCGGCCCGGTGCCTTGGCCGACCGGCTCAAGCAGCAGGAGGTCTTGCTCGACCGCGCCGTCTCGCTGCTGAAGGCCGGAGGCCGCATTGCCTATATCACCTGCTCGGTTCTGCCGGAGGAGAACGGCGACCAGGTTGGCGCCTTCCTGGACCGGCACCGCGACTTTAGCGTAGTGCCGCCGCGCGAATTGGCAGCCGCCAGCCTGGGCGAGCGGAGCTTCATGTTCTGCCAGGCCGCGAAACTGTCGGATGAAGGGGTGCTGATGACGCCGCGGACGACGGACACGGACGGCTTCTATGTCGCCGTCATGCGCAAGGGATAAGCAAAACGGGGAAGACGCGGCCGCGGCCTTGACCCGGCGGGATCGCAGCCGCACATATCGCTATGCACGACACGATCCTCATCGTCGACTTCGGCTCACAAGTTACCAAGCTGATCGCGCGCCGGGTGCGCGAGGAAAGTGTCTATTGCGAGATCGTGCCTTTCCAGAAGGCTGAGGAGGCGCTGCGCAGCTTAAAGCCGAAAGGGATTATCCTTTCGGGCGGACCCGCTTCGGTGTTCGACAAGGAAGCGCCACTTGCGCCGGCGGCGATTTATCAGGCCGGCGTGCCGGTGCTCGGTATTTGCTATGGCGAGCAGGCCATGGCGCACCAGCTCGGCGGCAAGGTGGAAGGCGGCCATCATCGCGAATTCGGCCGCGCCGAGGTGGAGGTGACGCGGCCTTCGGCCCTCTACGACGGAGTGTGGGAGGTCGGCCAGCGCTATCCGGTATGGATGAGCCATGGCGATCGGGTGACGCGGCCGCCGGAGGGGTTCGTCGCCGTCGGAACTTCGTCCAATGCGCCGATCGCAATGATCGCCGATGAGAAGCGCCGGTTCTACGCCACACAATTCCATCTCGAAGTCATCCACACGCCGCATGGCGCCGCCATCCTGCGCAACTTCGTGCGCAGCATCGCCGGCTGCTCCGGCGATTGGACGATGCGGGCATTCAAGGACGAAGCGATCGACAAAATCCGCCGCCAGGTCGAGAAGGGCAGGGTGATCTGCGGGCTTTCCGGCGGCGTCGACTCTGCGGTTGCCGCCGTTCTCATCCACGAGGCGGTCGGCGATCAGCTCACTTGCGTCTTCGTCGATCACGGGCTGTTGCGGCTTGGTGAAGGCGAGCGCGTCGTCGCTTTGTTTCGCGGCCACTACAACATTCCGCTGGTGCACGTCGCCGCCGAGGATCTTTTCCTCAAGGCGCTCGAAGGCGTCGACGATCCGGAGGAAAAGCGCAAGACCATCGGCAAATTGTTCATCGATGTGTTTGAGCGCGAGGCCAAGAAAGTCGCAAGTGACGGAAAAGGTCCGGCCGATTTTCTGGCGCAGGGCACGCTCTATCCGGACGTGATTGAAAGCGTCTCGTTCGCCGGCGGGCCGTCGGTGACGATCAAGTCGCATCACAATGTCGGCGGCTTGCCGGAGCGCATGAATATGAAGCTCGTCGAGCCGCTGCGCGAATTGTTCAAGGATGAGGTGCGCGCGCTCGGCCGCGAGCTCGATCTGCCGGAAGCGTTCGTCGGCCGGCATCCGTTTCCAGGTCCCGGCCTCGCCATTCGATGCCCGGGTCCGATCACGCGCGAGAGGCTCGATATCCTGCGTCTGGCGGACGAGTTGTTCATCGAAGAAATCCGCCGCGCCGGTCTCTACGACGATATCTGGCAGGCCTTCGCGGTGCTGCTGCCGGTGCGCACCGTCGGCGTGATGGGTGATTTCCGCACCTACGACTATGTCGTCGGCCTGCGCGCCGTCACGTCGACTGACGGAATGACCGCGGACTTCTACCCGTTCGATATGAAATTTCTCGGCACGATCGCAACCCGCATCGTCAACGAAGTCAAAGGCGTCAACCGCGTCGTCTACGACGTGACCTCGAAGCCGCCCGGCACGATCGAGTGGGAGTGAGGGGACGCCGCAATGGCCGCCGATCTCATAGTCGGTCCGTTGGACTCGGATATTGAAGATCGTGTTCTCAGGATCTGCCGGCGTCTCGGTTTGAGAAATTGGCCTCCGACCGGCAGTCCTATCGGTTTGAATCCACGAATGACTACCAGTGGTGCACAACGCATGACCGAAAATGTGATGATTTCTGTGCTAAACAATGCGTCGCTGGATGCGTTCAACACGTTCGCTGCTGGGCTCGAAGGATTTTCGGAACACGACGCGATGACGAAGACAGCGTTGCGCAATCTGCCTTGGTGGCTTCTATCTTTTTGGTTGCCAATCGAGTTCGATCCGCCAAAGGAACTGGCTTCTGACCAGGGTGATCCGACATTCGTCGGCAGCAGTATTCGCCTTTTGAACGAGCTCACAAAAATTAAGGAGATGTCGATCCTTGATGTCTCTACGACGCCGCCGACATACGACGACATGCGGAATGATTATCGCAGCTGGTTCTCGATATCGCACCGCCTGTCAGAGGATGACGCGATCAGATGGGTTTGGAACGCGCTTCGTGATGGTGCGCAGATTTCAATCGAGAGGCAATTTCCGATGATGTTGGCGCCGTAGCAGTAGCACGTGCCGTGTTCGTGCTTTCAGAAGGTCGTCAAGACTTGTTTGCGCCGTCGCGCCTGCGTAACTTCCGCGCTATCGTTCGGTCGCGCGGAGCGTCAGCGCTCCGGTATTTGACGTGCTCGATGAAGGCTCGCAGCTTCGGCAAGACCTGACGCCTGCCTGGGTGGTACAGAAAAACGCCCGGCGCCGTGACGGCGAAGCGCGCCAGTAGCGCCTGCAATCGACCGTCTGCAATCGGCGCTGTGGTGAGCGGGCCGGGCACCTGTGCAAGTCCCACGCCTTGGATCGCCGCTCCGATGAGTGTGGGGAAGTCGTGCGCGATGGGCGGCCCGGAGACGATGGCCTCGACGGTCTTGTTGCCGTCGACAAAAGGCCATGGCGCGATTGACCCGTTCGAGCGGCGCATGCGCAGGCAGGCGTGGCCACGCAGATCGTCGATGCGTTCCGGCCGCTTCCGCCCTCTGAGATAATCCGGGCTCCCCACGACCACCAACGGGAAAGGCGGCGTCAGCCGCACCGCTGTCATATCGGGGTCGATGAATTGGCCGAGACGAATGCCGGCATCGAACCCGCCGGCCGCAAGATCGACCATCTCGCCGCTTGCGGCGATTTCCAGTTCGATTTCAGGATAGGCTTGGCAGAAGGAAGCGATCAGCGGCTCCAGCAGGAGCGGCACCACCGCGCGCGGCACCGAGAGGCGCAACAGTCCGGCCGGCCGCCGCGCTTGCGGCGACGAGTTCCTCGAAGGCGGGCTTCGCGCGCGACAGAAATCGCTCGCCGGCTTCGGTCAGGCCGACGCTGCGCGTTGTGCGTATGAAGAGCGCCGCGCCGACGCGCGCCTCAAGCGCGCGTATCGCCTGGCTGATCGCTGACGGAGTCACCCCGAGATCCGCGGCCGCTCGGCGAAAATTGCGGTGTTGGGCAACGCTCAGGAACGCCTCCACGCCGTCGAGCGCCCCTTTCCGCACTGTGAAGTTCTGCTTCATAGCTCGTCGACATTATCGCGAATAGTCGCTCGCCGGAAGCGGTTGTACATGTGGATTGCAAATCAGGAGCACGGCGATGTCGAGACCCAAGATCCGCGACAATCACCTTAAGTCGGCGTGGTGATGGGCCGGACTTCACGCAGCTTTGCGCCAACTTGGGACGAAATCTCTTGGAGGGGCGGCTCGGCATCCTGACCGCGGTGTTCGAGGCCGTGTGAAATAACAACTAATAAGGAGGCCAAAATGTCCCCGGCAACCATCTTTCAGATACATCTCGTTTTAGGTTATGTCCCCTGGCTGCTTTGCGTTGCCGTGTACGCGCTGCCCAGGCTCAAATCGATGGACCCGGTGGAAGCACAACGCGCCATTGCTACGCTGCACAGCTTCCGCTTCTTCGGGCTCGTCTTCCTCCTTCCAGGCGTCGTCGGCCCCAATCTGCCCGCGGGCTTCACGGTGTTCGCTGCCTATGGTGACTTCGCGACCGGCGTGCTGGCCATGCTGGCGCTTCTGTCAGTGAGGGTACGTCCGCTCTTTTGGGCGTTCGTCGTCGCCTTCAATCTTGTGGGCGCGGTCGACATCATCGTCGACTACTACCATGGCAGCCAGGTCGGCCTTCCGGAACTGGCGGGAGAATTGGGCGCCACCTATGCGATCCCGATCATCTACGTGCCCATATTGATGATCACGCACGTCATCGCACTCTATTTGCTGGTGCGTCCTCAACCCGCCGTGGCTCGTGCCCTCGCCGGCGAAGCAACCGCATCATAGAGACGCACGTCGCGAGCGAGTTCCGCGACAAGCTGGGAGAAAGAGGACCGGCGGCAAGACCGCCGGCCCGTTGCTGGTTGGTGCAGTCAGTGCAGCGTCTGTTCCGACATCGCGATCCAGGCGATCACGGCGGGACGGCTTTCAGGGACTCTCTTCGGTCACGACTTTCAGCATCGGCTGGCCATTATAGCCGTAGGCATCGTGCAGGACCGTAAGCAATTCGCGGGCGATGCTGCCGTCGTCGAATTGATCGGCGGGATATGTCTTCCAATAGTTCGGGCCGCGTCCCGGATCGGTGAATCCGATGCTATGCAGGCGAGCGATCCGCTCAGGCGTAAGCACGCTGGCGAGGGCCTCCCAACTATCAGCCGACTGCGCTTCGCAATAGATTTCCGGCGGCGAAGTGTCCGGTCTGCATTGGACATAGCCGATGCCGGCCTGGAACGCGACGAAGACACGGCGCTGTGCATTGACCCGCAAGCGCTGAATCTCGGCGGTCACCCGGGCCCCGTAAAAGCCGATCAAATCAGCCGCCGAGCTAGCCGGAAGATTTGGCCCAAGATCCGCTTTGGGCTTATAGGCGCAGGCGTAGACCGCTGTCGCCGCCATGGAAGGTGCATTGTTGACGATACCGGCGAGATTTTGGCTGGGCCCGTTTCGAGGCGGACAAGGCTCACTTGGAATCCAAGTACTTTGAACCTCGATGTCGGCAACGTCGGCTTCGTAAGCTTCGCCGAGCGTCTGTAAAATTTTGTCCGCGACCAAGCTTGATGCGGCGTCAGCCGGGAAAGTCTGCACATAATTGCCGAAGCTCGGATCGAGACGCCAACCCAGAGCCGTGAGCCGGGCAACGCGCTCAGGCGTCAGTACATGCCCCAAAGACGATTGCATGAGCGATCCGGCTGCCTCGCAGCGGAGGTTACGGTCAGACAGACGCTTGCATTGAACATACTTGTTGCCGTCCCAAACGGTCGCGTAGCCGTCTTGTCCCGGACGATTCAAGTTCGTTATGTTTTCCAGCACCGCCGCTACGCGAGATTGGCTCTTTTGCGGTTGAGTAGCGAAGCCGGCTTCAGTCCGGAAAAGCAGTGCAACGGCTATCGTGGCGCATCCGGCCACCAACCTTTGAGTGTACATTTCCCCAATCCCCCAGAAGTGCAAAATATCAAGATAATACAATGACTTGTAGAAGTTTACCGTTTGCGCTCAACAGTTTTGTTCCTAATATGTTCTATATAGCGTGCGCGTTGATAGAGGGTCAAGTCCCAAAGCACGAGCATGACTCTCGAACCCGTCGACCTTGTTGGCCCTTGGTCGCACGCGCACAACTGATGCGCCGACGCCGGTAAGCGCTTAGCGCTTGGCGCTCTATCGCTAGTCGCTCGAAGTGGATCGCAGCTAACATGCCAACGTGAATTACAAGGAATTCAACAAATTCTGCCGATCGCTTCCGGCGACCACGTACGTCATTCAGTGGGGCGGATCGCATGTCTGGAAGGTCGGGCAAAGTCTTTGCGATCGGCGGCTGGCAGGAGGACGCACCAAGCTTCACGTTCAAGGTGAGCGATATCGCCTACGAGATGCTGAAGGAGCAGCCCGGGTTGCGCCCCGCTCCGTATCTCGCCTCGCGCGGGATGAAGTGGATCCAGCATTTCGCGAAGCCTGGACTGTCCGATGTGGGGTTGCGGGACTATATCCGCCAGTCGCATGCGATTGTTTCGCAGGGCCTGTCGAAGAAGAAGCGCATCGCGCTCGGGCTGGCACCCGGGGCGAAATGAATCACGGCGCGGTGTTGGCGCATCAGGACGAAGCAACGTGCTTACTGCCGCAGAATCGAAGTCGACTTGGGTGACGGATTAGAGACACCGTGGAAACCTTCGTAGCGCTGATGCGGGGTATCAATGTGGGCTCAACGCGCAAACTGCCGATGGCCGACCTGCGCGCGCTGTCCGTCAAAACCGGTTTGCAGCGTCCGGAAACGTACATCCAAAGCGGGAATCTGATTGTCGACGCTGATATCGCGGCTGACGAAGTGCGCCGGCTGCTCGAAAAGGCGATCGCTAAGCGCTTTGGCCTGCGCGTTGACGTCGTCGTTCGCCGGGCGTCGCAGTGGAAACGCTACGTGGCTGCTAATCCCTTCGCCAACGATGCTGCAACAGTGGCGAAGATGCTCCATCTTTATCTCTCTCGCGATCCGCTGAAGGCGAGCGCCGCTAAGGAGCTCGAGCAAAAGGCGCAAGCCGGGGAGCGCATGGCCGTGGCCGGTGGCGCGCTGTGGATCGACTACGGCGTGAACGGTGCCGGCAAATCGAAATTGACGCCGCTTCTTGTCGACAAAGCCTGCGGCTCGCCGGCGACCGGCCGCAACTGGAACAGCGTTCTGAAAATCGGCGAGATGATCGAAGCACGAGGCTAGCGCCCGGGACGGCTTGCAGGCTTCCGCGCTTGTTTCTGCGAGGCGGTGAAGGGTCTGCGCAGCCCTTCATCGCTTCGATGCAGTCACTTGGCCGGTGCTTTGGCGTAATTCGCCGCGATCCGCTGCTGCAGATAGTCGTGCGCGGTGATCGGCGCGTATTTCTTGTCTGGGCCTTGGATCACGGCGTCCTTGTTGGCCTGGCAGAAGAACGGCAGCGAATAGCGCGGACCGAGATATTCGTCCGCCCGCGGCATGCGCACGCGGTGCAGCGTCGACTGCAGCTTGTCGTCGCTCCAGCGCATCAGCATGTCGCCGATATTGCAGGTGACGACTCCGGGTTGGGGTTCGACGTCGGTCCAGGCGAGTTCGGCCGATTCTTTTCCCGGGCAAAGCTGGAGACCGCCTTGGCCGGCGCGTTGATGCAGAAGCGTCAGACAATCGAAATCGGTATGCGCGCCGGCGCGCCAGCCGGTGAAATCCTCGGGCTTGGCGTCGACCATCGGCAGGTAATGCAGAAGCCGCAGCGTGCTCTGGTATTCGCTCGAGAGCGGATCGTGGCACTCGGTGAAAAAGTCCGGCGTGAAGCCGAGCTTCAGCGCGAAGCAGGAGAGCACCTTCATGCCGAGCGCCCAGTTGGCGCGCTCGAAGGCGAGCATCACCGCCCTGAAGCCCGGCAACTCGTTTCCCGTTGGCCAGAGCTTCGCCATGCGCGGCAGCGTGATTTGATAGGATTCCTTTTGGTCGGGCGTGCCGGTCGAGGGCCGCACCTGGCTCTTATATTCCCAGCCGGCATTGGTGCCTTTGCCGAGCGGATATTGCGCCTTGGTCTCGTGTGGAAGCGCGAAGAAGCGTTCGGTCATGGCGAAGGCTTCGTCGATCTGCTCCTGCGGGATGCCGTGATTGACGAGCTGGAAGAAGCCGATGTCCGTCGAAGCGCGCCAGAGCTGGTCGGCGATTTCGGCCTTGCGTGCACCGAAGTCGCTCAAGTCGATGCGCGGAACGTCGCGCGACTTGGTGGCGCCGATGCCGCCTAACGTCCTCTCCTTCCGCAACTCGGCGAGACCTGGGTCAGCGTTGTTATGGGCCGTCATGATTGGAGCGCCTGTTCTTTGCCGATTGAACAAAGCACCACACCGGCGCGCAAGCAATAAGTATAGGCAATCGGCGCGCCCGTGGTTCTGTGCTACATGGGAAACCCGGGGGCATGCATATGGCCAAATCCATCACGATTTATGGGATCAAGAACTGCGACACGATGAAGAAGGCGCGCGCCTGGCTCGAGAAGCACGGCGTCGACTATGTCTTCCATGACTACAAGACCGAGGGGATCGAGCGCGAGCGGCTGGAGCAATGGTGCAGGAAAGTCGGTTGGGAGATCTTGCTCAATCGCGCCGGCACCACATTCCGCAAGCTGCCGGAGAGCGCCAAGGCGCGCGTCGATGCGCGCAAGGCGATGCAGCTGATGCTTGAGCAGCCGTCGATGATCAAACGTCCGGTGCTCGATCTTGGCGGCGGCAAGCTCGTCGTCGGATTTACCCCCGAGAATTACAGCACGATGGTGCCAGCCGCGAAGTGATGACACGATTTACTGACTGATATTCGACCGATCGAACAACGCCATCAGCGTGCCGTTCATGGTCGCGACCAACCGCTCATCGGCGCCATTTTCAATCGCGAAAGCCTGCCCATCGCAGACCGTCAGCGTGCGGCCGGGCTTCACCACATGGGCCCGGAACAAAAAGCGCTCGCCCTTGGCCGGCGCCAGCAGATTGGTCTTGAACTCGACCGTCAGTACCGCGGCATCGGCCGGCATCAGCGAGAACGCGGCGTAGCCGCAGGCGCTATCCAGAACCGTTGCCATGATGCCCGCGTGGATGAAGCCATGCTGCTGGGTGAAGGCGGCTTCGTAAGGCATCGTCAGCTCGATTTCGCCGGGAGCGATGCGGGTGATCTCGACGCCGAGCGTCTGCATCATGCGTTGCCGGGCGAAGCTCGCGCGCACCCGATCGGCGAAATGCGGGTCCTTCGGCTGAAACGTCATCGGCGCTGTTCCATTGTCAATCTAGTTCACATATGAACTATAGCTTCGGGCGCCGGCGTCAAGACATTTTGCCGAGGCTCGGCCAAATTTATTCACAGGTGAAGTTATTTGAGATATGGTGCCGGCATGTCCGCAAAGCCGCATCGCCTCATCTACAAGCTTTCGCTGGCGCAGCATCGGCTGCTGAAGAGCGCCGATGCCGCGTTCAAAGAAGCAGGCGGCATCAGTACGACCCAGCTCGGCGTTTTGTTCTTTTTGCAGAAAAGCCCGGGGGCGCTGCTCAAGGACGTGAGCGATGCGCTCGGCGTCAATGCGTCGGCCATCACGGCGCTGATCGGGCGGATGGAGGATGCCGGCCTGGTGCGGCGGCAGCCGTCGAATGACGATCAGCGGGCTATTCATCTCTACGCGACAACCAGCGGCCTGGCCAAAGCGGCGTCGGCCCGGACGATCCTTGGCCGCCTGAACGCTCGCCTCACCGGAGATTTCAGCGAGCGCGAGATTGCGACGGTCGCACGGTTTCTCGATGCAACCATCGAGCGCTTTTGAGACAAGCCGCGGCGGTGCACCGCGGCAATAGCGCTGTGCGAATGGGCGCGGAGCTTGCGCTATTTCTTTTGCTTGAGGCTGTGCATGAACGCCTTCTCTTCCGGCTGCAGGTAGACGATCTCGGTCAAGGCGCCGATCGTGCCGGTCGTGTCGAAATAGGCGAACCGTGTTTCGTTGTGGCGGCCGCCTTGCACGAGCGCAAAGCCGCTCGCCTCCATTTCCCGCACGCCCTTGCCGTAGTCGGGAACTTCGATGCCGTAATGGTGCATGCCGCCTTGCGGATTATGGTCAAGAAATTTCGAATAGGTGCTCGTGCCGGCAATGGGCTGAATGAGTTCGACCTGCGTGTCGCCGCATTAGCCGAACGCCAGATGAGCCGCAGCGGCGCCGGCTTGCCCAAATAGGTCTCGTCCTGAAGTTCCGGTTTTTCGATGAACAGAAATTCGGGCACGCCGAGCTTGTCTTTGAAAAAGGCCATGCCCTTGTGAATATCGGGTACGACAAATCCGATCTGAAAGACATTTTGGGCCAATGTGGACGTCATTCCTTCCCCCTTTGTGCCGCGGTGGCGTTATCGTCCGCCATCCGCCGATGGTGGGATGATACAGGGTCGGAGGAAGGCCGCAATCGCGGCCGCGTGCGCTCATTTCACGCCGGGAAGGGCGTCATGCGCGGCGACCAAGGTGAGCAGGAGCAGAGTTCCACTGTGTCGGCGCCGACCATTTTGGGCAAGACATTCAAAACTATTTTCCGCCACGTTCGAGCCACGCTTTGCTCGGACACGTTCAGCTCAGCTTTGGGATCGTATGAGCGGGGGCGGCATTCGACCGGTGAAACGTTTGGTCTGTACGCGGCGGCATTGCACAGGCGT
>DATMQV010000344.1:0-4647 GCA_035566615.1 Xanthobacteraceae bacterium
GAAGGAAAATGGTTCAGACATGCTTCCTAGGATGCACGAAATAAAAGGCAGGCGTCGCCATAGGAATAAAACCGATAGCCGGTTTCGATCGCATGCGCATAAGCACGCTGCATCGTCTCAAGTCCACAAAAAGCGCACACCAGCATGAACAAGGTCGAGCGTGGCAGATGAAAATTCGTCAGCATCACGTCGGCGGCGCGAAAGCGATAGCCGGGCGTGATGAACAGGGCGGTTTCGCCGGAAAATGCGGAAACCGACCCATCCTCGGCCGCGGCGCTTTCGAGAAGCCGTAACGCGGTCGAGCCGACCGTCACGATCCGCCCGCCGGCGCGGCGCGCGGCATTGAGCGCGGCGGCCGTTTCGGCGCTGACGCTGCCCCATTCCGGTTGCATGCGATGGCCGGAGGTATCGTCGGCTTTCACCGGCAGGAAAGTCCCGGCGCCAACGTGCAGCGTGACCTTGTGCAGCACAACGCCGCGCGCGGCGAGCGCTTGCACGATCGCTTCGGTGAAATGGAGACCGGCCGTCGGGGCTGCGGCCGAGCCCTCTTCGCGCGCGAAAATTGTCTGATAGTCGCTGCGATCCTGCTCGTCGGCGGCACGGCGGCCGGCGATATAGGGCGGCAACGGAACATCGCCCCGCTCGGCCAGCGCCTGATCGAGAGCCGCGCCGTGAAACGCAAACGCAAGCGTGATTTCGCCGCCCTCCCCTTTAGCTTCAACCGTTGCGTCGAGCTGATCGAGAAAGCAGACCCGGCCTTCGCTGCCGAAACGAACGACATCGCCCGCCTCGAGGCGGCGCGCCGGCTTGGCCAAGGCGCGCCAGCGCGAGCCGTCGAGCCGTTTGATCAGGTTTGCGGATATGCCCGGCTCGTATTCGCCGCGGCCGATACGGCGGCCATGCAAGAACGCCGGAATGACTTTGGTGTCGTTGACCACCATCGCATCGCCGGCGCGCAGCAATTCCGGCAGATCGCGGACCAAGCGGTCCTCAAGTTGCGCGGGCGCGCCGCTATGGACGACCAGGAGCCGCGCGACGTCACGCGGCGACGCGGGCCGCAACGCAATGCGATCCTCCGGCAGGGCGAAATCAAACAGATCCGTGCGCATGCTTCGGCAAGACGATTTCGGTCTCGCTTCCCCCGCCCTTGTCGCATCACAGATAGATCGCGGCGGGCTTAGACTCAGAGCATGACCGGCCAAACTGGACGCATCCGCTCTTATTTGGATTTCCCGCTTTCGCTTGGGAAGGAGCGAAGGCTTCGATTATTTGCCGGGGTCGCCGTTCTGTTTGAAATGCTCGGTCATGATGCGATCGTCGAAGAAGCGAATGACGAGCGGACGCCCAGCGATGGCGCCAGCCATGCCGGTCGAGAAATGCATCGGCGTGCAGCGCCTAAACGCCGCTTCCACGGCCTCGTGATAAACGTTGCGCACTTCATCGGGCACGCCGTGGGTGGCGTAGGTCACGCGCGCGGGCGCCATCAGTTCGCCGTTGCTCTTGAAGGCAAACAGGATCGTGTATTCCATGCCCGGCCGCGACTTGTCCGGCGGCGGCGGCAGCCAGCAGACGCGCAGCGCTTCGAACATGTCGTGTATGGTATTGACCAATTGCCCTTCGTCGCGGCGGTCCTTGAGCTGCTTATCCTTGGCAATCTCCTCGGAAGCGGCGACCCTCATCCGCAAAGTCTGGCAGCGACCGTCACGAAAATCACTGCACACCGCGGGGTGGCAAGGCTCGGCGCTGAGCACGCTGCAAGGTGACGGCGGATAAGTCAGCTGCGCGCGCGCCGGGTCAGCGGCGCCAAAAGCCACGAGGAGAGCGCCGCCGATCAGGGTCGCAAGCCGGCGCATTGATCCTCACTCTTCAACGTCGGCGGCGACCTGAACGCGCACCATGCGATCGGGATCGGACGGCGGCTCACCGCGCTTGAGTTTGTCCACCACGTCCATCCCTTGGACCACCTCACCGATCACCGTGTACTGGCCGTTGAGGAACGATCCCTCCTCGAACATGATGAAAAACTGGCTGTTGGCTGAATTGGGATTGCTGGTGCGCGCCATGCCCACGGTGCCGCGCTTGTACGGCACGTCCGAGAATTCGGCCTTCAGATCCGGATGTTTCGAGCCGCCGGTGCCGTTGCCGTGTTGGCCATCGCCGGTCTGCGCCATGAAGCCATCGATCACACGATGGAACGGCACGTCATCGTAGAAGTGTTCGCGCGCCAAGAGCTTCATCCGCTCCGCGTGCCCGGGAGCGACGTCGGTGCGCAGCGCAACGACGACGTTGCCGCGGGTAGTCTCGATAACCAGCGCGTTCTCCAGATCGGTGCCCGGCGGTAACGAGGAACTCTGTTTTGAAGCTGACACTATGAAATCCTTCCGCTGCTGACTTATCGGCTGCCGCCGGGCTTTAAATCCGGCTGCTGCGCCGTTTGCTACGGCACGATGGTCGCCTTCTTGACATAGTCCAGATTGGGAAATGAGCTGGCAAGATAAGCGTTTCCTTCAGACTGGACGCGGGTCTGATTGGGGCCGCGCCCACCCGGGGCGCCTTCGCCATAGCCGCTATATAGCGAGTCCACGACCTTCATGCCCGACACAACTTGGCCGAAGGGCGAAAAGCCCTGACTGTCGAGGTTACTATTGTCGCCGTAACTGATGAAAATTTGGGTCGTGCGCGTGTTCGGGCCGGCAGTGGCAAAGGTCACGAATGTGCGCTTGTTGCTGACCTTCACCGGATCGTCCTTGATGCGGGATTCGCGCCAGACGGCGGAGACCTTTGGATCGCCGTTGACGCCGAATTGCGCCATGAAGCCTTCGATGACCCGGAAGAAGCGCGTGTTGTCGTAAAAGCCGTTCTTGACGAGGTTGTAGAAGCGGTCGGCGCCGTTGGGCGCCCAGTCGCGATGCACCTCGACCACGAACGGGCCCTTGCTGGTGTCGAACTCGACCTTATAGACCGGCGGCGCTTGTTCCTTCAGGGCCGCCGGATTGCCGAGACTCTGGCTGTAGGCCGGCGCAGCAACGGTCAGCGCGAGCAGTAGGCTGGCTATGCGGATCATGTGTTCTCCCGGAGCAACGTTCAGGCTTGAGCGTTCAGACTTTTGCGAATTTCTTCTTCAGGCGCACAGCCACTTGCGGCGGCACGAAAGCGGAAATGTCGCCGCCCATGCTGGCAATTTGCCGCACCAGGGTGGCTGTGATCGGGCGGACTTCCGGAGAAGCCGGCAGGAGTACGGTCTGGACGCCCGGCGCCATGACCGCATTCATGCCGGCCATCTGCATCTCGTAGTCGAAGTCGCCGGCATCGCGCAGCCCCCGGATCAGAATGGTCGCGCCGGCGCGCTGTGCCGCCGAGACGACGAGGTCGGCGAATGTGGTGCAGGTGATCTCGCAGCCGGCGCTTTGGCCGAGTGGGCGGCAAATCTCCTCCAGCATACGGAGCCGCTCCTCGGCCGAAAAGAGCGGCGTCTTGCCGGGATGGACGCCGACAGCCAGGACAAGCCGGTCGGCGAGCCTGACGGCGCTCCGCACCACATCGAGATGACCGTTGGTAATCGGGTCGAACGACCCGGCAAAGAGCGCAGTATGCGGCATAGCGCGGGTCTAGCCCGCGACCCGCCCAATCGCAAGGCGGTTCGCTGGCGCGCCCAGGCCATATCCCCATACTCTGTCAATGACGAAAAGGCCGATTTCGCAGCGCTTTCCGCGCCTTGCCGGAACCTTCGGACAATTCCGGGCTGTTGTCGAAAAATGTGACGCGCATCAAAGAGCGAGGCGCCGTTAAGCACGATAAAGCGCAAGCTTCGCCGCGACCCCACGTCAGATGCGGGCGCGAAGCAGGGATCAGGTGTCATGCGCAAGGCGATATACGCCGTCTTTGCATCGGCCATGTTCGCAGGTTCGTTTTTCGTCGCCTTGAGCCTTTCGGCCGAGGTCGAAGCGCGCGGCTCGGTGCCGGGCGCAAAGGCGGACCGGGCCGATGCGAGGCCGCTGGCGCGCGCCTGTTCGGGCAATGCCTGGCCGTATTTCGAAGCTTCCTGCCTGCGGGATGCGCGCAACCCCTTCGGACATGCCCGCGATGTACGGCTTATTTCCCATGACGAGGCAGCGGCTGCAAAGGTCAAGGGCAAGCCGGCGCAGTAAGTCCCGGACGCTACGGGCGGACGGCGGTTTAATCGCGGCTGGATTTGCGCTAAGAGCCCGGCAGTAGAGTGATTTGCCGGGCCCATGATCGTTCTGATCGACAACTACGACAGCTTCACCTTCAACCTGGTCCACTATTTGGGCGACCTGGGTGCGGCCGTGCGCGTGCACCGCAACGACAAGGCGACGGTTAGCGCCGTGATGGCGGCCGATCCGGACGCGATCGTCCTCTCGCCCGGCCCCTGCACGCCCAAAGAGGCCGGGATTTGCCTCGACCTTATCGGCGAAGCATCCAGCAGCATTCCCATCCTGGGTGTCTGCCTCGGGCATCAGGCGATCGGGGATGCTTTCGGCGGCAAGGTGGTGCGCGCGCCAACCCCGGTTCATGGCAAGCTGTCGACCATCCGGCATGGCGGTGCCGGTATCTTCCGGGGCATCAATGCCTCCTTCCGGGCGACCCGCTATCATTCTTTGGTCGTGGAGCGGCCGAGCCTGCCCG
>DATMQV010000345.1:0-4929 GCA_035566615.1 Xanthobacteraceae bacterium
AAGACGCTGTGGGAGGCGATCGCGCGGCTCGCGCCTCTGCAGCCGAATTTCGTTTCGGTGACCTACGGCGCCGGCGGCTCGACCCGCGAGCGCACGCACACGACCGTCAAACGCATCATTGCCGAGACGATGCTGACGCCGGCGGCACATCTGACCTGCGTCGCGGCGACCCGTCCGGAGGTTGACGCGGTGATCGAAGCTTACGCGCGGGCCGGCGTGCGCCATATCGTGGCGCTGCGCGGCGATCCGATCGGCGGCATCGGCGAGCGGTTTGCACCGCATCCCGGCGGCTATCGCAATGCCGCCGATCTCGTGACCGGCATCAAGCGCATTGCCGACATCGAAGTGTCCGTCTCGGCTTATCCGGAAAAGCATCCGGATAGCGCCGACGTTGCCGCCGACATCGATATGCTCAAGGCCAAGGTCGATGCCGGCGCGAGCCGCGCTATCACACAATTCTTTTTCGAGAACAGCCTTTATTTCCGCTATCTCGACCGCGTGCGCAAAAGCGGCATCGATATCCCGATCGTGCCGGGTATTTTGCCGGTGCAAAACTTCACGCAGACCACGAACTTCGCGGCCCGCACCGGCGCTTCGGTGCCCAAGTGGCTGGCGCACCGCTTCGACGGCCTCGATAACGATCCGACGACGCGCAAGCTGATCGCTGCCGCCGTAACCGCCGAGCAGGTGCTCGATCTGGTTGACCAAGGCGTGACGGATTTCCACTTTTACACCATGAACCGCGCCGAGCTGGTTTATGCGATCTGCCACCTTTTGGGATTGCGTCCCGGCGATCGTGAGCAGGCGCGCTCGCAACTCTCCCCCGAGATTGAACGGGCGTAATTCATGACAATCCGGCCAGATAAAGAGACGGCCCTGCGCGGTCTCGCCGCAGAGCGCATTCTGGTGCTCGACGGCGCAATGGGCACGATGATTCAGGCGCTTGGTCTCGACGAGCGAGGCTATCGGGGGGCACGGTTCGATGCCTGGAACCGTGAGGTGCGCGGCAACAACGATCTACTCAATTTAAGCCGTCCGGACTCGGTTCGCGCCATTCATCTCGCCTATTTCCGTGCCGGCGCGGATATTGTCTCGACCAACACCTTCTCCTCGACTCGCATCGCACAGGCCGATTACGGCATGGCCGAGATCGCCTACGAGCTCAATCTCGAAGGCGCGCGGCTCGCGCGCCACGCGGCACAGGTCGCGCAGAACGAGGACGGCCGCCCGCGTTTCGTTGCCGGCGCCATCGGTCCGACCAATCGCACCGCTTCGATCTCGCCTGACGTGCTCAATCCAAGCTTCCGCGCCATCACGTTCGATGAGTTGCGCGTCGCTTACGCCGAGCAGGTGCGCGGACTGATCCAAGGCGGCGTCGATATCCTGCTCATCGAGACCGTCTTCGATACGCTCAATGCCAAGGCGGCGATCTTCGCTTGCACGGACGTCATCGAAGAGCTCAGCGTCCGTCTGCCGATCATGATTTCCGGCACCATCACCGACCGGTCCGGGCGGCTGCTCTCCGGACAAACGCCGGAGGCATTCTGGAATTCGATCGCGCATACCGCACCGTTGTCGGTCGGCTTGAACTGCGCGCTTGGCGCTAAGCAGATGCGCGCGCATATCGCCGAGCTTAGCCGCGTCGCCGACACGCTCATTTGCGCCTACCCGAATGCCGGATTGCCGAACGAGTTCGGCCATTACGACGAGAGCCCGGCGATGATGGCCGAGCAGATGAGCGAGTTCGCTTCTTCCGGCATCGTCAACATTGTCGGCGGCTGCTGCGGCACGACGCCCGATCACATCCGCGCCATCGCCGCCGCCGTGGCCGGCAAAAAGCCGCGGCAGATTCCCAGCGTGCCGCAGCACCTGCGTCTGTCCGGGCTTGAAGCGTTCACGCTTACGCCGGCAATCCCCTTCGTCAATGTCGGCGAACGCACCAATGTCACCGGCTCGGCGCGCTTTCGCAAGCTCATTACCGCCGGCGACTACACTGCAGCGCTCGCCGTGGCCCGCGATCAGGTGGAGAACGGCGCGCAAATCCTCGACGTCAATATGGACGAGGGCTTGCTCGATTCCGAAAAGGCAATGACGACGTTCCTCAATCTGATCGCGGCTGAGCCCGACATCGCGCGCGTCCCGCTGATGATCGATTCCTCGAAATTCTCCGTGATCGAGGCCGGCCTGAAATGCGCGCAGGGCAAACCGGTGGTGAATTCGATCTCGCTCAAAGAGGGCGAGGACGCGTTCATCCACCACGCCAAGCTGGTGCGCCGCTACGGCGCCGCCGTGGTGGTGATGGCGTTCGATGAGGCCGGGCAAGCCGACACCTTCGAGCGCAAGACGAAAATTGCCGCGCGCGCCTACGACATCCTGGTCAATCGCGTCGGCTTCCCGCCGCAAGATATCATTTTCGATCCCAACATCTTCGCGGTCGCGACCGGCATGGACGAGCACAACGGTTACGGCGTCGCCTTTATCGAGGCGACGTGCTGGATCCGGCAAAACCTGCCGCACGCGCATGTCTCCGGCGGGGTGTCAAACTTGTCCTTTTCCTTCCGCGGCAACGAGTCCGTGCGCGAGGCGATGCATTCAGTGTTTCTCAAACACGCCATCGCCGCCGGCATGGATATGGGCATCGTCAATGCCGGGCAGATGTCGGTCTATGACGACCTCGACCCAGAGTTGCGCAAGGCGTGCGAAGACGTCGTGCTCAACCGCCGCGGCGATGCCGCCGAACGCTTGCTCGCGCTCGCCGAGCGGCATCGCGGTACCGGCAAAGAAAAGAAAGAAGCCGATCTGTCCTGGCGCGAATGGCCGGTGGAGAAACGCTTGACCCATTCGCTGGTGCACGGGATCACCGATTTCATCGCTGCCGACGTGGAAGAGGCCCGACTCAAGGCCCCCCGCCCGCTCGCGGTGATCGAAGGCCCGCTGATGGATGGCATGAATGTCGTCGGCGATTTGTTCGGCTCGGGCCGCATGTTCCTGCCGCAGGTCGTCAAATCGGCGCGGGTCATGAAGCAGGCGGTCGCCCATCTGCTCCCTTACATGGAGCAGGATCGAGACGGCCGCACGCACGCCTCGTCCAACGGCAAAATCGTGCTCGCCACCGTCAAGGGCGACGTGCATGACATCGGCAAGAACATCGTCGGCGTGGTGCTCGCCTGCAACAACTACGACGTTGTCGACCTCGGCGTGATGGTGCCGGCGGAAAAGATCCTGCAGGCGGCAATCGCCGAGCAGGCGGACATTATCGGGCTATCCGGCCTGATCACGCCGTCGCTCGACGAGATGTGTCATGTGGCGGCCGAACTGGAACGGCAAGGCTTTGACGTGCCGCTGCTCATCGGCGGGGCGACGACGAGCCGCGTCCATACGGCGGTGAAGATTCACCCCAATTACCGGCGCGGGCAGACGCTGTACGTCAATGATGCAAGCCGCGCCGTCGGCGTGGTGTCATCACTGCTCTCGCGCGAAACGAGGGCGCATACCATCAACGAAGTGCGCGCAGAATATGCCCGCATCTCCGCGGCACATGCGCGCGGCGAAGAAGGCAAGCAGCGGCTGCCGCTGGCGGACGCGCGCGCCAACGCACTGCGGCTCAATTGGTCGGGCGACTATCGGCCGCCAGTGCCGCGCCTGTCCGGCGCGCAGCAGCTGACGGACATTCCGCTCGCGGAGTTGATCGATTTCATCGACTGGACGCCGTTCTTCGCTACCTGGGAGCTCAACGGAAAATTTCCGGCCATTCTGAACGATCCGCAAACCGGTGAAGCCGCGCGCAGCCTGTTGGCCGATGCGCAGGCGATGCTGCGGCAGATCGTTTCGGAAAACTGGTTCACCGCACGCGCGGTGGTCGGATTATGGCCGGCAAACAGCGAAGGCGACGACATCCTCATCTTCGCCGATGAGGCGCGGAGCGCACCGATGGCCGTGTTGCATACGCTGCGCCAACAGCTGCCGCGCCGCGAAGGCCGCGCCAACGTCGCGCTCGCCGATTTCGTGGCGCCGCGCGCAAGCGGGCTCGCCGACTATGTCGGCGCCTTCGTTGTCACGGCCGGCATCGGCGAGGAAAGCGTGGTCGATCGCTTCAAGCGCGCCAATGACGACTATTCCGCGATCATGGCCAAGGCGCTTGCCGACCGGCTCGCAGAAGCTTTGGCGGAATATCTGCATCAACGGGTACGCCGCGAGTTCTGGGCTTACGCGCCTGATGAGAAGCTCAGCGGCCCGCAGTTGATCGCAGAAAAATATCGCGGCATCCGCCCCGCGCCCGGCTATCCCGCGCAGCCGGATCACACCGAGAAGGCGACGCTGTTTGCCCTCCTCGACGGCGAGCGGCAGATCGGCGTGCGCTTGACCGAAAGCTTTGCGATGTGGCCTGGCGCATCCGTATCCGGCTTCTATTTCAGCCATCCGGAAAGCTACTATTTTGGCGTTGGCAAGATCGAGCGCGACCAAGTCGAAGACTACGCGACGCGCAAGAAGTGGACCTTCCAGCAAGCGGAAAAATGGCTGGCGCCGATCCTCAATTACGATCCGCTCGCCGCCGTGCGCAATGCCGCCGAGTAGCCAAGCCGTTGCTTCACGCGACGCGATAGACTTCGGGTCAGGCGGACGCAAATAAAACACCGGAGCGACAATCCGCTCCGGTGTTTCTTATTCAGTCATCGCCGTTGAATTCGGCGCGTAAGCTCGACCACTCTCGGAAGACCCCTCGTCCTTTTCTTCCGGATCGTGCTTTCGAAACTCAGAAGGCCCCCAGTAGGATTGCGCTCACAAATACAAAAGCAGCGCATACCGCAAGCACATTGAGCTTCATCGCGATATCCACGCGTTAGACCTCCATCACAATTTGGCAAGAAAATACTAGCAGAAAAAGCGGCCGCGTTGAAGCGCGTCGATTGCTGCAACGCGGCGAAGATT
>DATMQV010000346.1:0-8961 GCA_035566615.1 Xanthobacteraceae bacterium
GAAGCCGACCATGGCATCGAGCATCAGGGCTGCGTCTTCCGCGTCGCGCGCCAGGGGCCCGTGGACCTCGCCGGGGTCCCAGGCGAGTGGTTTCGGATAGCTCGGTATAAGGCCGGGCGTCGGGCGAATGCCGACGATGCCGCAGAACGCCGCCGGAATGCGGATCGAGCAGCCGTAATCGGTGCCTTGCACGAGCGCCGTCATGCCGGTCGCGACCGCAACCGCGGAGCCGCCTGAAGAGCCTGCCGGACTGAGCGCCGGATTCCACGGATTGCGCGTCGGCCCGAACAGCGCATTGTTGGTGTTGGCGCCGCAGGCGAATTCGGGGGTGTTGGTCTTGGCGAGCACAATGGCGCCGGCGGCTTTGAGGCGGCGCACGACTTCTTCGTCCTCGCTCGGCACATTGTCTTTCAGAAGCGGCGAGGCGAACGTGGTGCGGATGCCCGCGGTCTGGGTGATGTCTTTGATGCCGACCGGAAGGCCGTGTAGCGCGCCAAGCGGCTCGCCCGTCATCACGGCCTGCTCCGCGCGCTGGGCGTTGTCCCGCGCCTGCTCTTCGGCCAGTGTCACGACCGCATTGAGTTTCGGGTTGAGCGCTTTGATCGCGGCCAGATGCGCGTCGAGCACGTCGAGGGGACTGACGGCGCGGGTGCGGATGAGCCGCGCCAGTTCACGCGCCGATTGGCGCACCAAGGTGTTATCACTCATACCGTTCAGTTCCCGGCAGTTTCAGTTCCCGGCCGCTCATTTCCCAGACCAATGGACGAAACGCCGCTCTATCAGCAGGAACAGCAGATTGAGTCCATAGCCCAAAGCGCCGGCGGCGAAAATCGCCGCATACATACGCGGCATGTCGAACAGCTGCTGCGCCTCGAACACGCTGTGGCCGAGCCCGTCCTGCGAGCCGATGAACATTTCGGCCACCACGATGATCACCAGCGCCAGCGACACGCCATTGCGCAAGCCCACAAAGGTCTGCGGCAGCGATTCCAGCAGCATCACGTCGAACAGCACGCGCCAGCGCGACGCGCCCATCACCCTGGCGGCGAGCAGACGGGTCTTGCGCGCATTCATTACCCCATAGGCCACGTTGAACAGGATCACCAGGATGGCGCCGAACGCCGCGACCGCGATCTTTGTTTCGTCGCCGACGCCGAACAGCACCAGGAACAATGGGAACATCGCCGACGCCGGCGTCGAGCGGAAAAAGTCGATGACGAATTCGAGCGAGCGGTAGAGCCGTTCCGACGAGCCGAGCACGATGCCGAGCGGAATGGCGATCACCGCGGCGATCAAGATCGAGGCCGCCGTGCGGTAGACGGTCTTGAGAAAATCGAAGCCGAGCGTTCCTTCCATGTCGCGCCAGAGCGAGTCAAAGGTTGCGATCGGCGAGGGCAGCAGCAGCGGATCGACCCATTGCCGCCACGTCACCAGCGACCAGATCGCGAGCAGGCCAGCGACTCCGACCACGGGCAGAAAGGCATCGGCTTTGTTTGAGTTCATGCGCGCCGCACCTCACGCTGGAAAATGGCGAGGCACTCGGCCTTGGTGCGGACGAAATCAGGGTCCGACAGCGTCGCGTCGGTACGCGGGCGGGCGGCGGCGACCGGCATGAAGGCGGCAACGCGCGCCGGATGCCGCGACAGCAGCAGCACGCGGTCGGCGAGAAAGACCGCTTCTTCCAGATCGTGCGACACCAGGATCGTCGTGGTGCCGGTCTCCAAAAAGATGCGCTGCAGTTGCTCGCGCATGAACAGCGTCATCTCGTAGTCGAGCGCCGAGAACGGCTCGTCGAGAAAGAGGATTTCCGGCTCGACCACGAGCGCGCGCAGGATCGAGACAAGCTGCTGCTGCCCGCCGGACATCTGATAAGGATAGAGCGCGAGGTCGAGTTTGATGCCGAGATGCTCCACAAGCTTCTCGGTGCGGGCGCGGCGCTCGGCCGGCGGCACGTTTTTCAGTTTGAGCGGATAGGCGATATTGTCGAAGGCGCGCATCCAGGGAAACAGCGCCTCGCGATAATTCTGGAACACATAGCCGAAATTGATGGCGGCGAGCTTGCGTCCATCGAACAGGATCTGCCCCTCATCGGCCGGCAAGAGGCCGGCGATCGTGTTGATGAGCGTACTCTTGCCGCAGCCGTTGGGGCCGAACACCGAGATCAATTCGCCGCGCGGGATGTCGAGATCGAAATCGTCGTAGATGACAGTCTTGTCGAAACGCTTGCTCAAGCCGCGGATCGTGACATGCGGCGGCTTTGCCGTCTCGCCGCCCGCTGCCGGCGCCATCTCCGACGTTTCCGCCATGGCCGGCGGCGCGCTCATCGCGCCTCGCTTACGCGGCGGGCGTGATCGATCGCCATCAGAACGGCTGCAGATATTTGCGTACGTCGACCTTCTCAGGCACGACACCGATGTCGTGGCCGAAATTTGCGAAGGTCTGCAGGTCGTCGATTTGCTTGGGCGTCATGTCCCTGACCATGACATAACCGAGCATCGGCACGCTATCGACCACATTTTCCGGCGTCAGCGTGTTCTTGAGCAGGTGCTTGCGCGCTTCCTGCGAATCACTTTTGATCAGGTCGAGCGCTTTGGCCCAAGCTGCCGCAAACCGCTTGGCGACGTCCGGCCGCTTGGTGATGAAATCGGAGGAGAACGCGCAGCCGGCCGCGAACGGATCGGATTGCGGATCGCCGAGCACATATTTGGCGATCACGCCCGCTTCCACCGTCTTGGCGAAGCCGAGCTGGTTCATCACGGAGGCATTCGGCTCGAGCGTATAGCCGCCGTCGAAGGTGCCGGCCTTCATCGCGTTGATGTGCTGGCCAATGTCGAGCTGATCGATGGTGTAATCGCCGTCCTTCAAGCCCACCTTGGCCAGAATGCCCTTGGCGGTGTTCAGGTTGGCCGGCCCCGGCGCCGACATCAGCCTCAATCCCTTGAAGTCCGCGAGCGACTTCACCTTGTCGGCGAGGCCCGTGCGCACCACGAATTGTTCCATCCGGTGCGTCGCGTTCTGGCCGTTCATGGCGACGTACATCGCCGCGCCGGGCTTCTTGAGATTGGCGTTGAGCCCTTCCAGCGTCACCAGCACAACGGACACTTCGATCTGGCCGGTGATCAGGGCCGCCACATTGGGCGGGCCGCCCATGAGCGTGATCATCTCCGGCTCGATATTCAGGTCCTGGAAGTAACCGAGATCGCGCGCGATGAAATACGGCAGCGATGAGCTGACAGGGAACACGCCGACTTTCACTTTGTCTGCGGCATGGGCAGCGGCGGGAGCGCTCAAGAGGCCGCCGGCAATCAGTGATGCAGCGAAAAGTGTCTGGGCAAAGAGCCGGCCGTCTTTCATCTGACCAACATCACTCGTCGTTATGCTGCTCGGTTCCCGTCACCCTGAGGGCTCGCCGATCAAGTCGGCGAGCCTCGAAGGGCGACGGCCCGAGCGCTTCGGCCGCATCCTTCGAGGGCCGCATCCGCGGCCGCCTCCGGATGACGGGCAACACAAGCAAGCGGCGTGCCGCGGCCTAGCTCTATTCGGCCGCATCGATGATGGCGATGCAGGGCCCGCCGCCCTGCGGTCCCTGATGCATGGCATCGACCGAAACGAACACGGCCGGGTCGCCGATCGCGGCAGCCGCGACGCCGCCGACTGCGCCCTTGGCGTGGCGGTGCCACGGCACGTCGGAATCGTCCATCATGATCTGGCGGCGGCCGCGCAGCTTGCCGGTGCGGTCGGCCTCGCATTTCATGAAACAGTTCACGAGCCGTCCCTTGAGGTCGTCGGCGCGCGGCCGCTCCGGCAGCTCGAGACCGGCATTGCGAATGGACTCGTAAATGCCGTCGATATCAAGCGCGTCCTTCATCACCGAATGGCCGATGCGATAGCGGCCGCCGACGCCGGCCTTGTTGCCAAGGAGCACGATCTGCGCCTGTGTCAGTTCCACGCCCGAGGAGCATGAGGCGACCGACGAATAGAGGTCGAGGTTGTGGCAGATGTCCTCTGCCTTCGGCATCTTGATCTCGCCGAGCCCCACGGCGATGCCGAGCCCGGTCGTGCCGTTCGACACGCCCATTGAATCGTGCACCTCGCAGGCCACCTCCTTGTGGCGGCTATGCGCATTGAGCACCGAGTCGACCGTGAGCAGAGGCGTCTTGGTCTGCACATAATGCACGTCGGCCGGGTCGGTGATGCCGGCATCGCGCATCGCCGCGCGCACACCCTCGGCGACTTTCTCTACCATCGCCGGCCGGCCGATATCCTCCGGGAAGATCTCGGCGCTCATGGCGGTGCCGATGACGAGCCGCGATTTGTTCGCCGCGCCGGTCTTGGCGTTGCGCGCGAATACGGTCGCGTGCGGGGTGATCACGCCGTCGCAGCCGCCCGACCAGACCATCGGAATTTTTGCGATCTCGGCTTCGGAGCGGCTGCCGTGCTTCTTCAGCACCGCGCGGAAAGCTTGGTCCGCGAGGATGCGGGTGAAATCGTTGACGCCGCCATTGCCTTCGGTCTTGCCAATGACGGCGATCACCTCGTCCGCCTTGAATTGTCCGTTGCGGATGCAGGCCTCCACGCCGGAAGCGTCCTGCACGTTCTTCAATTCGACCTTAGCGACTTCAATAGCCATTACCCGAAATCCTCATTGATCCTTGTTGCTGCGACTTCCTGCTTTAGCGGCCGCAGGTTAGCGTCGAGATGGAAAGGTCACTCGGCGGTTCGCCCCTGCTCCTCCCTCTCCCCGCGTGCGGGGAGAGGGAGCAGCCGGCGGCAAGACCGAGCCATTCCACTGCCACGTGGGGCGCTCGGGACATGGTGAAGTTTCGGCTTGTTCTCACGTGCTGCGCACCCACGGCTTCACCTCGCCGCGCATCATCTTCTCAAAGCCGTCGCCGCGATCGATCATCGGCGGCGCGCTCCTGCGCGCGGCTTTGAGCTTCGCGCGCAGCGCCGCCGTCCCGGCTTCATCGATCACGAACGGATCTTTGCCGTCGGCTTCGCGCAAGACCACGCCGTAATCATCGCACGCGGCTGCGAGCGAGACCTTGCCCTCGATCACATCGCGCTGCACCCAGTCCGGTTCGCGCTCGAGCGGATCGCCCCAACCGCCGCCGCCCGTCGTCACCACCCGCACGACTTGGCCGGCAAGTACCGGCTCGCCATCGACCAGGCCGCCCAATTCGTGCGGCGTGCCCTCGGCATCGATCGTCACGCAGAACGGCGTGCCGGCCTTGCCGCCATTGACGCCATAGCAGCCGAGCCGCACGCGGTCGGCGGTGACGATGGTACGGCAATCGACCAGCGCGCGATAATGCTTGTCATAGCCGAGCCCGCCGCGGCGCTTGCCGGCGCCGCCGGAATCGGTACGCAGCGCGAGCTTCTCGACCACAAGCGGAAATCGCGTCTCGGTGAATTCGGCCGGCTGGTTGCGCGAGTCGGGCACGATGTGGATGGCGTCGTTGCCGTCGGCGTAGTAGCGGCCGCCGGAGCCGCCGCCCAAGACTTCGCGCGACAGGAACGACTTGCCGTTGCGGTCGGTCCCGTAAAAGCCGGTGTAGCGGATGGTTTCCTGATCGGCCGGCATGTGCCCCTTCGCGGCTTGCGCCACCACACCGGCGAGCAGCCCGATGCAGCGCAACAGCACGAACGAGCGCGCATTGGTCGCCGCCGGCCATTCCGGCGTGATCAGCGTGCCCTTCGGCGGGAAGATCACGTCGAACACTTCGCACACGCCTTCATTGACGTGGATTTCGGCGGCGCGTTCCGGTGTGTCGGCGAGATTGCGCAGGATCGGCGCGATCCATTTGATCAGAAAGGCGCCGCCCGCATAGTCGGCCGGCCAGTTGATCGGCCCGGTCGATTGCGGATCAGTGCCGGTGAAATCGAGCGTAAGGCGCTCGCCCTTTTTGACCAGCTTGAGCGCGAGCTTGTGCAGCTTCGGATCGGTGACGCCATCATGCTCGACATAATCTTCCCAGTGGTACTCGCCGTCGGCGATCTTGGGCAGAAGCTCGCGGCGGAACGTATCGCGGCAGGTATCGAGGATGGCTTGGAAGCAGGCTTCCACAGTCTCGCGGCCGAAGCGCTCGAACAATTCCGCCATGCGGCGGGCGCCCATCAAACAAGCCTGCACCTCGCTGTCGAGATCGGCGGCGAGCGTCTCCGGCACGCGCGTGTTTCGCTTGATGATGGTGAAAACCGCGTCGTTGCGGACGCCGGCGCTGTAGAATTTGATCGGCGGAACGGCGAGTCCCTCTTCAAACACCGTGGTCGCCGTGCCCGGCATTGAGCCCGGCACCCGGCCGCCGATGTCATCGTGATGCCCGAAGGCCTGGATGTAGGCCACCACCTCGCCCTGATGGAACACCGGCACTGTGCTGCACAGGTCTGGCAAATGCCCGATCGAGCCTTCGGTCAGGTAGGTGTCGTTCATCAGGAACATATCGCCCGGCTGCATTGTGTGCGGCGGGAAATCGCGCACCACCGCGTTCGGCATCGCCGAGTAGGAGCGGCCGGTGAGCTTGCGGCAATAGCGGTCGAACAGCCCGACGCGATAGTCGTGCGCCTCGCGGATCATCGGCGAGCGCGCCGTGCGCTCGATGGCGTATTCGATCTCCGCCTCGATGGAATTGAGCGTGCCCTCGACGATCTGCAGCACGATGGGATCGACCTCGCGCCGCGGCAAATCCGGCGCGGTCGGCCACGGCCATTCCTTGGCATGCACATTCATCATCGCGGGGCCTTCGAGCAAAGATAAGGGTCAGGTTATACCCACGGCTTGCGCTGTTGGCTATCTTCCGTCACCTGCATTTCGGGAGGATTCCAAGGTGGCATCCGCGTAAAATATAGGCCACCCTTCTGCCTCTTCGGAAAGGGAACGCTGCGTGGCATTGAGGCCAGCCGCCCTCTCAATGCTTGCTGGAGGATGTTTGAGTGAATAATGAGAGGTCGATTTACATCACCCTACTGCTTGTATTAGCGACGCTGGCTTTCTGCTCCGCGTTTGCAACTGCGCAGACTCACGACGACGTCTGCGACGTGGTTCAGGCAAGCTTCGTCACCCTGACCAAGAGCCAAGACCCCGTCTATCCGAGAGACATTGAGCCGTCTTCGGGATCGACCATGTTAGAAGGTATCCAAACCTCTTCAGGATCGATCATGTTAAAAGGAATCGGAAGCTCTCCCTTAGCGAAAATGGAGCTTCGAGAAGACGAGGTGTCTGATCTGATTTCCCAACAAGCCAAATACTCTAGAGATCACTTCCTTCCCGAGTGTGACTGGAAAGGTAACGCTCAACCGATGGCATTCGGTTCAACGGTCGTAAAATTTTCGAATCCGATTTTTTCCTCAAATTCACAACTGGCGGTCACTAATGTCTCGTTTGTTCCATCCAGCAGATACGGTCCCAATGTGGTTGGCGGCCAAGGGCATATTTGCGTTTTGCGAAGGGTCGCTTCCGGCTGGCTCGCACAGTGCTTGACGACTTGGATCCAATAGCGTCGCGGACATGGTGTCCGAAGCGTTGAGTCGACTTAGCCACATTCGGCGACATATGTTGGATCTGTGCGACGTCGCTTCTTGCGAGACAAGGTGTGGCGTTTGCCGAACAACCCTAGGAATGGTCGACATCAACGGAGGTCACAATGTCTTTGCCGGATTCAATTTCCGAACGGGCGCGCGAAGGCGCCAAGGTCCGCCGCGAAGTGCTTGGCGCCGCCTATGTCGATGCGGGCAAGCAGCAGGCTAATCCGTTCACCCAGCATTTCATCGAATTCACCCAGACCCAATGCTGGGGCTACGCTTGGTTGCGCGATGGTCTCAGCCACAAGACTCGCAGCATGCTCAATGTCTGCGTGCTGGCGGCATTGGCGCGCTGGCATGAGTTCGAAGTGCATGTGCGCGGCGCGCTCAACAACGGCGTCACCGCGGACGAGATCGCCGAAATTCTGCTGCACACTGCCGTCTATGCCGGCATCCCGATCGCCTCCGAAGGCTTCCGCCGGGCCGATGCCGTGATCAAGGCCGTGGCGGCCGAGAAAGGCTGACATTTGAAGCGTTCCGGTCGAACTGACCGCGCGTCTTGGTCGGACTTACTCCCGCCACCTCTTAAGCTGCTTCAACTTGCCGCCGCGCGAGCCTCCAGGATCGTGCGGCGCCAGGCCGAGGGCGCCACGCCGATCATCTTCTTGAATGCGCGGCTAAACGCGGCCTCGGATTCGTAGCCGATCTGCGCTGCTATACTGGCAACATTGATGTTGCTGCCGGTCAACAACTCGGCCGCGATCTGCATCCGCCATTTGGTCAGATACTGTATGGGCGGAATTCCGACGAATTGCGTGAACCGCTCGGCCAGGACTGAACGCGACAGGCCGGCTTGTTTTGCCAGATCCTCGAGCGTCCAGTTGTATGCGGGCTTCGCGTGCATCAGCGACAGCGCCTTGCCGACGAGAGGGTCGCGCAGACCCGCCAGCCAGCCGGCTTGTTCAGGAGGAAGCTTCTCGAGATAGCGGCGCACCACGTCGATGAACATCAGCTCGCTCAGTTTGGTGAGGACGCTCTCGCTGCCGGCATGCTTGTCGGCTGCTTCCGCCACGGCAAAGCGAACGAACTGTGCGAGCCATCCATCGCCGCTGTCGCGCGGATCGCCCGCCGTGATCACGGGCGGAAGATTCTCAAGCAGAGGATTATAGGGCCGCGCGTCGCAGGCGAGATAACCGCAGACAAGCCTGACCGAAGCCGTCCCGCTACCGAAGTTGATGCAGAAAGGCTTTTTGCCCGAGGCGGCGACTTCGAGCACATCCGGCATAGGCGGATCGGCCGGCATGTTCGGGCCGCTCGACATGATGTGCGGCTGGCCATTGGTGAACACAATGACTTGGCCGGCTTCGAGCGGGATGGCTTGTCCGCCGACGGCCGTGGCGAAGCACCGGCCGGTCGTGACGACGTGATACGCAATCAGAT
>DATMQV010000347.1:0-9550 GCA_035566615.1 Xanthobacteraceae bacterium
CTCGTACTCGATGCGACCGTCGGCCAGAATGCGCTGTCGCAGGTGGAGGTTTTCAGGAAGGTGGTCGGCGTCACCGGGCTTGTGATGACCAAGCTCGACGGCACCGCGCGCGGCGGCATCCTTGTGGCCATCGCCGCAAAGTTCAAAGTGCCGGTGCATTTCATCGGCGTCGGCGAGAGCGTCGATGATCTGGCGCCGTTCTCGGCGCAGGATTTCGCCCGCGCCATTGCGGGCGTTGATCAGTGAGCTAGTTCCCGCTTCGTTTCTGGCGTCTCGGCGACGCTGGGCCCAATAATCTAGGGCTGGAATCCGGTGCTGAAAATCCGCGTACCGGCGCGCCGCAAAATCCCGGCTGCTTCGCGCCGACTGGCGGCGGCCATGGCGAGCCAAGCCGTGGCGAAAGTTAGCTATGGCGAATCAAGACTGCGATTGGCGGAGAGCAAAAAATGAGTGGCGTCGCTCCGACACTGGTCTAACAAGCGAAGAACGGGGCACGCTGCCGCCGGCCCGCCACATGAGCGAGCCGGCCGAGGTTTAGCACTGATGAAAACGCGCCTTCACGCCCGGCGCGCACAATCACACCGCAGCGGTGATCCACTGCTCGAGCTTCGCCTTCGGCGCGGCGCCGACCTGGCGGGAAGCGAGCTGGCCGTCCTTGAACAGCATCAGGGTCGGGATCGACATGATGCCGAACTTGGCTGCGGTGTTGGGATTTTCGTCGACGTTGAGCTTGACGATCTTGACCTTGCCGTTGAGCGACTTGGAAATCTCTTCCAGCGCCGGCGCGATCATGCGGCAGGGGCCGCACCACTCGGCCCAGAAATCAACGACCACCGGCCCTGAGGCCTTCAGCACGTCCTGATCGAATGTTGCATCGGTTGTTTTGTCGACCATGGAAAGAACCTCGCTGTTTCCGGTGGGAATCTGGCAGGGCCACGAAACGTATGAACGGACTCCGCAAGCGTCAAGGGAACTTCACCGGGCTGTGACCCTGCCTGTAATCGCAGGGCTTTTTTCGCCGATTCAGCGTGCCAGCGCCCTGGCCAGCGCAGCATCCAGGACCGTATGCGGAAGCTCGATCACCAGCGGCACCTCGGTGAAGATGAGTGCGGCGCGAATCGTTTTCCCCGGGTAAACGCGACCCAAGATGGCGCGGTAAAGCGCGAGCTGGCCCGCATACCGGTCCGGCACCTCGGCCAGCCGGCTCGGCGGCGCCCGGTCGGTCTTGTAGTCCGCGATCAACACCGAATCGCGGGTCACCGCGAGCCGGTCCACCTGCCCCGCCACTCCAAGGGCCGGCGCACCTTCGCGACCGAGCCGGCCGACGATCGGCACCTCGGCGCGGCTTCCCGACGCGAACAGATCGGCGAAAATCAGGTCGTTGAGAATCGTGAGCACATGCTGGGCCATCTCCGCCCGTTCCGCGGGCGCAAAATCGGCGGCTGCGTTTTTCAGATAGTGCTCGATGGCGGCCTTGCGCCCCGCCGGCGGGATGTCCGGCAAGGATTGCATCAGCCGATGAACGATGCGGCCGCGGGCCAGCGCCTTGCGCCGCTCGGCCGGAGACGCGCGGCTATATGCGACCGCGCCGCCAAGATCCTCCTCGAATGCCTCGGACGGAGAGATCGGCACGGAACGCTGCGCTTCCCGAGCGGGCGGCCGCCGCAGCCACGGCGGGAATTCAGGTGATCGCGCGATCGCGGCCGGCACTGCGGCGGTTGACGCTTTAGCCGCCGCAGCCGGCGGCTCCTTGCGAAAGCGCCAGATTTTTTCGCCGTTGTCGTTGTCTTCGATCAGAAAAGGCCGCAGTGGCTCGACCACAAGATCATACCAGCAGCCTTTCGGCCGCTGCCGCTCGCCGTCGGCGCCGCAGACGATCAACCGATCGGCCGCGCGCGTCATCGCGACATAAAGGAGCCGGCGATATTCGTCCTCCGCTTCCGAGAGCGCCGCCTGGCGCGCGGCGGCGACCGGCGGCACGTCGTCATCCTTGCGTCCGGCCCAGATCACCGCACGGTCGGGAAGCTCCAGGAGCCGCGGCGGCCGCGGCCCGGACGGCTGTGTCATCGTGTCGGCGAGAATGACGACCGGCGCTTCGAGGCCCTTGGCGCCGTGCACGGTCATCACCCGCACTTCGTCGCGCGCGATCTCCATGTCGCGTTTGACCTCCGCGCGCGCCGCCCGCAGCCAGGCGATGAAGCCTTGCAGCGAAGGAATTTCGCGTCGCTCGTAGTCGAGCGCGAGATTGAGAAATTCGTCGAGCGCATCGTTTGCTTCGGCGCCGAGCCGCGCGTGGAAACTCTTCCGGCCGCCGCCGGCGCCGAGCACGGATGCATAAAAGGCAAACGGTGATTCCCGCTGCGCGGCTTCCCGCAAGGCATCGAGGCGCGCGGCGGCTTGCGCAAAAATCTCCCGCTCGGACGATTTGCGCTTGAGCGCCGCATGCAGCGAGCGGGGTCCGCGATCCGCCGCGATCTCGAACAAGTCCTCGTCGGAGAAGCCGAACAGCGGGCTGCGCAGCACGGCCGCAAGCGCCAGATCGTCGGCCGGCAGCAGCAGCGCGTCGGCAAGCGCGATCAAGTCCATCACCGCGATATGCTCGGTGAGCACCAGGCGGTCGGCGCCGGCCACCTCGACATGTTCGTTCTTGAGCGCGCGGATGATCGCCTCGAACAGCGGCCCGCGCTGGCGCACGAGAACAAGCACGTCGCCATAGCGCGCAGCGCGGCGATCGATGCCGACCGGCGCGCCGCTCTCGACCAGGCGGCGCACCGCGCGCGCGATGCGCTGCGCGAGCTTCACCCGCGGGCTCGTCTCGCTCACGGTGTCGAACGGCGCGTCCCAGCCTTCGATCTCCTTGCGCTCGTCGGGCTTCTCCGGCTCCCAGATTTCGACCACGCTCGGCGGCGCATCCGGCAGCGCGATATGCGGGGGAAAGCCGTCCGCATCGGCGGTCACGCTCGCCGCCATGGCCTGCACCTTGAACACTTGGTCGACGGCCGCCAGCACGCTCGCGCCGGAGCGGAACGAGTGCTTGAACTCGCGGGCGACAAAATCGAGCCCGCTGTCCCGATAGGCGCGCTCGAAATGCCGCCGCATCAGCGCGAACAGCTTCGGCGCCGCGTCCTGAAACGAAAAGATCGATTGCTTCTCGTCGCCGACGGCGAAAACCGTGCGCGTCAGATCGCGCGCGCCCTTGCCGGCGGTGAACTCGGCCACCAGCCGCCGCACGATCTCCCACTGCTTGTCGCTGGTATCCTGCGCCTCGTCGATCAGAACGTGGTCGATGCCGAGATCGAGCTTGTAGTGCACCCAGGCGGCATCGACGTTGCTCAAGAGCGAAAGCGTCTTGTCGATCAAGTCGTCGTAGTCGAGCAGGCCGCGGCGTTCCTTCTCGGCCGCGTAGCGCCGCAGTACCGCGTCGGCCACGGTGAGGAGTGAGGCGCTGCGGTCGCGGCAGACCACGGCATTGCGCCGCTCGAGAATTTCACAGACGCGGCGCTGCTCGGCGTTCAGAAGCTCGACCAGCTGCGCATCCTTGATCACCTTGGTGACGATGGATTTGCGCGGATTGCCTTCGTCTGTGCAGAAGATCTCCAGATAAAGCTCGATGCGATTGGCGCCGGTCAGTCCGACGAGCGCCGTGAAGCGCTGCGCCTGCTCGACGTCGGTCTTGTTGCCGCGCGCGAGCGCCGCGGCAATCGCCGGCCATTCCGTTTCCGGGATCAATAATCCGGCGAAGAACTCAGCCTCGATGCTTTCAAGCGTATCTTCCGGCGCGATGCCGAGAGCGCGCGAAAGCTCCGCCACCGCATCTTCGACGCTGCCGGCCCGCATGCGCCAATTGATGAACGCGTCGCGGCGATTGATCGCTTCGCGCACGACGTCGCGGAACGTCTGATCGGCGCCGGCCGTCATGGCGATGCCGAGCGCGCGGCCGAGCAGGCTCTCCGGCGCGGACGCGCCTTCGAGCAAAGCCTCAAGCGTCAGGTCTTCCAGGAGCTGCATCTGCGCCGTTTCGTCGAGCACGGTGAAACGGGCGGCGACATTGGCCTCGAACGGAAACTGATGCAGAAGCTGGGTGCAAAAGGCGTGGATGGTCTGCACCTTCAAGCCACCGGGTGTTTCGAGCGCACGTGCGAACAAACGCCGTGCCAGCGCGCGGCGCGCGGCCGGCATGCGCCCGGGGCGGATGCCGATAGCGGCATCGAGCGCCTCGTCGTCGAGCGTCGTCCAACGCCCGAGCGTGTCGAACACGCGCTTGGCCATATTGGCGGCCGCGGCCTTGGTGAAGGTGAGGCAGAGGATCTTTTCCGGCGCAATGCCGGCGAGCAGAAGATTGATCACGCGTTGCGCCAGAACGTGCGTCTTTCCGGAGCCGGCGTTGGCCGCCACCCAGGCGGAAACGCCCGGATCGGACACCTCGCCCTGCACACGCAGCACGTCGGGCGGAATGATGCTTGGCGATCTCATGCGCGCGCTTCCATTCCGCTACTCATGGCGCACCCGGAATGTCGTCTTCCGGTCCCCCGGTGCTCGACCACTCCTTCACGCGCGCGAGATGGTCATAGTCGCCATAGCGCGCTTTCCACATTGGATGGACCAGCGACCGATAAGGCTCGTGATCGTCGTCGAAGCGCCGCACCAGTTCGGCGAGTTTTTCCAGCGCGCGGTCGGCCTGCGCGTTGGGCGTGCCTTCCTTGAAGTCGATCGGCATGAACTCGCCGGCGCGCGCACCGCCTTTGAGCGCGACATAAGCCAGCGCCGAAACCGTACCGCCCGCCGGTATCGGCGTTTCGCCGCCGTTGAAGCCGCCCTGGCGCAACATCGCTGCTTCGAGCGTGAGCTGCGGCGCGAGCCCGGTGCGCACCTGTTTCTCCGTCCGCACCGAACCGGTCTTGTAGTCGAGAATGACATAGCCGCCGGCGGCATCGCGTTCGATCCGGTCGGCAATGCCGGTTAGCTTGAACGCGCCATCGGACAGCGGCATCTCGATCGCGCCTTTGATTTCGGCCGCGACCAATTCGTGACTGGCGCGGCGGCCGGCCTCCCAGCCGCCGAGCCATTGCGCGATGCGCATGAAACGCGGCCACCAGAAGGCGCGCGCTTCAGGAAACTCCGAGAGCGCGGCAAAATATTTTCTCCCCATCTCGATCAGTGCGCCCGCGGGATCGGCTGGAAGCTCTTTGGCAAAGCGCTCGCTGAATTCGCGCAGCACATTGTGAATGACGGTGCCGCGCTCGGCGGCGCCAGGTGCTGCATCGACTTCGTCGAGGGGAGCGAGGTTGAGCACGTGCTTGGCGTAGATCGTGTAAGGATCGCGCAGCCAGTGCTCGATCTCGGTGACAGAGAGGCGCTTCGGGCGCGCCGCTCGCGGCGGCCTCGGCGCCGGGCGCGGCGCAGGTGTCACGCTCTCGGGCTGGTCGAGACTGCGCGCCCAGGCGAGATAGACGTTGCCGCGGTCGAGCACCGCCTGCCAGCGCTGCTCGCCCGCGATAGCGGCGAGCCGCTGGATGAAGCGCGAGGCTTGCGTCGGCGCGCCGCCGATCTTGGCCGCACGCGTCAGAATCACCTCTGGCGCGCCGAGCATCTGCGCGAAATCGTGCGCTGAAAGGCCGATCCGGCGCTCGGGCAGATCGAGCCCGAGCTCGAGCCGCATCGGACGGCTGAGCCAGGCATCGGTGCGGCTTTCCGGCGGCCACGCGCCTTCGACCAAGCCGCCGAGCACCACACGATCGTTCGCGGTCAGGCGCGCTTCCAGGAGACCGAGTATGCGCACGCGCGCGCCGGCGAGCGGCGGCGCGCGCACCACCCGGTCTGCAACGAGGACTGCGAAAAGCTCGACATAATCCGACGGTTCGATCGACATGCCGGCGGCGGCTTCGCTGATCGCCAATTCGTCGAGCGCATCGGCAACCTTGGTGCCGTCGGGCCCGACAAAGGCATGCTCCGTTGCGCCGTCGCGCGACAAAGCCGCCAGCACGTCGCGGTGACGCGCGGCCAGATCGCCGAGCGGGCGCTCGCTGTTGCCGATGTCTTCGAGCGGCGCGAGTGCCTCGGCGAGCCTGCGCACCAGTTGCGCCGCCGCTTCGAGATCGGCGTCGAAAAGGCGCGTGCGCGGATCGGAGCCATGCAGATCGGAGTCTTCCTTGGCGCGGTATTTGGCGAGCTGCGCGCCGAAGGCGTCGAGCGCGCTCGCCAACCTTGCGCTGCCGGCGCGCGGCCGCGGCCCGCGCAGGATCGCGCGTTCGAGCGCGGCGACGGCGCGTGCATTGTCGTGCATGCCAAGCCGCAGCAGCGGATGCTTGAGCAAGCCGAGCAGCGTGACCGGCGCGAGCCCGCCGAGCGCGGTTTCGGCGGCGAGCCGCGCGAAGATTCCCGCGGGCGTCTCCGACAGCACCTGGCCGCCGGTATCTTCGGCAACGATCTCCCATCGTTCGAGCGCTGATTTGACGCGCGCGCCGAGCGCGCGGTCGGGCGTTACGAGCGCGGCGGTCTTGCCCTGCTCGACCGCTTCGCGCAGCGCAACCGCAATCGCCAGCGCCTCGTCTTCGGCGTTCGCCGCCTCAATCATGGTGATGGAGGCGAGCGCTGCTTCAGCATGCACCCCAAAACTTTCGTCGGACGCGCGCTGACGCCAAAGCTCGGTCGCCGCCGCCGGCCGCAGCACTTCCGAGACGAGCCGCTCGCGCCCGCTTGCGTCGGCGAGCCTCTCCACCGGGTCGCGGCCGATGCCGATGCGCGCAAGCAGTGCCTGCAGCGCGAACTGCGCATGGCCCGGCGCCGGCAAGATGTCGGCGCGCTCGTTGCCGCCGATCAGCCGCCAGGACTCCTCGTCGAGATCGGTATCGAGGCCCGGCAGCACGACGGCGCCGTGCGGCAGGTGCGCGATCGTGGCAATCAGCTCGGCGGTCGCGGGAATCGAGCCGGTCGAACCGGCAGCGATCACCGGCGCATGGGTTTTGCGCGCAAGCCGCGCGGCTTCGGCCTTGATCAAGGCGTCGCGGCGCGCGGCCGGTTCGATGTAGCCGCGCTCGCGCAGGATTTGCGGCCAGCTCTGGCGCGCGAGCTGCAGGAATTTCAGCGTCAATTGCCAGAACGGATCGAGCGCCTCGGGAACGAGCCCGTCGAGCCTGTCCCAGGACACGCCGCGCATGGTCATGTCGTCGATCAGGCGGGCGAGATCGTCGGCGAGCGCGCTCGCCGCGGCCGGCGTCTGCGCCACGAGCGGCATGCCTTGCGCGCCCCGTACTTGGGGTGCGCGCGCCCAGGTGCGAACAAGTTGCGCCAGCAGCAGGCGGCGCTCCGATCCGCCGAGTGCCGGCGGCAAAGCGAGCGCATCGGCGGCGATGTCGCCGGCCGCCATTTCGGCAAAGACGAGTTCGTCTTCGTCGATGTCGCCAATGGGGACAATGCGCGGCAGGATCGCCGCGTCGACATCGAGCGCGTCGAGAAAAGCGTCGCGCGCCAGCCGGCAGGCGCGCCGGGTCGGCAGATAAAGCGTGACCGCGGCCAGCGCGAGCGGATCCTCGGGGCTCCGGAAGCCGAGCTTGCCGGTCATCATCGCTTTGATCAGCGTCGGCAAAAACGGCGCCGACGGCGGAATGGTGAAGACGCGAGGTCGCATGTGATCGATGATCCGTCACCCTGAGATGCGAGTGAAGCGAGCCTCGAAGAGCGACGGCCCCGGCGCCTCAGCTCCTCATCCTTCGAGGCTCGCGCGGAGCTTGTCATCGGGCCGCCCACTTCGGGCCGGACCCGTTGGGCGCGAGCACCTCAGGATGACGGCTAACGGCTAGCAGATTCCCTTAGGTCGCGGCCAGTGCGGCTTCCGCGGCGGCGACCGCTTCCGGTGTGCCCACATGCATCCACACGCCTTCGAGGCGCAGGCCGAACAGCCGGCCCTTTTCGGCGGCGCGGTCGAAAAGAACGGTGAGTGAAAAGGCGCCCTTCGGCGGATCGGCGAACAGCGTCGGCGAGAGAACCGCCGCGCCGGCATAGACGAAGGGGACCACCTCGCTCTCGCGCCGCCGGCGCAAGCGGCCGTCGGGCCGCATGGCGAAATCGCCGCGGCCGGTATAACCGATCGAGTTGGTGGTCGGCGCAAGCAAGAGCAGGATGTCCATCGTTTGCGGATCGAAGGCCTCGGCCATGCGCGTGAAGTTCGGCCGCACGCCATCGAGCCAGACCGTGTCGGAATTGACCAGAAAGAACGGCGCGTCGCCGAGCTTCGGCAGCGCCTTGGCGATGCCGCCGCCAGTGCCGAGCAGTTCGCCGCGCTCGTCGGAGATCACAATGTGCGGCCGCTGCCGCGTCGCCAGATGACGCTCCAGAATATCGGCCAGATGGTGCACGTTGACGACGACGCTTTCGACGCCCGCATCGGCCAGGCGATCGAGCGAATAATCGATCAGCGACTTGCCGCCGATTTCCACGAGCGGCTTTGGGATGTGACCGTTATAGGGTCGCATCCTGGTGCCCAATCCGGCCGCCAGGACGATCGCGCGGTTCGGCATCATGGTGTCCCCCAGACGAGCCTCACGTTCCGCCGACTCATTTCATTATATCCGCTCATTGGTTTTTTGGCGGCAGATTGGCGGCATACCAAGCCTTGAGGGGGGCAAGGTCGGGATGCGCCAGCGACCGGTTCAGATAGCGCAATAAGCGCGGGATATGACGGAGGTATTGCGGCTTGCCGTCGCGGCGGTCGAGCCGGGCGAATATGCCCAGAATCTTGGTGGCGCGCTGCGCCGCGAGCGTCGCGTAGATCCTCGCGAAGCCGGCCGCGTCGAAGCGCTGATCGTACAGCCTTCCGCGTACGTAGCGGCTGAACAGCGCAACCTCGAGCGGTTCCGGCACGTCGACGCGCGCATCCTGCAACAGCGACGCCAGGTCGTAGGCGGCGGGCCCCATCATCGCGTCTTGAAAGTCGAGCACGCCGATGCGCGCCACGTTGTCCCGCTCGGGAAGCCATAACAGATTGGGGGAATGATAATCGCGCAGCACCCAGGTGGGGGGCGCCTCGATCGCCGGCTGCAAAGCGTCGCGCCATAGCCGCGTGAACTCCGCGCGCAGCCGGTCGGTGACTTTCACGTCGGCGGAGGTCAGATACCAATCGAGCAAGAGTTCCGCCTCGATCAGGAACGCATCCATGTCGTAGGGCGGCAGGAAATATTCCTGGCGCGGCGCCACCGGCAGCCGTTCCGGCAATTTGCGGCGGTGCAGCGACAGCAGAAGATCGACGGCGGCCTCGTAGCGCTGCTCGATCGGCGCCGGCGGATCGCCGGCGACGATCCGATCGTCGCCCAGATCCTCCATGACGAGGAAACCGTGTTCGAGATCGGCTTGCAGGATCGCGGGCGCCGAAAGATTGCGATCGCGCAGACCCTGCGCCAGCGCCACGTACGGCACGATGTCCTCGGCGAGATGCGCGATCGCGCTGTAGGGCTTGCCGTCGCGCACCGGCGGCCCGTCCGGCCGGCGCGGCGAATTCATCAGTATCTCTGCGTGGTCGGCGAGCACGAGCCGCTCGAAGACGCGGGTCGAGGCG
>DATMQV010000348.1:0-14090 GCA_035566615.1 Xanthobacteraceae bacterium
TCTCATTCAACACGAGTTGTGAGATCGAGATCGCACGTAACCTTATGCAAGGGGCGGGCCAAGTCCGCGAAGGGCCGGTTGGCGGGGAATCCGGCCCGTCCGACGGCCGTTTTACGCCCACAGCGTGTGGGGTTCCGGGTCCGCCCGGACAGGTTCATGCTTAATGTCTGCGCGGCGGGCGCAGCCTGACTATTTTGCGGGCAGACGGGGGAATGGGGGCGTACGAGAGCCAATAACGAGCAGCGATCGGGAAATAGAGGGAAGAGGGCGGTCGGACGGTTGCTTCCCGTCTATTCGCTGTTCGCTACTCGCCATTCTTCGCCCGCGCCGCCAGGGCTCAAAACGGCGTCCGGCTGCGGATGGCGGCCGCAAGCGTCCCCTCGTCGAGATAGTCGAGCTCGCCGCCGACAGGGACGCCGTGCGCGAGCCGCGTCACCTTCACGTTGGCGTCGTGCAGGAGGTCGGTGATGTAGTGCGCCGTGCTCTGGCCGTCGACCGTGGCATTCAGCGCCAGGATCACTTCGTGCACGGAAGGATCGTGGGCGCGCTTGACCAGCGCGTCGATCGTCAGGTCGTCGGGCCCGACGCCGTCGAGCGGCGAGAGCGTGCCGCCGAGCACGTGGTAGCGCGCGTTGATGGCGTGCGCGCGTTCCAGTGCCCAGAGGTCGGCGACGTCGGCCACCACCACGATGGCGGAGGCGTCGCGCCGCGCATCCGTGCACACGGTGCAGGGATTCTGCGTGTCGATGTTGCCGCAGATCCTGCAGATCTCGATCTTCTCCATCGCGCTCTGCAAGGCGGCGGCGAGCGGCGCCATCACCGCCTCGCGCTTCTTAATCAGGAACAACGCCGCGCGTCGGGCCGAGCGCGGCCCGAGCCCGGGCAAACGGGCAAGCAGTTGGATCAGGCGTTCAATCTCGGGACCGGCGGCAATTGTGGGCATGGCTATTTCTCCCCTCCCCCTTGTGGGGAGGGGGCGGGGGTGGGGGTCGGGAGGTGATGCGACGTGTATGTCGCTTGCGCGCGTTTCCAGCGTATGCGTCTTTGCTCGCGCGTTACCTCCCGATCCCCTTCCCATCCCTCCCCCACAAGGGGGGAGGGAAACCCAACATCACGGCTACGAGCGAAGGGTATCGGCATCAAAAAAGCTTCAACCCCGGCGGTAGCGGCAGCCCGCCGGTGAGCGCCTGCATGCGCTCCTGCAACAGGACTTCGAGCTTGCGGCGCGCGTCCGCATGCGCGGCGACGATCAGGTCTTGGATAATGTCTTTCTGGTCCGGCTTGATCAGCGACTCATCGATGTGCGCGCCGCGCACTTCGCCCTTGCCCGAAAGCGTCAGCGTCAACAATCCGCCGCCGGCCGTGCCTTCCACTTCGATGCGGTCGAGCTCGGCCTGCATCGCTTCCATCTTGGATTTGAGTTCGGCCGCCTGTTTCATCAGCCCGAAAAAATCAGCCATCGTGTTACCCATTCAAAGCGAGACGACCGCACCCCGGCGTTCATCTCTCACTGAAACTTTTCCCGGGCGCAGCGCATCACGAAGTGGTGCGCTGCAGAACCGGGATCGTTACAAACTCAGAGCTTGCCGCGATCCCGGATCAGCGCTGCAACGCTTCGCGCTGCGCCGCGTCCGGGAAATGTTCGATATCGCAATCATCTCTCCTCGTCCGCAGGATCGCCACTGTCCTCGGAAACAAACGGCAACTCCTCCGGCGCGCCCCCGCTTGCGTCGGCCGCCGCCCGCACATCGACGATCTCGGCGCCCGGAAAGCGACTGAGCACGGCCTGCACCAGCGGGTCGGCGCGCACGCCGTCTTTCAGCTCGGCCTTGCGCATCTGTGCCTGCGTATAAAGGCTCGGCTGACCCTGCTCGGCCGAGACGATCACCATCCAGCGGCGGCCGGTCCAGTCCGCGAGTTTTTTGGACAATTCGCCGGTGAGCGATTTCTGCGCGCTCGGCTCGAGGCCGAATTCGAGCCGGCCGTCTTCGAAGCGCACCAGCCGCACATCGCGCTCCAGCGCGCTCTTGATTCCGATGTCGCGTTTATCCACCGCGAGCGCCACCAGTTCCTCGAAGCTCGCAAGCGCGCGCACCGGCGTAGCCGTTTCTTCGCTGCGCGTCAGCGGCTCCGGCGCGGCCATTTCGGCCGGCGCGGTTGCAAACGCTGCGCGCGGTCCGCCACGCGGCATCTCGGAGCGCGCTTCCGACCGCGCCGGCATGTCGGTACGCGAAGACGCCTGGCCGCCGGATGCGACGCCCGCGCCGTTGCCGCGCGCGCCATCGCCGAGCAAGCGGATCACTTCGTCCGGCGTCGGCAGATCGGCGGCGTAAGCAATCCGCACCAGCACCATCTCGGCCGCGGCGAGCGGCCGGCCGGCGGCGGCGACTTCTTCGAGCCCCTTGAGCAGCATCTGCCAGGTGCGCGCAAGAACGCGCATTGAGAGCTTCGCGGCAAACGCGCGCCCGCGCGTGCGCTCGACTTCAGTCAGCGAAACGTCGTCGGCCAGCGCCGGCACGATCTTCACGCGCGTGACGAAATGGGTGAACTCGGCGAGATCGCCCAGCACCATCGCCGGATC
Source organism: Xanthobacteraceae bacterium (assembly GCA_035566615.1). Lineage (GTDB taxonomy): Bacteria > Pseudomonadota > Alphaproteobacteria > Rhizobiales > Xanthobacteraceae > BOG-931. The sequence continues at coordinate 2,582 of DATMQV010000348.1, forward strand.
AGCGCCGGCGTCGTATTGCTCGCGCACCTCGGCGAGCGCGCGCGGCAGATCGGCGCGCATCAAAGCTTCGAACAGGTCGATGATCTTGGTGCGGTCGGCAAGCCCGAGCATCTGCCGCACGTCCTCGGCGCGCACCGGCCCGGCCGTGTTTGTCGGGTTGCCGGCGCCTGACCCGGCGCCGACATGCGCGATCGCCTGATCGAGCAGCGAGAGTGCGTCGCGCACCGAGCCTTCGGCCGCGCGCGCAATCAGCCCGAGCGCTTCCGCTTCCGCGGTGATCGCTTCCTTCTCGGCGATGCCTTGCAGATGCTTGACCAGCAAAGCCGCATCGACGCGCCGCAGATCGAAGCGCTGGCAGCGCGACAGCACCGTGATCGGCACTTTGCGGATCTCGGTGGTGGCGAACACGAATTTGGCGTGCGCCGGCGGCTCTTCCAGAGTCTTCAGCAGCGCGTTGAAGGCCGCGCCGGACAGCATGTGCACTTCGTCGAGGATATAGACCTTGTAGCGCGCCGACACCGGCGCGTAGCGGATCGCCTCGTTGATCGCGCGCACGTCCTCGACGCCATTGTGCGAGGCCGCGTCCATCTCGATTACGTCGAGATGCCGGCTCTCCATGATCGCCTGGCAATGCACGCCGAGCACCGGCATGGAAATGGTCGGCCCGGTGACCGAGCCGTCGGGCAATTCGTAATTGAGCGCACGCGCCAGGATGCGCGCGGTCGTGGTCTTGCCGACGCCGCGTACGCCGGTGAGCACCCAGGCCTGCGGGATGCGGCCGCTCTCGAACGCGTTCGAGATCGTGCGCACCATGGCGTCCTGGCCGATCAGGTCGGCGAAAGTCGACGGCCGGTATTTGCGCGCAAGCACGCGATAGGAGGAGCCGGCCGTGGTCGTTGCGTCGTTCATTTCGTGAAATGTAGCCTGGGTTGAGCGGAGCGAAACCCAGGAACAGCATTCAAAGTTGCGTTGTTCCCGGAATTCGCTCCGCTCAATCCGGGCTGGAAATACCTCGATATGAGAGGGTGGGAGGCTGACGAGCGACCCGAACCGCGCTCGTTAGGGCTGCTTCCTTCCGGACCTGACCCGGTTGGCGAGTGGCTCGCCCACCGCCAACCTCCCGGCCCCTATATCGGCCGGGGCGGAGGAGAAAGCAAGCGGCGGCATTTGGACGGCCATCTTCGTGATTGCCGGGCTTGCCACGGCAATCCATGCTGAGGTTTGTCGACGTTTACGGACTGAAAGGATGCCAATGACGCGTTATGCGGTCGTGATTGAAAAGGCCGACGACAATTACTCGGCCTATGTGCCGGACTTGCCTGGATGCGTCGCGACCGGCGCTACGATTCCTAAGGTCGAAGCCGAGATTAGGGATGCGATCCGCTTCCATATCGATGGTCTCAAGGCCGACGGGTTGGCCGCGCCGACACCCGCGACCATTGCGGAATACATCGACGCCTAAGCGACTCGCCGCATCAGCAGACAGGGGTTGGAGCAGACCCACTCACCGCCCGGAACCATCTTCACTTGGCCTGACCCGCTTTGACGAGGTCGCGAACGATGCCGGCGACGAAGTCCGGCCGTTCCTCGGCTGCCCAGTGGCCGCAGCGCTCTATGACGCCGCCTTGCGGGTTTGCCGCCACCGCTTTGACAGACGTCAACGTGAGACCGGCAAGGCACGCCTCTCCGCCAAAAGCGCGAACAGGTATCGTCAAAGGCTTTTTTGCAAGGGCGGCGACTTGCTCGGCGGTCGTGAAATAGTCCTGGTAGACGGCAAGGCCGGCTCGCAACGCTCCGACCTGGGTGATCGCAGCGACATACACATCGATATCGGACGCGCCGATGGCCGAGGGATCGTAGGCGAAGTGCTCGTAAAACCACTGCAGATACGGTCGCTCTTTTCCCTGGATCAGCAATTCAGGCAGATCAGGGACGGACTGAAAGCCCATGTGCCAAAGAAAATTCCCACGTGGCGCGGGCGACATCGCTTGTTCCATCACGCCGACGCCGGGCAAGACCATCTCCACGATGCCCAAGGCTGAGACGTGGTCGGGGTATGAGGCAGCGTAGACATAACCGAAAACAGCACCCCAATCGTGACCGACGACAGTTATGTCCTTAAGGCCGAGATGCGCAGAAAGCGCGGCGAGATCGGCCGCGATTGTCGTTGCGTCGTAGCCGGAAGCTGGCTTTGACGAATACCCGAAACCGCGCAGATCAGGAGCCACAACTGTAAATTCGGTCCCGAGTAATCCCATGACGTGGCGCCATTCGTACCAAGTCTGAGGCCAGCCGTGCAGCAACATCACCGCCGGTCCGCTGCCGGCCCTGACATAGTACTGTTTGATGCCGTTGAGATGCGCGCTGTGATGTTCAAGTGCGTCGTCGGCACTCATCGATGATCTCCCACCAGATGGAATATGAAAATTTCTTCTAGAAACAGCAGCGCGTGGGTGGATGTTGGTAAATTGTGCCTTCTCCCCGCTGTAGCCGGCGCCGATGAGGCGCACCTCTGGGCGCGTATGAGCGCAGGTGCTCTATGGCCGTCCGTTCTTTTATGGCCGGCTGTATTATTTCCAAACTTTTACATTTATTGGAAAATCAGTCAAGATGGAGCTCTTGAGGCGCCCCCAACCGGAGGTGCCTCCGCGTTGTTTTCGATGCCCAGTTGCGGCGCGCGCTCGTCGGGACATTGGCCGGACCGCGCAAAAAATTCCAATTTGAAGGCTCGCCCAAGAACATGAGCGAAAAGACACAAAAGTTCCAAACAAACAAGCACACGATGTGGATCGGCAATGTCCGCAATCTATCTTTTCAGGATCAGCTGCGAGCGACGATTGCGGTTGATCTCAATGAACTCAGCATGACGCCGCTCGACTTCGATCGCAACTTGGCAAAAGGATTGTCCGCACGCGACATGCGGATGATGGCTGCAGACGCAGGTGTGAGTCTTCCGATACTCGATCCGATGGCAAGCTGGGCGCCGCATTGGCGCTCGGGAATATCGGATGCCGCCTGGATGGAGTTTCTTGGCTATTCGGCGGACGACTTCTTTCGCATTGCCGAGCAGCTCGGTGTTTCGACAATGACCGTGATCGGTACTTTTCAGCCCGGCCTCGTTGCCCCGGACCGGGCTGGCACCGACGCAATTACCGGAAACCGCGGAAAGCTTCGCTCTGTTGGCGGATAAAGCCCGTTCCCACGGCTTGCATTGTGTGCTCGAGTTCATTCCACTGTGGGGTATCGGCGACTTGGCATCGGCGTGGCAGATCCTTCAGATCGCGAACCGTCCGAACACCGGCCTTGCGTTCGACTTTTGGCACTACATCCGGGGCGGGCGGGACGACGCGCTCTTGCGATCGATTCCGGGAAGCAAGATCTCCTATGTTCAGGTAACGGACGCCGAAGGTTCTTTGCCGACTGGACGATCGCTATTTGACGATTGTTTGTTCCATCGTCTTCCACCCGGCCAGGGTGGATTGCCGATCAAGCAGCTCCTCGACATTCTTTGTGAGATCGGGGGATAGAGCGGCTGGGCCCCGAGGTCTTCTGGGCGAAACTTGATGCGTTATCGGCTGAGGAAATTGGTCAAGCGCTGCGTGAACCCTATTGGCAAGCCCTTGCCAACTCCGGGATCGGCTGACCGTCGCCGATCCAACGAAGCAATCTGTGAAGACACGCCCTGATCACGCCAGCTCCCGCCCGGCGTCATAGTCGTAGAGCCGTCCGGCCTGAAACACGGTCTGATCGCCGCCGAAGCGCTTGCGCCAGGCGTATTGCAGGTCACGGCGCAACCGCGCCAGCGGCGAGGTGAGGTGATTTTCCCGCGCACGGGCGCGTGAGCCGAGCACCGCTTGGCTGGCGCGCGGCTTGCGCAGCTTCTCATAGGCGGCAAGCGCAGCGTCGAGATCGTCGGCCGAGCGGGCAATCGCGCCGGCGAGCACGCAGCCATCCTCGATTGCCATCGCCGCGCCCTGGCCGAGATAGGGCAGCATGGCATGCGCGGAATCGCCGAGCAGCGTGGCGCGGCCCGTGCTCCAGCGCGCGGGCGGATCGCGATCGTACAGCGCCCATTTGTACCAGCGCGCATAAGTCGTCATTACTTCCGCCACGTCACATTCGCGCGTCCACGATTCCTCGGTCCAGGCATCGCTGTCGATATGGGCGACGATGTTGAGCAGCTCGCCGCGGCGCACGAGATAGTGCACGACGTGTCCGCGCGGCCCCATCCACAACGTGACGTTGGCGGTGTTGATATCGCGCGGCACCGCCTCGGCCGGCGCCATGCCGCGAAAACAGATGCAGCCGGTGAAGCGCGGCGCATCAGCGCCGAACAAGCTCTCGCGCACCTTGGAGTGAATGCCGTCGGCGCCAACCACGAGGTCCGCTTCGATCTCGCTGCCATCGGCAAAACGCGCGACGGCGCCGTTTGCGCGCGGCGCGACCGCGACGCAGCGCAGCCCAAGCCGGATGTCGACCGACCGCAGCGCGTCCGCCAAAATCCCGAGCAGATCGGCGCGATGAATGGTGACGCTCGGCGCGCCGAATTTCTCGCGATAGTCGCCCTGATAGCTGCGCGAGATTTCGCGTCCGTCCCGCCACGAGCGAATGACGGCAAATTCCGACGCATAGGCCGCCGCATTGATCTTGTCCTCGAGGCCGAGCGCACGCAGCGCCTTGATGGCATTAGGCGCAAGTCCGATGCCGGCCCCGATCTCGAAAAGCTTCGGCGATTGCTCGCAGACAATGACCTCGGCGCGCTTGCGCTCGAGCGCAAGCGCCGCCGCAAGCCCGCCGATCCCGCCGCCGACGATCAAAATCCGCGGTGTCCGCGGCATTTGCATTTCCTCCGCAAAATTCAACCACAAAGCTTAAGCAAAACGTGCGCACGGCGGGCACATCGTGTCAATTGCAGGGCATCGCCGAACAGGGACGCGTGGCGGAGGGAGCGCACCCACTTTTCCGCCTCGTAATTCGTCATTGCCGGGCTTGACCCGGCAATCCATGCTGAGTTTACGATTCGCGAGAACCACGATGCCCCGCCAAGCCGTCGATCCGCATGGATATGCGGGTCGAGCCCGCGTATGACGAGCCTGAAGGGCGCAATGAATCTTCGCATCATCATTCTCGGCATTGCCATTGTGGTCGCCGCCTTCATCGGCGCGACGCTGCTGATGAACCTGCTCTGGCCTTCTTCGCTGCAGGAAGGGCGGCCGCAGCTTGTGGCGGTGCCGCCGTTGCCGCCGCTGGCCGGCACCTCGACAGTGCTGGCGCCCGCCGCCATCGCCATGTCGGCGATCCGCGATGCGCTCGAGGCGGAGGCGCCGCGCAATCTGTCCGGGCGTCCGCAAAATCCGGTGTCGCAATTGCTGCAAGCGGCCGAGCTCAATTTCACCATCGCGCGCGGGCCGCTCGCCGTCACTGGGCGGCCCGATGCCTTGGTGGTGAGCACTGCCCTCAACGGCACCTTCCAGGCGCGCGGCACGCTCACCGGCGCCGCCGGCGCTCTCGGCAGCACGCTTGGCAACATGCTCGGCGGCAATCTTGGCCAGCAGGTGCAGGGGCTCGCCGGCAAGGCCTTCGATCAGCACGCCGACTTTCGCGGCACCGTCACCGCCATGTCGCACCCGACCATCGCGTCCAATTGGCGGCTTGCGCCCAACCTCACCGCCCAGGTCAACGTCGTCGACGTTGTGCTGCCGATCGCCGGCGTCAAGCTTTCCGTTTCCAACGAAGTGCGGCCGGTGCTCGACAATATGGTGCGCGAGCAGACCGGCGCGCTGGAAAGCCGCGTGCGCAACGATCCCTTCATCGAGAATGCGGCGCGCGCAGAATGGATCAAGCTCTGCCGCGCCATTTCGCTCGACGGAGGAGGGCGGGGCGTGCCCGATCTCTGGCTCGAAATTCGCCCGATGCGCGCGATCGCGGCGCAGCCGAAGATCGATGCCAACGCGGTGACGCTGCTCATCGGCGTGCAGGCGGAAACGCGCATTGTGCCGAACGAGACCAAGCCGAATTGTCCGTTCCCGACGCAGCTCGATATCGTGCCGCAGGCGAATGAGGGCACGCTCGATATCGCCGTGCCGATCGATATTCCGTTTCCGGAAGTGAGCCGCCTGATCGAGGCGCAGGTCACAGGCAAGACCTTCCCGGAGGACGGCTCCGGTTCGTTCGCCACCACGATCAAACAGGCGGTCGTGGCGGCCTCCGGCGACCGGTTGTTGATCTCGCTGCTGGTGAACGTCAAGAAGCGAGGCTTTCTTGCGCTCGGGGCCGACGCCACCGTGCATGTCTGGGGCAAGCCGGTGCTCGATCAGAACGCGCAGATCCTGCGCTTCACTGATGTGGCGCTCGACGTGCAATCACAGGCCGCGTTCGGGCTCTTGGGCGAAGCCGCGAAGGCAGCCGTGCCTTATCTGCAAAAGACGCTGGCTGAGCAGGCGGTCATCGACCTCAAGCCGTTTGCCGAGGATGCCAAGAAGCGCATGGCGGCGGCTGCCGCCGAGTTTACCGGGCAGGGCCGCGGCGTCACCGCCGATGTCACGGTCAACGATTTGCGCTTGCTCGGCATCGCGTTCGACGCCAAGAATCTGCGCGTCGTCGCCGACGCCAAGGGCAACGTGAACGTCGCGATCTCGTCACTGGCTTGGCAGTAAAAGCACTGTCATTCCGGATTATCGCGAAGTGACAAGTCCGGAATCCATAGCCACGGTCAGCGAATATGGATTCCGGGCTCGCCACTTCGTGGCGCCGGAATGACAAAAAGAAAAAAGGGAGGCTAAATGCCCGACCCGCCGTGGTCGCTGCACCCGCAGCTTGCCGCCGACACGACGCCTGTCGGCGATCTCGCTTTGTCGCGGCTCCTCGCGATCAATGCTGCAGATTATCCATGGCTCATCCTGGTGCCGCGCCGCACGGGCGTTGTCGAGTTTGCCGATCTCGGCAGCGATGCCTTTCCGCTGACGGCGGAAATCGGGGTCGTGTCGCTTGCGCTCAAGGAGCTGACACGCTGCGACAAGATCAATATCGCGGCGATCGGCAATGTGGTGCCGCAGCTGCACGTTCATATCGTCGCGCGCCGGAAAACCGATCCGCTCTGGCCGAAGCCGGTGTTCGGCGTGACGCCGCTGCCGCGCGCCAAGGAAGCGGCGTTTGAGCGATTTGTCGACAAGGTCAGGAAGAAGCTTGGCGCCGCACAAATGCGTTGATCGTGGCCGCGCGCTGCGGCCCGCCGCGTTCCTGCATAGCAGAATCGCACTTTAGAATGACTTGCGATTGGTCGATGCCAACCCCACGTCATCGAGAAGGCCGGCGCAAGTCGAAGTATGTCGAGCGCGCCGTCCTCTTCGCGCCTCAACCAAAACAACAATCTCTCCGCACAAATGATCCAACCCTACATGAGGGTCTTTCATGTCAATCGCCTTCACGCTTAATGGCAAGGCCATCACGCTCGATTCAGATCCCGACATGCCTCTTTTGTGGGCAATCCGCGAGGTCGTCGGCTTACACGGTACAAAGTTTGGATGCGGCATCGCGCAGTGCGGCGCCTGCACCGTACACATCGAGGGCCAAGCGACGCGCTCCTGCGTAACGCCGCTCTCCGCCGTGCAAGGTCAGCACGTCACCACGATCGAAGGCATCAACAGCAAAGCGGCGAAAGCCGTGCAGACCGCCTGGATCGACCTGCAAGTTCCGCAATGCGGCTATTGCCAGTCCGGCCAGATCATGTCGGCGACGGCGCTCCTGGAACAAAATCCAAAACCGAAAGATGCCGACATCGACGAGGCCATGCGCGGCAACATCTGCCGGTGCTCGACCTATCCGCGCATCCGCGCCGCAATCCATGCGGCCGCTCACACGATGGAGGGCTGAGCCATGAGCGAAGCGACAGCCGCCAACATCAGCGAAGCGACAGCCGTTCTCTCCCGTTCGAGCCGACGCGCATTCTTAAAGACGGCGGCCGCGACCGCCGCCGGTCTTACCATCGGCTTTCACTGGTCCGGCCCATTGAGCCGCGCACTGGCTGACACTTCCAAGGACTTTGCGCCGGACGCCTTCCTGCGCATTGCGCCGGACAACAGCGTCACGGTGATCGCCAAGCATCTTGAAATGGGGCAGGGCACCTATACCGGCCTTGCCACCATCGTCGCCGAAGAGCTCGACGCCGATTGGGCGCAAATCCGCGTCGAATCCGCGCCGGCCGACGCCAGCAAATACGCCAATCTGGCTTTCGGCACGATCCAAGGGACCGGCGGCAGCTCCGCCATGGCCAATTCCTGGATGCAGTTGCGCAACGCAGGCGCCACGGCGCGGGCCATGCTGGTCGCCGCTGCCGCAACAGAGTGGAATGTGCCGCCGGCGAGCTTGACGATCGAGCGCGGCGTGGTTCGTCATCCGCCGAGCAATCGCCAGGCGACGTTCGGCGACTTGGCCGCCAAGGCGGCGAGCCAGCCGGTGCCGGACAAGGTAGCGCTGAAGGACCCCAAGGACTTCAAGCTCATCGGCCAGAAATTGCCGCGCGTCGATATTCCGGGAAAGACCAACGGCACGGCGCAATTCACCATCGACGTGACTTTTCCGAACATGCTGGTCGCCGTGCTGCAGCGTCCGCCGCTGTTCGGTGCGACCGCGAAATCATTCGACCCAACCGCGACCAAGGCCGTGCCCGGCGTGGTCGAGGTGCTGCAAGTGCCGCGCGGCGTCGCCGTTGTGGCCAAGAGCTTCTGGGCGGCAAAGCTTGGCCGCGATGCGCTCAAGGTCGAGTGGGATGACAGCAAGGCGGAAAAGCGCAGCACCACCGCGATCATGGCGGAATATCGCAGGCTCGCCGAACAGCCCGGCAAGCCGGCCCGCAAGGAGGGCGACGCGGCTGCGGCGCTCAAGGGGGCCGCCAAGCTCATTACCGCGACCTACGAGTTTCCCTATCTGGCGCACGCGCCGATGGAGCCGCTCGATGCGGTCGTGAAACTCGACGCCGACAGTTGCGAGATCTGGTGTGGCGACCAGTTCCAGACCGTCGATCAGGCCAACGCGGCGGCGACCGCGGGGCTCAAGCCGGAACAGGTGAAGATCCACACGCTGCTCGCCGGCGGCAGCTTCGGCCGGCGCGCCAACATGGGCTCCGACTATATCGTCGAGGCGGTCTCGGTCGCCAAGGCGCTCGGCGCCAACGGCATCCCGGTCAAGCTGCAGTGGACGCGTGAAGATGACATTCGCGGCGGGCTCTATCGCCCGCTCTACCTCCACCGGCTGGAAGCGGCGCTGGACAAGAACGGCCAACTGGTCGGCTGGCAGCATCGCATTGTCGGCCAATCGATCATCGCCGGCACAGCGTTCGCTGCCGTCATGGTCAAGGACGGCATCGACGGCACCTCCGTCGAGGGCGCGGCCAATCTGCCCTACGCCGTGCCCAACATGTCGGTCGAGTTGAACACGACCGAGACCGGCGTGCCGGTATTATGGTGGCGCGTCGTCGGCAGTTCCCACACCGCCTACGCGACCGAAGCCTTCATCGATGAGATCGCGTATGCGGCCGGCAAGGATCCTTTCGCCTTTCGTCAGGCGATGCTCGAACATCATCCGCGCCACAAAGCCGTGTTGGAGCTTGCGGCCAAGGCCGCCGGCTGGGGCAACCCGTTGCCGAAAGGCAAGGGCCGCGGCATCGCCGTCGCCGAGGCGTTCGGCACCTACGTCGCGCAGGTCGCCGAAGTGACGGTGGCGCCGAACGGCAAGGTCAAGGTGGACCGCGTCGTCTGCGCTGTCGATTGCGGCACGCCGATCAATCCGGACGTGATCACGGCGCAGATGGAAGGCGGCATCGGCTTCGGCCTGGGTGCGGCGCTCTACGGCGCGATCACGCTGAAAGACGGTCAGGTCGAACAAACAAATTTCGACGCCTACCAGGTGCTGCGCATCGACGAGATGCCGAAGGTCGAGGTGCATATCGTGCCGTCGCCTGAGGCGCCGACCGGTGTCGGCGAACCGGGCGTCGCGCCTGTCGGGCCGGCCGTCGCCAACGCGGTCTTCGCCGTTACCGGCAAACGGCTGCGCGTTCTTCCGTTCGCGGTCGGCGGTACGGTTTAGAACAACACAATCGCGGGCGCGCCGCTCGGCGCGCTCGCGTTAGTGTCAGAGATCGCCGACGTCGCCAAGCGTTGCAAAAAATCGCGCGCGTTTGTTGCTGCGATGCGGCAGACGCTCGGGCCGCTGATGCGGCTTAAGTACCGCGCCGGTGAAAAGAAAAAAGCGGATCGCGGCAAAGAGCTCGCACCGCGCTGCGACATGACGCGATCAAAAAATCTCATGCTCTGACATAGCTGCTCCGCGGAACCCGCACGCGATTTCTGGCGTTAGTCGTTGCGGACGGGACCGTGGGGAGTTACTTTTGCAACGCCGGGGACGACGTGCATCGCATTCGAAGCCGATGCGGTGCGATCATTGCCGAAAATCGTTCGGCCTCATTCTGCATCGGCATTTCCGCCTGCGGTTCTGTACCGCTGATTGCCTGACGGCGTATCAGCGGCATCTCGACGATTCGCGGTATTTGAGTGTGCACTCACCCTTGCGTGCGCATGCCGCGGCCGCGTCGAGCAATAGGGAGCCTGTGTGAGCATGTAAGTCGAAGCATCCAAAATCCAAAACATTCGGGAGGAAACAATGCGCAAAGCGTCGTCGACGGCGGGCTTGGCTGTTGCCTGCCTGCTCAGTACTGTGGGTATCGCGCTCGCGGCCGATCCGGGCACCGAAGACCCGAACAACTGGCCGCAATACAATCGGACTGCCAACGCCTGGCGATATAGTCCGCTCGATCAGATCAACAAGGACAATGTCGGTAAGCTTTCGGTTGCCTGGATCGCTCACGGTGGCGATATCACCATGGGCCTGCAGGAAACGCCGATCGTCATCGACGGCGTGATCTACTCGATCTCGTCGGGAGACAAAGTGGCTGCGCTCGACGGAAAAACCGGCGAGCAAATCTGGAGTTACGAGCCGAAGCTCGATCCGATCACCAAGAAAGTTCTGTTCTCACCCTATAGCCGCGGCGTTGCCGTCGGCCACGGCATGGTCTTCATCGGCACCGTGGATGGGCGCGGCATCGCGCTCGACCAGAAGACCGGCAAGGAAAAGTGGCAGGTGCAGCTCACCGACTTCGCCAACTGCCACGGCTGCAACTTCACCTCGCCGCCGGTCGTGGCCGGCGACATCCTGACCTTCGGCTCCACCGCCGGCGAGCTGGCGGCGCAGGGCAAGATCTTCGGCGTCGAAGCCGCTACCGGCAAGAAGCTCTGGGAATTCAACACGATCAAGCAAGACCCGGCAAGCTGGCCGGGTGAAAGCGGCAAATATGGCGGCGGCGGCGCCTGGATGCCGGGCACCTACGATGCCGAGACCGACACGGTGTTCTACGGCACCGGCAATCCCGGCAAGGACTTTGTCAACTCGGAGCGGGAGGGCGACAACCTCTACACCGATTCCGTCATTGCGCTCGACCCCAAGACCGGAAAGCTGA
>DATMQV010000349.1:0-2334 GCA_035566615.1 Xanthobacteraceae bacterium
ACGATGTCCTCGGCGAGATGCGCGATCGCGCTGTAGGGCTTGCCGTCGCGCACCGGCGGCCCGTCCGGCCGGCGCGGCGAATTCATCAGTATCTCTGCGTGGTCGGCGAGCACGAGCCGCTCGAAGACGCGGGTCGAGGCGTCGCCGACCATGCGGCGGCGCGGCACATCGCGATAGCCGGTCTGATCGAGAAAAGCGCGCACTTGCGGGATCCGCTCAACGCGCGTGCCGAACGCGCCGTAGCCGATCACCCGCGCGTTGCGCACGCCGGGCCCGAACTGCGGCGCGAGCGTGAAGGTGATGTCGATACGGTCAGGCGGCAGAAAGCCGGCGGCGCGATCGGGCCACTCCACGAGCACCACCGTGCCGGCGGCCAGATCCTCGAAGCCGAGCTCGGCGAGTTCGGCCGCGCCCGACAGCCGGTAGAAATCGGCATGCACGAGCGGGAAACGGGGCAGCTCGTAGCTCTGCAGCAACGTGAAAGTCGGGCTCGGCACCTCGATCGCCTCGTCGCTTGCGAGATAGCGGATGAGCGCGCGCGCGAACGTGGTCTTGCCCGCGCCGAGATCGCCGGACAGCGTCACCAGATCGCCGGGCTCGAGGGCGACCGCGACATCCGCGGCGAAGCGCGCCGTCGCCTCTTCGTCCGGCAAAGTGATGGTGAAGCTCGTCCCGCCGGTGGCAGTCGGAAACATAACGGCGCTCGTCAACGGCTTCGCATCGCGGCCGCAACCGGGCGCACCAACGAGTCCCGCATCAATGTCCGCTCAGCCGTGCATCGCAACGACAACGCAGCAAATCCCCCAGAACAGGCAGTATTCGAACCCGCCGATTTGCCACAGCCATTTCCCCTTGCTGTGGCGCCACACTGCCCATGCGGCGACGAACAGAAACACCGCCTCCAGCGAGGCGACATAGCGCGTATAGATCGCAAACACCATGCCGATGGCGCAGACGATCTCGATCGCCATACAAGAAAAGACCCAGGCTTTGACCGGATAGAGCCTGAAATCGTCGTAGATCTTGTAGGTGAGTTCCAGATCGCTGGCCTTGGCGTACAAATGCGGCAGCAGAAACAAGCCGCAAATAAGGCGAAGAATGTTGAACTCGTTGGTCAGATCGAAAATCTGAAAGAAAGACATACTTGTGGCCCCCCCTCGGGCTTACGGCTCCTTTCCAGAGCCTCTTTTGAGAGCCTCTTGCCCTAAGCCGCGGTCATTCTAACAGCTTCGCCGAGCGGGAAAGCGCACGTCACGGTGGTGCCCTCCCCCACGACCGAGGCGATCTCGACGGTTCCGCCGTGCAGCTCGACGAACGAGCGCACCAGCGACAGCCCGATCCCGGTGCCGCGGTGATGCGAGCCGAGCGAGTGGGTTTCGAACCAATCGAACACCCGCTCCAACACGTCGGCGGGGATGCCCGGGCCGTGATCGGTGACGGAGAAAACCAGCGCGCCGGCGCGACGCTCGGCGCGCAGCGTCACGGTGCCGCCCGGCGGCGAGAAGCTCACCGCATTGGCGAGCAGATTGAACAGGATCTGGCGCACGCGGCGCTCGTCGGCAATGAAACTGCCGATGTCCGGTGGAGCGACGATATCGAGCAGAAGGCCCGAGCTCACCAGGCGGTCCTGTACGCCTTCGGCGGCGGCCGCCATGGTCTGGCGGATGTCGACCGAACCCAGGTTGAGCTGCATGCGGCCGGCGTCGATGGTGGCGAGATCGAGGATGTTGTTGATCAGCGCGAGCAGCGTATTGGTCGAGACCGTGATGTAGTCGAGATACTCGCGCTGCTTGGGCGCGAGCGGGCCGGTGGCCGGATCGGCCAGAAGGTGGACGAAGCCGATGATGTTGGTGAGCGGCGAGCGCAATTCGTACGATACGTGATGGACGAAATCGATCTTGATCTTGTCGGCCTCTTCGAGGGCTTCGTTGCGCTCGCGCAGCGCCCGTTCGACATTCACCGAATCCGTCACGTCGTGGAAGGTCACGAGCGTGGCGCCGTCAGGCAGCGGCACAGTCGCGCAATCGACCACCGCACCGTCGCGCCGCTCAAGCCGTCCTGATATCGGTTCGCGGCTGTCCATCGCGGTCACGGCGTCGCGCAGCGCGCGCCAGATGACGTCGTCGCCATGCAGCGGCTGGCACAAGGCGGACACGGTTTCGATATGCGGCCGTTCGCTCAAGGTCTGCGGCGACAGGCGCCACATGCGGCCGAAAGCGGAATTGGCGAGCCGCAGCCGGCCGTCGCTGCCGAACACCGCCACGCCCTCCGCCAAGTTGTCGAGGGTTTCGCCTTGGACGCGGATCAGCTCCTGGAAGCGCCGTGCGAGATCGA
>DATMQV010000350.1:0-26021 GCA_035566615.1 Xanthobacteraceae bacterium
CCCCAGGCGCCGAGCGTCGGGCTTTCCCAATCGTCCTCGACAAAGCGGATATCGTGGATTTTCGGATCGATGCCGATCGCATAGAGCGATTTCAGATAAAGCTCCTGCAGGTCTTCGGGCGACGGCTTGAGGATCACTTGCAGCTGGTAATAGTGCTGCAAGCGGTTCGGGTTCTCGCCGTAACGGCCGTCCTTCGGCCGCCGCGAGGGCTGCACGTAAGCCGCGTTCCAGGGCTTCGGCCCAAGCGCGCGCAGGGTAGTCGCCGGATGGAACGTGCCGGCGCCGACCTCCATGTCATAGGGCTGCAAAATAACGCAGCCCCAATCGGCCCAATAGCGCTGCAGCGCCAGGATCAGGCCCTGGAACGAACGTTCCGGCCGCATATAGGGCGGCAAATCGGTGATTGCGGTCGAATTCATCGGGACGTTGTTGGTGGAACGCTCGCCCGCGGTCAAGGGCGTTCACTGCCGCTCGTCCCCGCGAAAGCGGGGACCCAGGAAAGCTTGGGAAAAATAGACTGGATTCCCGCCTACGCGGGAATAAGCGGAGAAGGACTCAAGCCTGCGATCAACCCGGCCGGTATTCGCCGGTGCGCGGGTCGGCCTTGAGCGTCGGCATCGTCTTGCGGTCGACCGGCTCGGCCCGCGCGCGCAGCGTTTCGAGATCGGCGTTGACGCGCCTGACCTCGCGAAGGCACCAGCGCAGGATCACGGCTGTGCCCACCAATCCGAAAGCGAAGGCGAAGACCGGCATCGTCATCTCCGTACGCTTGCCGCCCCCGCGGGTAGTGTACCCGAAAACGGGGGGCGCACTAAAGCCCGTAGCGGGCCCATAGCGCACGGGCTTCAAGCGCCGAAATCATGTCGTCCGCGAGGCCGAGGGGAGCGGCATGGAGTCCCATCAAGGCGTTGGGCCCGATACCGAAAGCGCGGCGGCCGAGAAAGCCGCGCTCCGGCGTGATCAGCGGCATATAGACTTTGTCGCCGAAGCGTTCCCGCAGCACTGAGCGTAGATCGCCGATCGCGTCGACCAACCCTAGACTTAGCGCATGGCGGCCGGTCCAATACTCGCCGGAGAAGAGGCTTTCTTCGGGGCCATTGAGCTTGCCGGCGCGGCGCGACTTCACCAGCGCGATGAAATCGTCGTGGATTTCACGCTGCAAGTGCTTGAGCCGTTCGACGTCATCCGGATCCTCAGGCAGGAACGGATCGAGCATCGCCTTGTGCTCGCCCGAGGTATAGAGCCGGCGCTCGACGCCGATCTTGGCGATCAGCTTGTCGAAACCGAACGAGCCGCCGACCACGCCGATCGAGCCGACGACGGAACTTGGATCGGCAACGATTTCGTCGGCGGCGCAGGCGAGCATATAGCCGCCTGAGGCGGCGGCATCCTCGACAAAGGCGATGACCTCGCGGCTATTTTCCTGCGCCAGATCGCGAATGCGGCGGAAGATCAGATGCGACTGCGCGGGCGAACCGCCGGGCGAGTTGATGATCAGGGCCACGGCGGCGGCGTTGCGCACGCCGAACAGCCGATCGAGCGACCGCGCGACCCCGGCTAGCGCCAGTCCCGGTCGCAACACCGAGGAAATTCCGATCACGCCCGCAAGCCGCAGCACCGGAACCACGGGCCGATCACGGCGGAAACGCTGCGGAACAAGTTCCCGCAGCGCCGATGCGGCGCGCGTGACGCCGACTTTCAGGCGATTGATCCCTGGCTCGGTCATTGCTCCCACATAGGATGCGACTCGCTCACGCTCAAGTAATCGATTGTTAACCCCACGGCCTCTTACTTGCCGCAATGTCCGTGTGGGTGGAAGGGCAATGAAAATTTACGTCCTGCTTATGCTGATCAGCGTCATCGTCGGCGTTTCCTATCTTCCGCTGCGCCGGCCGGCCAAGGTATTCACGCCACTGCCGCCCGCGCCGGTGCCGAGCGAATCGGTCACCGCCAGCATCTGACCCCGACCGCCACCGCTTCCAACATTCCCCTTCCGCTTCTCTCCCTTAGGGGAATAAGCGGATTGGTTATTGGGTCTCGGCCAACGCGAGCACCGCGCCCTCGCGCAAGACCGCTTCCGCGGCCGGCGTCGGCCGCCCATCGCCGTTTGTCAGCACCAAGCCCGGCAACAACGCGAGCGGCGCGCGGCTTTGCTTGACGGCGCGGACCAGCAGTCTAATCGCCGGCGCGTCCGGCTTTGGATGGATCGGCAAAATCCCGATGTCACCGAAATCGTCGGCAAGCGCGGCGAGCAGCGCATCGAGTCCATCGGCCCGCCAGATCAGCGTGAGAACGCCGGCCGGGCGAAGAAGCCATGCGGCGGTCTCGACCCAAAGCCGCGGCGTGTCGAGCGTGCCGACACGCGCAAGCCTGCGGCGTCGATCCGGCGACGGGTTATGCGCGGCGTTGAATGGCGGATTCATCAGCACATGATCCGCCGCCTCCGCTGAGATGCCAGCGGCGGCGAAAGCTTCCGGCGAAGCTGCGACGTCGAGGCAAACTACGTGCGTGCGTTCGGCGAGTCCATTGCGCTCGGCGTTGTCGCGCGCCATCGCCGCCAACGCCGGATCGATCTCGATCATGGTCAGCGTCAGGTCCTCAACGCGGCGAGCGACCGCAAGCCCCGCCGCACCGACGCCGGCGCCGAGCTCGATCAGCCGCTCGCCCGCGCGCACCGAACACCCGGCGGCAAGGAGAATTGCGTCGTGACCGACACGATGGCCTTTGCGCGGCTGGCGCAGAACAAGCCGGCCGCCCAGCACGGCGTCTTCCGTCACGTGAGCGTGTTCAGCGCCCATCGGGCCGGAGCTCGTCCGCGAAGCCCGCCTCTTCGAGAAGCTGCCGCGCTGCATCGAACTCCTCCTCGGCGACCAGAATGCGGCGAGGGAATATGCCGATCGAGCCTTCCAGCACGCTCATATTGCGATCCACCACCAGGTGCTTGATGTCTGCGCCGTTGAGCAACGCCTCAATCGCCGTGATCAGCACCGCATCGTTGGTACGCACAAGCTCGCGCATGTTCAGCTCCGCCGCCGCTCTTCGCCCGGCGCGCGCAAGGCGAGATAAGCAAGAAGCTTGAGCTCACGGCGGCCGCGCGTGACTGTATCGAGGATGAGGCCGACCGCAATCGACAGGAATGCAAGCAGCATGAGGCCGGTCGACAAGATTGCGGTGGGAAAGCGTGGCACCATTCCTTCTTGCACGTACGTGATGAAGATCGGGATGGCGAGCCCGATCGACACGATGGCGAGCGCGATCCCGAAGGCGCCGAACAGCGACAACGGCCGCTCGGCCCGATAAAGCTTCAACACCGTCCAGAGAATGCGACAGCCGTCGCGCCAGGTGGAAAGTTTCGAGGTGGAGCCGAGCGGGCGCGAATAATAAGGCGTCGAAACTTCGCCGACCGGCAATTCCAGCTCGAGCGCATGCACGGTGAGCTCGGTCTCGATTTCAAAACCGCCGGACAGCACCGGAAAGGATTTGACGAAGCGCCGCGAGAAAACACGGTAGCCTGACAGGATGTCGGTGAAGGATTGGCCGAACATGTGCGCGACAAAGCCGGTGAGGATGCGGTTGCCAGCGCGGTGGCCGACGCGATACGCAGCTTGCTCGCGCTCGACGCGGGTCGCCACTACCATGTCGAGGCGTTCGGCGAGGAGCTTGCCGACCATGGCCGGCGCGCTCGCCGCATCGTAGGTGGCATCGCCGTCGACCAGGACGTAGATGTCGGCTTCGATGTCGTTGAACATCCGCCGCACCACGTGACCTTTGCCCTGATAGGTTTCGCGTCGCACGATGGCGCCGGCGCTGCGCGCCACCTCCACGGTCTTGTCGGTCGAATTGTTGTCGTAGACATAGACCGCCGCCGCCGGCAGCGCCGCACGAAAGTCAGCGACCACCTTGGCGACCGCATGCTGTTCGTTGTAGCAAGGCACCAAGATCGCCACCTGATGGTCAGCGTCGATCACATTTTCGGCAACAGATACGCCGCTTGACATAAGCTCTCTTGGCCCTTCTTGGCCCCTTTGACACGTCCTTAAAGCACGATCGACGCCGCCGGGACCAAACCAAGCGCCGCATGCGACCCTCGGTATACTTGCCGCGTCACCATACCGTTTCTATTGTCGCCCGTCCTGCATGGAGAATATTGCGTGGCTGTCGTCGTCCCGTTTGAAAGTCCGGAAAAGCCATCGATCGACCCGCTGGTCGACCTCGTGAGCGCGGATATGGAACGCGTCAACAGCGTGATCCTGACGCGCACCGGCTCCGAAGTGACGATGATTCCCGAGGTGGCCAACCACCTGATCAGTTCGGGCGGCAAGCGGCTGCGGCCGATGCTGACCTTGGCGCTGGCGCGGCTCACCGGCTATGGCGGCGACGGCCACATCAAGCTCGCGGCCGCGGTCGAGTTCATGCACACGGCGACACTGCTACACGACGACGTGGTCGACGAAAGCGAGCTTCGCCGCGGCCGGCTCGCCGCCCGCATGCTGTGGGGCAACGAGGCAAGCGTGCTGGTCGGCGATTTCCTGCTCGGCCAGGCGTTCAAGATGATGGTCGAAGTCGGCAGTCTCAAGGCGCTGGAAATTCTCTCGTCGGCAGCGGCGGTGATCGCCGAGGGCGAGGTGATGCAGCTTGCGGTCGCCAAGAATACGTCGACCACCGAGGACGAATACATCGCCGTCATCCGCGCCAAGACCGCCGAGTTATTCGCGGCCGCCTGTGAAGTCGGGCCGGTTCTATCCGCGCGGCAGAAGGCCGAGCAGGCCGCGTGCCGCTCGTTCGGCATGAATCTCGGCATCACCTTCCAGTTGGTCGACGACGTGCTTGACTATGGCGGCGCCGCCGCCAAGCTCGGCAAGAATGTCGGCGACGATTTTCGCGAAGGAAAGATCACGCTGCCGGTCGTGCTCGCCTTCCGCCGCGGCGGTGATGCCGAACGCGAGTTCTGGCGGCGCACGCTCGAGCGCGGCGAAGCGACCGATGCCGATCTCGAACACGCCATCGGGCTGATGATCAAACACCGCGCACTGGAAGACACGATCGGCCGCGCGCACCACTACGGCGCCATCGCGCGCGACGCGCTGGCGCTGTTTCCCGACTCGAAGATGAAGTCGGCGCTGGCCGAAACGGTCGACTTCTGCATCGCGCGTACGCATTAGCGCGCAACGCGTTGAAGCTGACTTATTTCCGCTCATTCCCCGCGAAAGCGGGAATCCAGTGCGACGCGTCAGGCTTGAGACTGACCTTCTGGGTCCCCGCCTTCGCGGCGACGAGCGGAGCGAGCCTGCTGACTTAACGCGATTTCGATTTTTTGCACTCGGTGTCATCGCCCGCCGAAGGTCGTCGGCTTCACCCACCACGTGGGCTGCTTCACGGACAGAGCCTTTTCCGCCGCTGCCGCCTCATCGGCCGTGCCGAACAGTCCAAAGCAGGTCGCGCCCGAGCCGGACATACGCGCCAGCGCGCAGCCGGGACGTTCGCGCAAAGCCGCCAGCACATCAGCGACGGACGGCTGCAGCGCGATGGCAGGCGGCTCCAGATCGTTGCTCTGCCCGGCCACAAGCCGCATCAGTTCGGGCGCGCTCGTGAGCTTTGCGAGCGCAGCGTCGTCGAGCGGCGGGGCAGCCGCCGACGAAGCCTTCCAGCCGGCGAAGACCGCCTTGGTAGACAGCGCCACGCCCGGATTGACTAGCACCGCCGGCAGCGCCGGCAGCGCAAGCGGCACCGACAATCGTTCGCCGATACCGCACATGATGCGCGGGCGCGGATCGAGGCAGACCGGCACATCGGCGCCGGTGGCCCGCGCCGCCGCATAGAGATCCGCATCGTCGCGCGCGATGCCGTTCGCCTGGGCCAGAAGGCGCAACGCCGCCGCCGCGTCGGACGAACCGCCGCCGAGCCCAGCCGCGACCGGCAGCCTTTTGTCGAGGTCGAAAGCACCCAGCACGGTGCCCGGCCGCCGCGCCGCGAGCGCGCGCGCGGCCTTTTGCACCAGATTGTCATCGCCTTCGCCGGCCGCCGCCGCGCTCGACCCGTGCACCGTCAGCGCCAAATCGCCGCCACGGGAAAAGCTCAAGCGGTCGCCGAAATCGGCGAACACCACCAGGCTTTCCAGCTCGTGATAGCCGTCAGCGCGGCGCGCCAAGACGCGCAGCGTCAAGTTGACTTTGGCTGGCGCGTGGTCGGCCAGGAGAACGAGCGCAGACAAGTCTCAACCGCCGTTGCCGACCTTCTTGGTCTTGGCAGCATCGGCCGCGGACGAGGTGTCATCGGGCAGCCCGGATTTGAGCTTGGCCTCGATCTTCGGCAGATCTTCCGGCTCGGGCTTCAGGTCGCGCGCGTGGGTCCATTGGAAGCGCGCTTCCAGCACACGGCCGACCCGCCAATAGGCGTCGCCGAGGTGATCGTTGATCGTCGGGTCGTCGGGCTTGAGCTCGACGGCGCGCTCGAGATCCTTCACCGCTTCGTCGTAGTTGCCGATGCGGAAATTGGCCCAGCCGAGCGAGTCGACGATGTAGCCGTCGTCGGGCCGCTGCTCGACGGCGCGACGGATCATGTTCATGCCTTCGTCGAGATGCACGCCCTGGTCGATCCAGGAATAGCCCAGATAGTTCAGCACCAACGGCTGGTCGGGATAAAGCTGCAGCGCCTTTTTCAGATCGGCTTCGGCCTGCGGCCATTGCTTGGAGCGCTCGTAGCAAATGCCGCGGAAATAGAACACCACCCAATTCGCCTTCTCGGGGGTCGGAATGTTGGCGATCGCCTTGCTGTAGGCATCGGCGCATTCGGCGAATTGCTTGCGGCCGCGCAGGATATTAGCCAGCGCCAGGATCGCTTCATTGTCCTTCGGATGATCGGCGACGAGCTTTTCGAGTCGCTTCTTGGCCTCGTCGGTGCGCTCCAGCGCGTCGAGGTCGGATGCAATCTGGATCTCGGCGTTGCGATGCAGCGGCGAGGGTTGCGGGATCTTGTCGTAGATCTTGATCGCCAGATCCGGCTTCTTGAGCGCCTCGTACAGATCGGCGAGCGACAGCATCGCCATCTGATGGTTGGGCTCGAGATAAAGCGCGAGATGCAGATAGACCAGCGCGAGGTCTTCGCCGCCGCGCCGGCCGATCGAGGAACCGAGGCCGTACAGCGCCTCGGCGGCGCCGGCCTGCGCCGAGTCGACGAGCAGCGGCAGCTTCTCGCCGGCCGCGACTTGCTTTGCCTCTTCCACGATCACCGGATGATTGGGAACGGTCTTTTCGAACTCGCTGTAGATCTTGACCGCTTCGTCCTTGTTGCCATTGCGCGAGAGGAAGCGGCCATAGGCTTCGACGTTGCGCACCGCGACTGCGTCCGCCTTGTAGGCGCGCTCGTAGCGCTTGGCGGCATCTTTTTTGTTGTTGGCGAGATCGAGGATCAAAGCGGCATGCATGTCCTTGAAGATCGAGTACCAGTCCGGTCCGGAGAGCCGGTCGAGCGTGTCGATTGCCGCATGCGAATCGCCGGCGCCGGCATAGGCCCAAGCCGTGAGCAGGGTGGCGGTGAGATCGGTGACCGGACCGCGGATCGATTGCGCGAAATTCTGCCGTGCCAGCGCATATTGCTTCTGCTTGAGCGCGCGCACGCCGAGCACAAGCCGCGCGATCCGATCGCTGCGGTCGACCTGCACCAGACGATCGGCCAGGCGGCCGGCCTCCTCGATATCGCCTTCGGTGAGCACGGAGAGGAAGGCGCGGCTGAGCAGCTCCGCATTGCGCGGATCGGACTTCAACACGTTGAGGTAATAAGCGGCCGCGGTCGCCGAATCGCGCTCGGTGCCGGCATGCCGGGCCGCGAGATAGCTGCCCGAGGCGGTCGCATGCACGAGGTCCTGTGTCGTCGGTGTTTCCGTCGCGAGCGCGGATTGCAGCCCGAACAGCATGGCGGCGCCGGCAAAGGCGGCGTGGCGCAGCGGCAGCGTGTTGATCACGATATCTCCATCGGCGAGTCTGGATCGTCCACTGGCGATCGAAAAATGTCGGGCAAACAGGGAATCGGCACCCCGTAGCGCGCGTGGGCGCGAGAATGATCCTTTTGCCATGCCCCTGCAAGGACACTTAGGCCGCAAGGGAGGCGAAATCGCGGCAGTTCCAATGTTCCAGCCCGCCGGGACGGTCGCCTGATCACATATTTGGATAGTTCGGTCCGCCGCCACCCTCGGGCGGCACCCAGTTGATGTTCTGGTTCGGATCTTTGATGTCGCAGGTTTTGCAGTGGACGCAATTTTGCGCGTTGATCACGTAGCGCGGTTTGCCCGCCTCCTCGACCCATTCGTAAACGCCGGCGGGGCAATAGCGCGCCGACGGCCCGGCATAAACGTCGTGCTCGGAGGATTTCTGCAGGGCGGCATCGTGCACCACGAGGTGCACCGGCTGATCCTCTTCGTGATTGGTGTTGGACAGATAAACCGACGACAGCCGGTCGAAGGTGAGCGTGCCGTCCGGCTTCGGATAGGCGATCGGCCGGCACTTGGCGGCCGGCTTGAGCGAGGCAAAATCCGGCTTGCCGTGGTCGAGCGTGCCGATGAGCGAGAAGCCGAGCGCATTGGTCCACATGTCGAAGCCGCCGAGCGCGACGCCGGCGATGGTTCCGAGCTTCGACCATAACGGCTTGGCGTTGCGCACCCGCCAGAGATCGTGCCCGATCGGCGACGAGCGCCAGGCCGCCTCGTAGTCCAACAATTCGTCATGCGCGCGGCCCGCGGCGAGCGCGGCGGCGACATTCTCCGCCGCCATCATGCCGGACAGCATGGCGTTGTGGCTGCCCTTGATGCGCGGCAGGTTCATGAACCCGGCGGCGCA
Source organism: Xanthobacteraceae bacterium (assembly GCA_035566615.1). Lineage (GTDB taxonomy): Bacteria > Pseudomonadota > Alphaproteobacteria > Rhizobiales > Xanthobacteraceae > BOG-931. The sequence continues at coordinate 8,832 of DATMQV010000350.1, forward strand.
GCCGATGAGCGCGCCGCCCGGGAAGACGAGCTTAGGCACCGACTGCCAGCCGCCTTCGGTGAGCGCGCGCGCGCCGTAGCAAATGCGTTTGCCGCCCGTGAAAGTGTCGCGAACCAGCGGATGAGTCTTGAAACGCTGAAACTCTTCGAACGGCGAGAGGTAAGGATTGTTGTAGTTGAGATGAACGACAAAACCGACCGACACCAGATGGTCGCCGAAATGATAGAGGAACGAGCCGCCGCCGACGCTATTGCCGAGCGGCCAGCCCATGGTGTGCTGAACAAGCCCGCTCTGGAAATTCTCCGGCGTGACCTGCCACAGCTCCTTCAATCCGATCCCGTATTTCTGCGGCTGGCGGTCTTGCGCAAGCCCGAAGCGCGCGATCAGCGTCTTCGAAAGACTGCCGCGCGCGCCTTCGGCGAGCAGCGTGTATTTGGCGCGCAGTTCCATGCCGCGCGTGAAGCCGGATTTTTGCTGCCCGTCCTTGCCGATACCCATGTCGCCCGTCGCGACGCCAGCCACCGCATCGCCCTCGAACAAGAGCTCGGCAGCGGCAAAGCCCGGATAGATCTCGACGCCGAGTGCTTCCGCCTTTTGCGCGAGGTAGCGGCATACGTCGCCGAGCGAGACGATGAAGTTGCCGTGATTGTTCATCAGCGGCGGCATCGCAAAGTTCGGCAGCCGCACGGCGCCCGAGGGCCCCAGCACATAGAAGCGGTCGGAACTCACAGGAGTGCGTACCGGCGCTTCGTCGTTGCGCCATTCCGGCAACAGCCGATCGAGCCCGATCGGGTCGATGACCGCGCCGGAAAGAATATGCGCGCCGACTTCCGAGCCCTTCTCCACCACCACGACCGAAACGTCCGGCGCGATCTGCTTGAGCTTGATCGCGGCCGCAAGGCCCGCCGGCCCGGCGCCCACGATCACCACGTCGAACTCCATCGCTTCGCGGGCGGGAAGGTCTGCTGCACTCATAGCCTGCTCCAGAATTGGCCTGCTCCAGAATTGGCCTGCTCCACAATCGGCGCGAAAGAGGGTATTCCATTGTTCCCTCGCACAGACGCAAGGGATCGTCCATAACCTGCGGCCATGACTTCGCTGAACAGAAACGCGCGCGAGCTTCTCGCCTTCTATCGCGATGCCGGGGTAGATGCGCTCCTCGGCGACGACGCGGTCGACCGCTTTGCGGATGAATTCGATCGGCCGGCACCGAAGACGGCCGCGTCTTCCCCGGCCGAAGCGTTTCCCGGTGAGCAAGTACCCCCCTCCCCGTCCCTCGCCCGCAAGGGAGGAGGGAGCAGCATAAGTGCGCCAGCCGCGATCGCTGTGGCGCCGCCGTCCGCCGAGGCTGCGGTCATGTCGGCGCGTGCGGCGGCGAAAGGCGCGGAAAGCCTGGAGGCACTGCGCGAGCTGCTCCAGACATTCGAGGGCTGCATGTTGCGCACGACCGCGACCCAGCTCGTCTTTGCCGACGGGAATCCGAAAGGGCGCATCATGTTTGTCGGCGAGGCGCCGGGCCGCGACGAGGACATCGCCGGCCTACCCTTTGTCGGCCGCTCGGGAAAATTGCTCGACCTGATGATGCAGGCGATCGGGCTCGACCGGACGCAAGCCTATATCGCTAACATCGTGCCATGGCGCCCGCCCGGCAACCGCACGCCGACGCCGCTTGAGAGCGCCATCTGCCTGCCTTTCCTGCTGCGGCAGATCGAGCTTGCCGATCCGGATATTCTGGTTTGCCTCGGACAGCCTTCGACCCAGACGCTGCTCGGCACCAAGGAAGGTATCACGCGCACGCGCGGGCGCTGGTTCAAGTTCGATACCGGGCGCCGCGAGATCCGCGCACTTCCAACTTATCATCCCGCTTTCCTGCTGCGCAGCCCACTGCAGAAACGGCTCGCCTGGCGCGATTTCCTGGCACTGAAAAAAGCGCTGGCGAGCTGACGGCCGCAGCTTTTGCCAAATCAACGCGCCGCGCCCGAAGCATCAGCCGGCCTGATCACGCCCCAGCCGATCAATAACGGGGGCAGCCGCCCGCGCACCGGCCGCGCGAACGCGTGCGGCACCTCGGGAACGAGGTCGGGAAAGCGCGCTTTGATATCCGGCGGCGGCGCCGGATTGGTGTCGGCGCTCGGCCAGACGATCACGGCACCGCTGGCGCGAACGGCATCGGCGTTGATGCGCGATCCCGGCGCCGGATTGGTGTCGAAATAGACGTTCGGGCGGCTCGGCGCGCCGACCGCTACAAGCTCGGAGATGCGCTGATCGCCGCCGACGATCGTGAGGGGCCGGCCGGTGCGGCGCGCAAAGCTCTCGGCGAAGAACTTGCCCATGGCGGTCGCGGGCTGCGCGACTTTCAGCTCCGAGCCCGTGGCCCAAGGCAAGACCACGATCGCGATCGGCGCCAGAACAGCGGGCGCGACCAACAGCGCGGCCCAGGCCATGCCGAGAATGCGTTGGTGGTGCAGATCGATGCTATTGCCGGCAAAGACCACGACGGCGACACCGGAGAGGAGGAGAAGCGGCGCCGCGTCGGCGATCGGCAGACGAAAGCCCACGAGCACGGCGACGATCGTCGTCAGCAGGACAGGGCCGAAGGCGAAGATCTTCACAAAGTTCAGCGTCGATGGCGTCACCGGCGCCCGGGCAATCGCCGGCGCCGGTGCGGAGCCTCTGCGCGGCCATCCGAAAGCGAGCGCAACAAGCACGATCAGGCCGGCATGCGCGAGCAGAAGCAGGCCGACGAGCTTGAACCAAGCTCCCGTGTTGCCGGCGGCGGCGCCCGCGATGCGCAGCCGCTCGAGCGTCGGCTTCAAGGCGAAACCGGCACGCTCGAGAAATTCGAAGTGCACATAGACCATTCCGGCGACAATTGCCCAGGCGATCCAGGCTTCGAACGTCTGCGCCGCCGCGCGACCGCGCCGGCTCGCGATCGTGAACAGGATCAGCACGGCCATGAAAATGAGCGCGTATGCCGTGGCGATCAAAAGACCGGCCGCCGCGGCTGCGAACGCATACAAATAGGCCCGGCGCTTTTCCGTCACCGCGCGCCAATAGAACAACACAGTGGCCGCCCAAAGCGGCATGGCGATGATCGCCGGCCCGAATTCCGGTGTCGGCACGCCGAACGTGAAGATCCCGACCATCAGCAGAACGGCCATGACCGCGTGGGTCGGGCCGACCATCGCGCGGCCGAGCGCAAAGACGCACCAAAAGGCCACGACCACGCACGCCTGCGACAACAGATAGATGCCGAACATCCCGGCGGTGCGGAACGCGAAGTCCGCGAGCCAATAAGCAAGCGGCGGGCCGACATCCGGGCGAAGCGGCGGATCGTGCGCGACAGCGAGCAAATGCGCGAGATCGCCGGGCGGCGCGGCATAGAACAGCGTCGGTACCGCCACCCACAGCGCCGCCTGCGCGAGGACCGCAAGCCAGAAAACCAGCCGCGGACGCGAGCGCAACGCTTCGATGTAAAGGGGGACGTAAAACATCGAGCCTTAGGTCATTCCGCCAGAGTGTGCGTAGCGAGCGAGGGCCGCAATCCTTGAACCCCAATGCTCACACTACGAACTACCGAAGGCAAACCGCAAAACGGCGGCTACCGATTGCGGGCTCCGGCCTTCCGCCGGCGCCAGAATAACGACATGCAGCAAACGCTTAGAGCGTTGTGCATAAGTCCGGCTCACTATAGCGGCAAAACGGCAGCGGCGAGATCGTCGGGCTCGTCGTCGAGAAGGCCGAGCGCACCAGCGACCGGCGAGAACGAACGGCGGTGATGAACGGTTGGGCCGAGCCGGTCGAGTGCGGCGAAATGCTCGGGCACGCTGTAGCCCATATGGCGTTCGAAACCGTAACCCGGATGCGCGGCGCCGAGCCGCGTCATCAGACGGTCGCGCGTCACCTTGGCGACGATCGATGCGGCGGCGATCGAGGCGACCAGACCGTCGCCGCCGATGACCGCCTGACAATCGCAACCGGCATTGATGCGGTCGCGGCCGTCGACAAAGACAAGCTGCGGCTTGACCGGGAGCGAAGCGACCGCACGCGCCAGTGCCCACAGCGAAGCGCGCAAGATGTTATCGCGATCGATGCGCCACGGCGGCGCCAGCGCGACCGCCACCTGCGCGCGCGCGCAGATGCGCTCGTACAGCACCTCGCGCCGCTCCGGCGTGAGCCTCTTTGAATCGTCGAGCCCGCGCGGCACATTGTCCGGGTCGAGAATGACCGCGGCGGCAACGACCGGCCCGGCGAGCGGACCGCGGCCGGCCTCATCGCAGCCTGCGACCGGCCAGACGCCGCGCTTGAGCGCGGCGCGTTCGCGGCGGAAGGTCGGCCGCAGAATTTCCTCGTCCAGCGGCAGGCGCGCGGCTTTTGCGGTGCGACTCATGCCGCCATGTTGACCACGGCGCGGCGGCGTCCGCAACGCACACGAGATACGCCGGGAGAATTGCGGGGATTAGCCGAAAAGGCTCAGCTGTTCGGCGCTCGGCAGCGGCGGCCGGAAATGCTCGGTGGTGGTCTTGACGCTCGTTACATTGAAACCGAGGCGCTCGCAGGCAATTTCGAAGCGGCGGCCGATCATCCAGGCGATCGGGCCTTTACCGGTCATGCGCGTGCCGAACGTCGAGTCGTAATCCTTGCCTGCGCGCATATCGCGGATGAGCTTGAAGACGTGCCGATAGCGGTCCGGGAAATTCGCCACCAGCCATTCGCGAAACAGATCGCGCACTTCGAGCGGCAGGCGAAGGAGCACATAGCCCGCGTGCCGCACGCCGGTTGCCGCGACCGCATCGAGGATGCGCTCGATCTCGGCATCGTTGAGCGCCGGGATCACCGGCGCCACCAGCGTCGAAGCCGGGACTCCGGCCTTGACCAATTGCCGCAAAGCTTCGAGCCGCCGCGGCGGCGTTGAGGCGCGCGGCTCCATGGTGCGCGCGAGTTTTACATCGAGCGTCGTCACTGAAATCGCCACCTTGACCAGATCGCGCTTGGCCATGCGGGCGAGAATATCGAGGTCGCGCAGCACCAGCGCCGACTTGGTGACGATACCGACCGGATGGCCTGAGCGTTCCAGCACTTCTAGGATGCGGCGCATGATCTGATGGCGCCGTTCGATCGGTTGATACGGATCGGTGTTGGTGCCGATGGCGATGACTTTCGGCACATAACCCGGCGCCGACAATTCGCGCTCCAACAATTCCGGAGCGCTCGGCTTCATGAACAGCTTCGATTCGAAATCGAGCCCCGGCGAGAGCCCGAGAAAGGCGTGTGTCGGCCGCGCGAAGCAATAGACGCAGCCGTGCTCGCAGCCGCGATACGGATTGATCGAGCGGTCGAAGGAAATGTCGGGCGATTCGTTTCGGGTGATGATCTTGCGGGTGGCATCGACCGTCACTGTCGTCTTGAACGGCGGCAGGTCCTCGATCTTTTCCCAGCCGTCGTCGAAGACGACGCGCGCGAGCGGCTCATAGCGGCCGGACGCATTCGAATGGGCGCCGCGGCCGCGGCGGCGGTCGCGCTCGACGGCGGCTCCTGCCTCGCCCGCCGGCGCTGAGGGCAGCGGCGCCGGCGGGCGTCTCAATACGGACGATCGGGTCATGGCGGTAAGGTAGCGCCACGCTCAGAACAAAACAAGAACAACTTACCGTGAGGATGCGGAAAAGATTGGAAAGCGCCGGCAAGCGCCGTAAAGCTCGCGCTGGACTTCCCGACCAAGCACTGCCCGGGCGCGATCGGTAGCGAATGCTGAGTGTGATCATCGCGACCCGCGATTCGGAACGGCCGTTGGTGCGGACGCTCGCCGCCCTGGTGCCGGGCGCGACCTCGGGCCTCATCACGGAAGTACTGATCGCCGACGCCGGTTCGCGCGACGACACGCCGGCGGTCGCGGATATCGCCGGCTGCAAGCTTCTCGCCGGCGACGAGCCGCTCGGCCGCCGCCTGCAAGCGGCCGCGGATGCTGCGCGCGCGCCGTGGCTTCTGTTCTTGCAGCCGGGGATCGTGCTCGACACTCCCTGGATCGCGGAAATGCGCAGTTTCGTCGAGCGCCCTGTGCGCGACTTTCACGCTGCCGTGTTCCGGCAAGCACGACCGGCGCAATCGGCGTTGCGCGAAGCGATGGCGCTCCTTGCCAGCGCCGTCGGCACACGGCTTCTGCCGGAGCAAGGCCTCGTCATCGCGGCGGATTTCTATCACCAGACCGGCGGCCATTCGGAGCACGCGGCCGATCCGGAAAGCGATCTTCTCCGCCGCATCGGCCGGCGCCGCCTTGCAAGATTCTCGACCCGGGCATTCCGGACTAATACTTGACATAGTCAAGTATTAGTCCAAGGCTGCTCCGATGCCGGGAAGCACAGATCGAAGAATCATGGAGCGAAGCCGCGCAGGCGAACGCCCGCGTAACGAACGGGCCGCCGCCAAAGATCACGAGAAGGATCGGGCGGAGGATCGGGTAAGCCCCGATCGCATCGCCCGGGTGCGGCGCTTCAATCGCTTCTACACGCGCCAGCTCGGCGTGCTGCGCAAGACCTATCTCGGCAGTCCCTACTCGCTTGCCGAAGCACGCGTCCTTTACGAGATTTTCAAAGGCGGCGCGCCGACCGCAACCGATATCGGCCGCGCGCTCGATCTCGACGCCGGCTATTTGAGCCGCACGCTTCGCAGCTTCGAAAAGCGCGGGCTGATCGTGCGCAAAGCCTCGGCGAGCGACGCCCGGCAAAGCCATCTCGCGCTGACGGCGCGCGGGCGAAAAGCGTTTGTGCCGCTCGATCGGCGCTCGCAGCACGCCACCGCCGAAATGCTTGGCCGGCTGTCGCCCGCCGACGCGGCGCGGCTGATCGCGGCGATGGCAACAATCGAAGAATTATTGGACGCCGCGCCGCCGGAGAATTCGCCGCCGCTGCGCCGCTATAGGCTGCGCCCGCCGCGGCACGGCGATTTCGGCTGGATCGTCAGACGTCATGCCGAGCTCTACGCGCAGGAATATGGCTGGGCGGCGCCGTTCGAAGGCGTGTGCGCGCAAATCGTCGCCGACTTCGTCAACAAATTCGACGATAAGCGCGAACGCTGCTGGATCGCGGAGATGGACGGCGAGAATGTCGGCTCGATCATGCTGGCGAAGGATTCCGAGGCCGTCGCGCGCATCCGTCTGCTGCTGGTCGATCCGAAAGCGCGCGGGCTCGGGCTCGGCCGCCACCTCACCGACGAATGCGTCCGCTTCGCGCGCGACGCCGGCTACCGCAAGATGACGCTATGGACGCACAGCGTGCTCACCGCCGCGCGCCACATCTATCAGCAAGCCGGATTCAAATTGATGCGCTCGGAGCAGCACGAGAGCTGGGGCCGCCCGGTCGTGAGCGAGCACTGGGATTTGGAGTTGTAGGAGGCTCGTCATCCGGGGCGCACCGACGGTGCGAGCCCGGAATCCATAGTCGCAGACGTCGCAGAACGGTCGCCGGACTTCACAGTAACGTCTCTGGCAATCGTGGTTATGGATACCGAGCCCGCGGGCTTTGCCCGCGTCCCGGAATGACTGCGTCGAGCTAAACCGTCGCCCCTTTGGCCTTCTCGCGCTGCAAATGCTCGTCGAGCCGCGGCATGATCTCGACGAAGTTGCACGGCCCGTAGCGATAGTCGAGCTGATGCACCAGGATTTCGTCCCAGGCGTCGCGGCAGGCGCTGGGCGAGCCCGGCAAACAAAAAATGTAAGTGCCGCCGGCGACGCCGGCAGTGGCGCGCGACTGGACCGCCGACGTGCCGATCTTCTGAAAGCTGACCACCAGGAACAGCGCCGAGAAAGCGTCCATCTTTTTCTCAAACAGCGGCTCGACCGCTTCCGGCGTGACGTCGCGGCCGGTGAAGCCGGTGCCGCCGGTGGTGATGATCACGTCGATCACCGGATCGGCGATCCAGGCTTTGACGCGGGCGCGAATGGCCTCGATATCGTCCGGCACGATGCTGCGCTCGGCAACGAGATGGCCCGCCGCGCCGATCCGCTGCACCAAGAGCGCGCCGGATTTGTCGTCCTTGAGGTTGCGCGAGTCGGAAACGGTCAGCACCGCGATCTTGAGCGGCACGAATTGTTTGCTGTCGTCGATCCCTGGCATGGATAAACCTTACGCGACCAGACACCCGCTCGTCCGGCGACGGCGGGACGTAAGCGTGCCTTCTGGATTCCCGCCTACGCGGGAACAATCGCAAATAATAGCACTAAAGCGGGTTCGCCGCGAAAGTGTTGCAGGCGGCGATATCGCCTTCCTTCAATCCCCGCATGAACCAGCGCTTGCGCTGTTCCGAAGTTCCATGGGTGAAAGCGTCGGGCACGACATATCCTTGCGTTTCTCTTTGCAGGCGGTCGTCGCCGATGGCGGTCGCGGTCTGCAGCGCCTGGTCGACATCGCCCGGATCGAGGAAATTGTGCTTTCGCTGCGCACGGTTCGCCCAGATGCCGGCGAGGCAATCAGCCTGGAGCTCGACGCGTACCTGCAGCGCGTTTTGCTGCGCCTTGCTGGCGGAAGCCTGCTGCTCCTGGCGCACGCGCGGCAGAATGCCGAGTTCGTCCTGCACGTGGTGGCCGACCTCGTGCGCGATCACATAGGCCTCCGAGAATTTGCAGGCGTTGCTGTTGGCACAGCCGCCGAATTTTCTCTGCAGATCGTCGAAGAACGCGGTGTCGAGATAGACGCGCTGATCGTTCGGGCAGTAGAACGGGCCCATGGCCGAGCGCGCCAGACCGCATCCGCCCTGCTCGGCGCCGCTGAATAAACGCAGCCGCGGCGGATGATAGGTGCGACCGCTAGCTGCGAAGATTTCCTTCCACGTGTCTTCGGTATCGCCGAGCACCAGCGCGACAAACTTGCCGGTCGGATCGTTGGGCGTGCCGGTGGTAACGGGCGGCGCCGTACCGCTCTGTTGGGTGCTCGTCCCGCCGCCGGTGAGAATCTGTGCTCCATTGAGCAGCACGCTCGGATCGATACCGAAATACCAGCTGATCAGACCGACAATGACGATTGTGCCGATCCCGATGCCGCCGGCTCCGCCGGGTATGCCGCCGCGCGCTTCGCGATTGTCCTCGACATTGTCGCTGGGACGAAAATCATCGGTACGCATTGCTCATTCTCCTTCGCAAATCCATCGCCCGATGCGGCTTGTTTGTTCCATCGCAAGCCCACCGATTTGCTTAAGCCCCTGTCTCAGTCCCCGCGCGCTCGCCGCGTGCGCGCAGGAAACACGGCGTCACGCGATCATATATCTGCTGACACCTTTTTGCTTTTCCGAACTTCGCCGCGGCGACGCCACAGCATGTTACCATCATCGCGAACGTCACCAAGGCGACAGAATTAACCAAATATTTCCCGGCATTTATTGCCTAGTCAGACGACGTTTTGATTAAGTCGTTTTTTACCTTGGGACGGCATCATCCTTATTGTCGGTTGTAGGTCCCGCGTCGCCGATCTCGCGTCGCCTGTGTTCAGAGTTCTGAGTCATGGTTGTGTCGCGTCGCGGGGCGTCCCTCAGGACGCCCCGCGTGAGTTTTGACTCCGCCGCGTCGCCCAGCATCCTGGTCGGCGATTGCGTTGCCGAAATGGCAAAAATGCCGGCGGCCTCGGTCGATCTCGTTTTTGCCGATCCGCCGTACAATCTTCAGCTCCAAGGCGATCTCAAGCGTCCGGACGATTCGCGCGTCGATGCGGTCGACGACGAATGGGACAAATTCTCGAGCTTCGCCGCCTACGACGATTTCACCCGAGCCTGGGTCACCGCCTGCCGCCGGCTGATGAAGCCGAGCGCGACATTGTGGGTGATCGGTTCTTATCACAACATTTTCCGCGTCGGCACGATCCTCCAGGACCTCGGATTTTGGATCTTGAACGACATCGTCTGGCGCAAATCGAACCCGATGCCGAACTTCCGCGGCCGGCGCTTCACCAACGCGCACGAAACCCTGATCTGGGCCGCGCGCGATGCCTCGAAACGCAATTATACGTTCAATTACGAGGCGCTGAAAGCCGGCAACGACGACATCCAGATGCGCTCCGATTGGCTCTTTCCGCTCTGCACCGGGGAGGAACGGCTCAAAGGCGGCGACGGCAAGAAGCTGCACCCGACGCAAAAGCCCGAGGCACTGCTGGCGCGCATCATTCTCGCGGCGTCGCGGCCGGACGATCTGGTGCTCGACCCGTTTTCCGGCACCGGCACGACCGGCGCCGTGGCGCGGCGGCTGCGGCGGCGCTTTGTCGGCATCGAGCGTGCGGCCGAATATGCGGCCGCGGCCGAAGAGCGCATCGCCGCGGTCGAGCCGATGGCCGAGCCGGCGCTCGCCTCCTTCATGACCGCGCGCGAGGCGCCGCGGGTGCCGTTTGCGGCGCTGGTTGAGCGCGGGCTGGTGGTGCCAGGCATCACGCTCGTCGACGCCAAGAAGCGGCATCAGGCGCTGGTGCGCGCGGATGGAGCGCTCGCGCTCGGCGAAACGGTCGGCTCGATCCACCGTATCGGCGCATTGGCACAGGGTCTCGAAGCGTGCAACGGCTGGACCTTCTGGCATGTCGAGACGCCGCAGGGACTGACGGTCATCGACACCTTGCGCGCGCGCGTGCGGGCGGAGATGGGCGTGGAGTAGCTCGACGACTTGAAGCCGTGACCCGAATGCGCAAGCGACATCCGGGAGCAGCGCTTCAATCAAACTGCTCCTTCCGCAAATTGCGTTCCGCATATCGCTTTCGCTCATGCGGGCTACTCGTCGAATGCATGTGCGACCACTTTGCGCATGAGGCTTGGCAGCGCTTCGCCGCTAAGCTCTGAAATCCTCGCCCAGCGCGCGCCGTCCGGGGCCGGCGTGTCGGCGGCGACGTCCGACACATAGACTGAAAGCTCAAGCGGGAAATGCGTGAAGACATGCCGCACCACGCCGGGCATGCGCCGCCACTCGATCACCCTCTCCCCGCCGGGGCGAGGTGAAAAAACTGGCGCGCTGTCGAGCGCCTCGCTCTCATCGAAATCCGCCGACCATGCTGTGGTTGGCACCTCGGTCATGCCGCCGAGCAAACCCTTCGCCGGGCGCGTGCGCACTAGAAGGCAACCGTCCGCACGGCGCACGACGAAAGCCGCGCCGCGCCGTAAAGCGCCTTCGCGTTTCGGCGCGCGGCGCGGGAATGTTTCGGCGTCACCGCGCGCAAAAGCGGGGCAGTTGTCGTTCCAGGGACAGAGCGCGCAGGCCGGCCTCTTCGGCGAGCAAATGGTCGCACCCAGATCCATCATTGCCTGAGCAAAATCGCCGGCGCGTTTTTGCGGCGTGATCGTGCGGGCAAGCTGCCGCAGCCTCGGCTTTGCGGACGGCAGCGGCTCCTCGACGGCGAAAAGCCGAGCGACGACGCGCTCGATATTGCCGTCGACCGGGCTTGCGGGCAGGTCGAAGGCGATCGCCGCAATGGCGGCCGCCGTGTAATCGCCGATGCCGGGCAGTGCGCGCAATTCTTCCTCGTTCGCCGGGAACGCGCCGCCGTGGCGCTCGACCACCGCACGCGCACAGGCATGGAGATTGCGGGCGCGCGCGTAGTAGCCGAGCCCGGCCCAGGCTTTCAGCACATCATCGAGCGGCGCCGCCGCAAGCGCGCGCACTTCCGGCCAGCGCGCAAGGAACCGCGCGTAATAAGGTGCGACCGCCCGCACCGTTGTTTGTTGCAGCATGATTTCGGAAAGCCAGACGCAGTACGGATCGGCGCGTTCGCCTTTCTGCGCGCGCCACGGCAGCGTCCGGCGATGGCGATCGTACCAGGCGAGCAAGGCGCCTGAGTCCGCGGCTTTCTTGTTTTTGTCCCCCACGCCTGTGGAGGAAGCCTTTTTGCGCGTGGCCGTGGCTGCTACCGTCATGGTCCCTGGATGACAGTTCGCATCACCATGAACAAGCCCTCCCGCCCCGTTGCCCGGCCGTTGCGTGACCTCCTCGGCAAGGTCGTGGGCGATACCTTTACACGGCAGGGCTTCGCTTCGGCGGAGCTCGTCACGCGCTGGCCGGAGATCGCCGGCGCTGAGATCGCTGCCGTCAGCGAGCCGATCAAGATTCAATGGCCGCGCCGGGACGACACCGGGATGCGGCCTCCTGGGACTCTGGTGCTCCGCGTCGAAGGCCCCGCCGCAATCGAAATTCAGCACCTCGCCCAGGTGATCTGCGAACGGGTCAATCGTTTCCTCGGCTGGCGCGCCATCGAGCGCATCGCATTCCGGCAAGCACCGCTGCGGCGGCTGTCGCGCAAGGCAGGGCGAAAGCCGGACGCCGCGGCTGCGGCGCGGCTTGCCGCGAGCCTGCCCGAGATCACGGACGATGACTTGCGGGCGGCGCTGGCGCGGCTCGGTGCCGCGGTCAAACGCCCTTGATTGGTGGATAGCTCTTGTGCGCGAAGGCGTTGCGGCCAACTACTCCGGCGCGAACGTTAGGCCTTGGCGGAACGGCGCGCCGGTGCCACATTCCGGCTGCATCATGGGCATTAAGGATCAGGAGTTTCCCTTGACGTTCACCCGTCGCCACCTGTTTTCGGCCAGCGCAGGCCTTGTCCTCGCCGGCACCGCTGGAGCCGTTATGGCGCCGCCTTGGCGGCGCGCCAAAGCCGATGCCGGCCAGGCGGACCCGGCGGATCTCGCCAAGACCGGCCCGGACGGCGATATCGTGCTCGGTTCCGACAAGGCGCCAGTGACCATCATCGAATACGCCTCGATGACCTGCCCGCACTGCGCGCACTTTTCCGAGAATACCTTTCCCGAACTGCAGAAGCGCTACATCGATACCGGCAAGGTGCGCTTCATCTTCCGCGAATTTCCGCTCGATGCGCTGGCGGCGGCCGGCTTCATGCTGGCGCGCTGCGCCGGCAACGACAAATTCATGCCGGTAATCGAGACGCTGTTCGCCAAACAGCGCGACTGGATGGTGGAAAAGCCGATCGAGCCGCTGCGCGAGATCGCCAAGCAATTCGGCTTCACCCAGAAAACCTTCGACGAATGCCTGGCGAATCAGAAGGTGCTGGATAGCATCCAGGAAGTGCGCGATCGCGCTGCCGAGAAGCTCGGGGTTAATTCCACGCCGACCTTTTTCATCAACGGCAAGAAGTTCACCGGGGACCAGACGATCGACGCCTTGGCCAAGGAGATCGACCCCTATCTCAAGGATGGATAAGGGCTTTTCGGCTTTGCCGGCGGCCGCCCGAGCCGCCGGCCGAAAGCCGCGGCCGGGCGGCCTTGCCGGAAAGTCTGGATAACGCTGCGGCCCTGTTGCGCTCGCCGGCATGACGATTCATTCTCCGCGCCGATGCGGCACCGCTTCGGTTGAGCCCTCAAGGGCTTGAGTCGCCGATGGATTCCTTCGCCGGCCGCAGCGGGCAAGATGGACAAAACAAGCGAATGAAGCTCACGCGGCTGCGTCTGATCGGATTCAAGTCCTTCGTTGAACCGACCGATTTCGATATCGAACCCGGACTGACCGGCGTGGTCGGGCCGAATGGCTGCGGCAAATCCAATCTGGTGGAAGCCGTGCGCTGGGTCATGGGCGAGGCCTCCCACAAGGCGATGCGCGCCGCCGAGATGGACGACGTGATTTTCTCCGGCAACGGCGGACGGCCTGCGCGCAACCACGCCGAAGTCAGCGTCGTGATCGACAACGGCGACCACAAGGCGCCGGCCGCTTTCAACGAAAACGACACTTTAGAAGTCTCACGCCGGATCATGCGCGAGCAGGGCTCGACCTTCCGGGTCAACGGCCGCGAAGTGCGCGCGCGCGACGTCAACGTGCTGTTCGCCGACGCTTCGACCGGCTCGCGCTCGCCGGCGCTGGTGCATCAAGGACGCATCGGCGAGATCATTCAAGCGCGTCCGGATCAGCGCCGCCGCCTGCTCGAAGAAGCCGCCGGCATTTCCGGACTCCATGTGCGCCGGCACGAGGCGGAGCTGCGGCTGAAGGCCGCCGAGCACAATCTCGCGCGCGTCGAAGACGTGATCGGACAGCTCGCGGCCCAGGTCGCGTCGCTCAAGACCCAGGCGCGGCAGGCCGTGCGCTATCGCAATATCTCCAGCCAAGTGCGGCGCACGGAGGCGTTGCTGCTGCATTTGCGCTGGACCGCCGCCAAGCTCGAAACCGCCGAGGCCGAGCGCACCAAGGACGAAGCCATCCGCGTCGTCGCCGAGCGCACTAGCGAGCAAACAATCGCCACCACCAGACAAGCGGAAGTCGCGGCCGAGCTCCCGGCCTTGCGCGAAGCCGAAGCCAGGGCCGCGGCGGCCTTGCAGCGTCTGCTCGTCGCTCGCGACGCGCTCGAGCGTGAGGAAGCCTTGGCGAAGGAGCGGATCGCCGAGCTCGATCGTCGGCTCGCGCAATATGCCAGCGATTTGCAGCGCGAGCGCACGCTCGCCGCCGACGCCGCCGCCGCGCTGGGGCGGCTCGACACCGAGGAGGAGACGCTCAAGACCGAAGCGCAGGCGAGCGCGGTGCAATTGAGCGGCGTCAACGACCGCCTTGCCGGCGCGGAAGTGGCGCTGGCGGCTTCCGAAAAAGCGTTCGGCGAATTGACCGGCGCGCTCGCCGATCTGACGGCGCGTCGCAATCAACTGCAGACCGCCGCGCACGATCACGAGCAGCGCGCCGCGCGGCTCGAGGCGGAGCTTGCCAATATCGAGGCGGGCCTCGCCGCTTCCGACAGCGGCGCTCCGGATTTTGCGGCATTGGCTGCAGCTTTGGCGCAGGCGCAAGCGGCGCTGGGCGACGCCGAAGGAGGTGCGCGCGCCGCGGAGGCCGCACATTCGCATGCGCGCGACGAGATCGAGGCTGCGCGCACGCCGCTCGCCGCCGCCGAAAGGCGCGTGCAGCGGCTCGAGACCGAAGCCAAAACCATCAGCAAGCTTCTTGCGGTCGAAAGCAAGAATCTCTGGCCGCCGGTGATGGACGCGCTCAGCGTCCAGGAGGGCTACGAAAAGGCGCTCGGCGCCGCACTCGGCGACGATCTGGACGCGCCGGTCGATCAGTCAGCACCGATGCGCTGGGCGGGCGCGGCGATCGATCCGGCAGACCCGATTTTGCCCGCAGGCGCGCAACCGCTTTCCGGCTTTGTGCGGGCGCCGGCCGAGCTGGCGCGGCGGCTTGCGCAGATCGGCGTTGTCGAGCGCGGCGACGGGCCAGGCCTGGCGGCCTTGCTCAAGCCGGGTCAGCGGCTCGTCACGCGCGAAGGCGACTACTGGCGCTGGGACGGCTTTGCCGCCGCGGCGCACGCGCCGACCGGCGCGGCGCGGCGGCTCGCCGAGCGCGGCCGGCTGGCTGCGATCGAGACCGAACTGACGACGGCGCGCACCGAAATGGAGAATAACGTGCGCGCGCTCGAAGCCGCCGAAGCGGCGCGCGCGGCGGCCGCGGCCGCCGAGATCAAGGCGCGGGCACGCTGGCGCGAGGCGCAGCAACTCGCCGATGCCGCGCGCGAAGAACACGCTGCCGGCGAGCGCGAGATCTCCCGCAACGCCGCACGCGTCTCGGCGCTGCAAGAGGCGCGGCAGCGCACCTGCGCCGGCCGCGACGAAGCAGTCGCCGCGCGCGCGGAAGCGGAGAATGCGCTCAATGCGCTGCCGCCGGCTGCCGAGATCGAGACGAGGCTCGCGCAGGTCAACGAGGACGTCGCAAAGGATCGCGCGGCGCTCGCCGAAGTGCGCGTCGAAGCACAAACGATCACACGCAACGCCGAGCTCGCCAGCCGTCGCCTACAGGCGATCGTCGGCGAACGCGCCGAATGGAGCGAGCGCAAGAGCAAGGCTGCAGCACAGATCGAAACCATCGGCCAGCGCACCGAACAAGCAACGACCGAGCGCGCCGAGCTCGACCAAGCGCCGGAGAAATTCGCCGCTCAGCGGCAAGCGTTGATCGGTGAAATCGAGACGGCCACGGCCGGCCGCCGCGCCGCCGCCGATCGCCTGGCGGAAGGCGAGACCGCGCTCGCCGCCGCCGACAAGGCCGCGCGCGCCGCCCTCGAAGCGGTCGGCGAAGCGCGCACGGAAGCCGCCCGCGCCGAAGAACGTCGCGACGGCGCTGCCCGCCGGCTCGGCGACATCGAGCACGAAATCCGCGATTCGCTCGACGTCGAACCGGCCGCCGCCGCCGAGATCGCCGAACTGAAACCCGAAGAGCAACTGCTGGAGATCGCCGAGGTCGAAGGCAAGCTCGACCGCATCCGCCGCGAGCGCGAGCGTCTGGGCTCGGTCAATCTGTTGGCCGAGCAGGAGCTCAACGAGGTCGAGGGCCAGCACACTAAGCTGATTGCCGAACGCGACGATCTGGTCGAAGCGATCCGGCGGCTTCGGCAAGGCATCGGCAGCCTCAACAGCGAAGCGCGCGAGCGGCTGCTCGCATCCTTCGCGACCGTGAACGCCAATTTCCAGAAACTGTTCACCGAACTGTTCGGCGGCGGCACCGCCGAACTACAACTGATCGAAAGCGAGGATCCGCTCGAAGCCGGCCTGGAAATTCTGGCCAAGCCGCCCGGCAAGAAACCGGCGACATTGTCGCTCCTGTCCGGCGGCGAGCAGGCGCTCACCGCGCTGGCGCTGATCTTCGCCGTGTTTCTCACCAACCCGGCGCCGATCTGCGTGCTGGACGAAGTGGACGCCCCGCTCGACGACTATAACGTCGAGCGCTTCTGCGACCTGCTCGACGAGATGACGCGCTCGACCGACACGCGTTTTGTCATCATCACCCACAATCCGATCACCATGGCGCGCATGAACCGCCTCTACGGCGTCACCATGGCCGAGCGCGGCGTGTCACAACTGGTCTCGGTCGATCTCGAAGGCGCGGTGAAGCTGCGCGAAGCGAGCTGACGTCGGCGCTGTCGTTGGATCGCGGGCAAGCGCCCGGCACGGAACAACCGTCAACCAGTGAAAAACGGCAGCCGCAGAGGATCGGCTGCCGTTTCTCACACTACGCACGCAACGACAGGGGAGACGCCGGCCTCAGCGAAACCGGTTTGGGAGAATTTAGTAAGGCGCTACGCCCTCGAACACGGTACCGGCGAGGGGGTCGCGCGGCTCGGGCCGGCCGGCGGGAGCGACGCCCGCCCAATAGTCGTGGTTGTAGTAGGAATCCGCGTACGGTGCCTGCGTTTGCGCATAAGGCGCAGCGACGCGCGCCACGTGCCGTTTCGGCTGCGCGGACGCGACGCCCGCAGA
>DATMQV010000351.1:0-6257 GCA_035566615.1 Xanthobacteraceae bacterium
AAGGATCCAAACAGGTCACTGGCTTCGGAGCTTCGGGTCGCCGTCTGTGAGCATTTCGTGGCTTCAGCGCCCGAGCTCGGGTTCTTCGACCCTCAGACGCGCTTTGCTATCCGCATCGTCGATGACCGGCCACGCCGGAAGCGGCGATCAGCGGGACAAGCGAGAGCTGCGGGGTAACGAAAACCCCGAAGCTATCGAGCCTGATCCGATGTGCCGCGGCGGACGCGCCGCTCGGGGTAATGAGAACCCCGAGCTATCAGATGCCGGTCTCCTCCGTTAGCGGCGCGCCTCACGCGTTCGGTCCGAACGCGGTCGCCATTGAAAAATAAGGTTTTTGCTGGCCGATCGCGCTTCAGCTTATGCGCTTGCGAAGACGTTGCACCGTGAGAGCGTGCCATTGGCCGCCCATGGGTGTGGGGACGCCACAGCGGCGGGGTATCGGATACCCCGCCGCTGACGCCTTTGCGCCCCTTTTGGGGACGCGCCCCCGTAGCCTTTGGCGTGGCCGCCATCAGCTCCCCCAACCGGCGCTCTGAGCGAGCGCGGTATTCCGCAGCGTGACCCGGTCGGACCCCGTTTCCGTGCGCCGCCGCTGCCGGCAGAAACCAAGGGCAGTCGGTGGTGCGGCGCGTGTGTGGCCGCACTTCGCCAGCCCATGTCAGCCCTTCGGGAACTTTACCCCCCAAGACGCCGGGGCGCGGCGTCGCTAGGATTCTCGAGGGATTCGTATCTGGCGTCAGCGTACCAAGGATACTGCCACCCATGGCATTTCGCGATGTAGGGTCATGCGTCTTAACTGAAGCGCGCCGCCGTGCTGCCGACATCGCGCGCGTCGAAGCCCAACTTCGCGCCGACGCGGCATGGCAGTACCCTTACAGCGAAACCTTTTCGCGCATTTACGACGAGACGCTGTCGGAGCTGCTCGCCGAGCAGCAGCCATCGGACGCGGCGTGATCAATGTCTCGGCATAAACTTCAAGACGCCTTCGCGTATCCGCCCCGCGCCATGAAGGTGGAACGCGCCGCCGCTTATCTCGACGTATCGAGATCGAAATTTCTCGAACTTGTAGAAGACGGTCGTTTGCCGCCGCCCAAGATCATCGATGGCATCCGCGTCTGGGATCGGCTCGCCTTGGATGCTGCCTTTGCCGAGTTTCCGGATCGCAGTGACAATGATAGCGTCGGAGGGCGACCAAATACCTTCGATGCGATCCTGAGGGACTGACATGGCAATGATGCGTCTGCAATACGTCCACTCATTTGTCGATCGGACGGGCCGCGTTCGCTACTACTTCCGGCACAAGGGACAGCGATGGCCACTTCCCGGCGCTCCCGGCTCGACCGAGTTCTCATTGCGTTACGACCAACTGCGCCGGGAATGCGCGGTGTCAGATCGGCATCGTGACAACGTTCACTTCGCGCCATATACGCTCGGGGCCGTGATCGAGAAGTGGCTCGCCAGCGAAGCCTTCACGTCGAAGTCGAGCAACACGAAGCGGCAATACCGCCGCGTGGTGGATCAGATCAAGAGCCTGTGCGGCCGAGCCCTGATCGCCGACCTGCGCGAGGAGCACGTCCGCGAAATACGCTCGCGCTTCCTGCCGGCAACCTTCACTGCCGACGGGGCGGTGATGCTCCTATCGACGCTATGGACGTTCGCGAAAGAGAACCTCGCGATGAAGCTCGGTCCGAACCCGACGACGGATATCCAGAAGCTGCATCGGCAAGCATGGTCACACGAGCCATGGCCGGATCACGTGATCCAGAAGTTTGAAGCCGAAGCCAGACCGAAGCCGAACGCACAGCTTGCCTTGCTGCTCCTGCTCTATACCGGCCAGCGGGTCGGAGACGTGGCCGGCATGCGTTGGGATCAATACGACGGCACCGGCATTGCCGTCCGCCAAGAAAAGACCGACGTGCGGCTTTGGATCCCCTGTCAGTCTCGACTGAAAGCCGCTCTCGATACCGCCCCACGCAGGTCGGAATACATCCTGACCACGAAACAGCGGTCCGGATACAGTGCCAATTCGCTCGGCAATATGATCCAGGATGCGACCGCGCAGATCGGCGCGAAGGAATACACTGCCCATGGCCTTCGCAAGAACGCCGCGATCGCCCTCGCCGAGGCGGACTGTACCGTGCAATAGATCATGGCTATCACCGGCCACAAGACATGGCGCGAGGCTATGCGTTACACCCAGCGCCGTGAACAGAAGAAGCTAGCGCGCCAAGCCATCGACAAGCTCGAAGCTGCGACCAAAGTGGCAAACGCGCGTACAGAAGGCCAACGCGGCGTTGGCTAACCTATTGATCTTAAACCATTGCCGAAAAACGGCATGCTAGCACACGATAGCCTGCCTCTGACGGCACAGGTACCTTACTCCTGTCATTGCCGCCCCTGGCAGACCGTATTGCTCCGCAACATCTTCCTGTGGCCAAGCGGCGGCAAAGCGGGGCCCATGACAGCGCAGCATGGCTCAGTTATGACAGTGCCGAATGATGCTTGATATCCAACGGGCGCCGCGCGTCCCCGCCGAATTGATCGACAGCGCGGCCATCGTCGCCGACCTCAAAGCCCTTGCCGAAACCCATGCCGGGCGCGAGCGCGAATTGCGCGCTGCGGTGGCGCGCCGCCTCAAGACTGCGCTGCTGGAGGCGCGCGCGCGCGCCGAGGAATTGCTTCTGAAGGACCGCCACGGCCGCCGCTGCGCCGAGCGGCTCTGCCAGACCCAGGATGAAATCATCCGCATCCTGTTCGAATTCGTGGTCAGCGCGCTTTATCCGCCGCAGATCCACTCGCAAGCGGAACGCATGGCCGTGATCGCCACCGGCGGCTACGGGCGAGGCTTGTTGGCGCCGGGCTCCGACATCGATCTGTTGTTCGTGCTGCCCTATAAGCAGACCGCTTGGGGCGAATCAGTCGCCGAAGCGTTGCTCTATTGCCTGTGGGACATGGGGCAGAAGGTCGGGCACGCCACCCGCTCGGTCAGCGAATGCATCCGCCAGGCCAAGGCCGACATGACCATCCGCACGGCGCTGCTCGAGTCGCGGCACCTTTTGGGCGATGCCGCGCTCTACAGTGAATTGACCGCACGCTTCGAAAAGGAAGTGGTGCAGGGCACCGCAGCGGACTTCGTCGCCGCCAAGCTCGCCGAACGCGAGGAGCGCCATCGCCGGGCCGGCCAATCGCGTTATCTGGTCGAGCCCAACGTCAAAGACGGCAAAGGCGGCCTGCGCGACCTGCACACGCTGTTCTGGATCGCCAAATATGTCTATCGCGTGCGCGAGCCGGAGGAATTGATCGACCGCGAGGTGTTCGATCGCGACGAATTCAACATGTTCCGCCGCTGCGAGGATTTTCTCTGGTCGGTGCGCTGCAACATGCATTTCCTGGCCGGCCGCGCCGAGGAGCGGTTGTCATTCGACATTCAGCGCGATATCGCGGTGCGGCTTGGCTACACCGAGCATCCCGGGCTGAAAGACGTCGAACGCTTCATGAAGCATTACTTTCTGACCGCGAAGCATGTCGGCGATCTCACCGCCATTCTGTGCGCCGGCCTGGAAGAACGGCAGGCCAAGCCCGCGCCGGTGCTCAGCCGCGTGATCGCGCGATTGCGCCCGGCGCGCAGCCGGCGGACGATCACCGAAACCGAAGATTTCATCATAGAGAACAACCGCCTCACGCTCGCGCGCCCCAACGTGTTCAAGCGCGACCCGGTGAATCTGATCCGACTGTTCTATTTGGCGCAGAAATACAATCTCGCGATTCATCCCGAGGCGATGCGCGCCGCTACCCGCTCGCTCAAATCGATCGATGCCGACGTGCGCGTCGACGAGGAGGCGAACCGCTTGTTCCTGGAGATTCTGACCTCCAAGAACGAGGCCGAGACCGTGCTTCGGCGCATGAACGAAGCCGGCGTGCTCGGCGAATTCGTCCGCGCCTTCGGCCGCATCGTCGCGATGATGCAGTTCAACATGTACCACCACTATACGGTGGACGAGCACCTCCTGCGCTGCATCGGCGTCCTCAACGAGATCGAGCATGGCGGCAGTCCGGATGTCGCGCTCGCCAGCGAATTGATGCGGACCATTCAGCCGGAGCACCGCAAGGTGCTGTACGTGGCGCTATTCCTGCACGACATCGCCAAGGGTCGCGTCGAGGACCACTCGATCGCCGGCGCGCGCATCGCGCGGCGGCTTTGCCCGCGGCTTGGCTTCAATACCGGTGAGACGGAGCTCGTCGCCTGGCTGGTCGAGGTGCATCTTGTCATGTCGACGGTGGCGCAGTCGCGCGATCTGTCCGACCGCAAGACCATCGAGAATTTCGCCGCCGTCGTGCAGTCGCTGGAGCGAATGAAGCTTCTGACCATCCTGACCACCGCCGATATCCGTGCGGTCGGGCCCGGCGTGTGGAACGGCTGGAAGTCGCAGCTCATTCGCACGCTCTATTACGAGACCGAGCCGGTGCTCACCGGCGGTTTCTCCGAGGTCAATCGCGGCGAGCGCGTCGCCGCCGCCAAGGCCGAATTCCGCGACAATATCAAGGACTGGCCGACCGACGTTCTCGACGCCTATGTGGCGCGCCACTATCCGGCCTATTGGCTCAAGGTCGATCTCCCCCACAAGCTCGCGCATGCCCGCTTCGTGCGCGCGAGCGAAGAAGCGGGCAAGCGGCTCTCCACGCGTGTCGGCTTCGATGCGACGCGCGGCGTGACCGAGCTCACCGTCTACGCGCCCGACCATCCGTGGCTGTTGTCGATCATCGCCGGAGCCTGCGCGGTCGCCGGCGGCAACATTGTCGATGCGCAGATCTACACCACCACCAACGGCATCGCCCTCGATACCATCGCCATCTCGCGCGAGTTCGAGCTGGACGAAGACGAAGAACGCCGCGCCGCCCGCATCGCCGAGACCGTCGAGAAGGCGGTGCAGGGACTGATCAAGCTGCCCGAGGTGCTGCCCAAGCGCGCTCCGCCAAAAGGCCGCCTGAGAGCCTTCGTCATCGAGCCGGAGGTGACCATCAATAACCAATGGTCGCAGCGTCATACGGTGGTCGAGGTGACCGGCCTCGACCGGCCGGGTCTCCTCTACGAACTGACGACGACGCTGTCGAAGCTGAACCTGAATATCGCTTCGGCCCATGTCGCCACCTTCGGCGAACGGGTGGTCGACGTGTTCTATGTCACTGACCTGCTTGGCGCCAAAATCACCACGCCGACCCGCCAGGCGGCGATCAAGCGTCCGCTGCTCGCCTTGTTCACCACGCCGAGTAGCGAAGCCAAATCTGCCTAGAACAAGCCGCCACGCGCATTTTGGTGAATCGTTCGCAAATTCAATTACGGCGGCCAGTAACTGCCCCTTAAAGCGCACAGTCTACGGTCCTCGTGACGCGCCAGGGACGCGCGCGGGGACGGGACATGGCCTGGCGAAACGGCCGCGAGCGCACCGGCGCCGCCGAAGGTTTCGATTTTCGCATAAGCCCGGAAGACCGCGTCGGCGGCCTGCCGAGAAAGGCGCGCGACACAAGCCGCCGCCCGCGCAGCGAAGCGTCGCCTCGGCGGAAAAAGAAAAAGGCCCGCGCCGGCGGCCGCGGCAAAGGCCGCTCCCGCATCGGGCGTTTGTTCTATTGGGGAGCCGTGCTGGCCCTGTGGGGCGTCATTTGCGCCATCGGCATCGTGATCTGGATCGGCGCCCATTTGCCGCCGATCCAGTCGCTCGAAATTCCCAAGCGGCCGCCTTCGGTTCTGATCGTCGGCGCCAACGGCGCGACGCTCGCAACCCGCGGCGACATGGGCGGCGCCGCAATACCCTTGCGCGAACTGCCTGACTATGTGCCGAAAGCCTTTATCGCGATCGAGGACCGCCGCTTCTATTCGCACCGCGGCGTCGATCCGCTCGGCATCATGCGCGCGCTGGCCGCCGACGTGCTGCGCCGGGGTGCCTCGCAAGGCGGCTCGACCATCACTCAGCAACTCGCGAAGAATCTTTTCCTGACGCAGGAGCGCACGGTCACGCGCAAGGCGCAGGAGGTGGTGCTCGCGCTATGGCTCGAACATAAATTCACCAAGGCGCAAATCCTCGAACTCTATCTGAACCGCGTCTATTTCGGCGCCGGCGCCTACGGCGTCGAAGGCGCCGCGCAACGTTATTTCGGCAAGTCGGCGCGCCACCTGACGCTCGCTGAAGCCGCAATGCTGGCGGGGCTTGTGCAATCGCCTTCGCGTCTTGCTCCAAGCCACAATCCGGACGGCGCCGAGC
>DATMQV010000352.1:0-5950 GCA_035566615.1 Xanthobacteraceae bacterium
GATAGCTTCGGCTGTTTCCACTCGATCAGGTCGAGACGTGTCGAGCCGCTTTCGCCCGAGAGAGCAAGAAGGGCGGCCCGACCGTCACAATCGTCAGGAAGGCCGAGAACCGGTCCCAAACCAGCTTGTCCAAAAGACCGAACCGGACCCGACGCATCATCGAAATCCAAAATCTTTTCAAATCCTACGAGCTCGTAGAAGGAGAGCGACTGCGCGAAGTCCGTGCAGTTGACATTAACGTGGAAAAACCCCCGGACGTCTTTCGAAACCATCAAAGCTAATCCTGTTGTCGTTGATTCCTTGAGTTTGGTTTAGGCTGGAGCGCGATGGCTTTAAGCTGAATCATCATCGCACTCCAGATCTTTGTTGGAGCATGATCTTTTCGGAAAACCGGCACCCACTTTTCCGGATCATGCTCTAACGTCCACTCGGCGCAGCGGCGACGAACGTCGCTATTGCTTCGGCGACGCCCGGCGCCAACGGCAGCGACGGATCCGCGTAGGTCGCCGCATTCGCTCGCGGATCGTCCGACGCGACGTCTTCAAGACGTGATTGACGTCCGGCAACAGAGCAAGCTCGGCCTTGGGCGCTGCTTCTTTGAGGCGCTCGGCATCGGCGATGCCGACCTGCATGTCGCGGCGGCCTTGCACGATCAACACGGGCTTCGCTACGGCGGCGATCAGCTTGGCCGGATCGTAGGACAAGGCGTTGATCAGGAAGCCCTGCACCTGCGGCGCGAACAGTGGCATCAGCGCCGGATGCATGCCGGCAACGTCGACGCGCTTGCCGGCTTCGAGCGATCCGATGGCCGCCATCGCCTGGGCAAGAATAGGCGCGTTCGCCGGGTTGGCGCGAAGCTGCGTCCGCAACACTTCACCGAGCGGCCGGCCGGCGGTCGATACCAGGACCAGCCCGCAGATGTCGGGCAGCTTCTGCGCGGCCGCGAGCACGACGAGACCGCCTTCGCTGTGTCCGAGCAGCCAGACGCATGACACGCCCGTTTCCTTGCGGATAACGCCAATCCAAGCGCCGACATCGGCGACATAATCATCGATCGTCACCGCATTGGCGTCGGCAACCGCCGCGCTGCTGGCAAACATGCCGCGCTTGTCGATGTGGACCGAGCCGATGCCGCGCTCGGCCAACCCCTCGGCCAGCAACCGGTAGGTCCCGCCCCTTACGCCGAGCGGATTGTTGCCATCGCGGTCGGTCGGACCAGAACCCGGAACGATCAGCATCATGGCGAGTCGGCCTGAGGCCGGGGACAACATGGTGCCTTTGAGCGGCCCGAGCGGACCGGGCGCCTGCACATAAGTCTGAACCGGCGTCGGCGGGGACGCCGCCACGGCAGCCGTCGACAGCGCAACGGGGGCGAGCAAGCTCAGCAATCTCCGGATCATGGCATGGTCCCTCCGTGCGAACGCAATCGTAGAGGCGCGCCAGCGTACCAAATATTGGCGCGCGGCGCGTCGATGAGCGTATGTCGCGCGAAGAGCGTGTGTGGTTCAAAATAATGCCGCGTGACACGCACGGGGCGGAAGGAGCGCGAGACGGAAAGTCGCGTGCATCTCCCTCCCCCCCGCGTGGCCAGGAGAGGCGAAGCACGTCATCGCCCTCCGTACTTTCTTCCTGTGGCTAGACCTGAGGAACCGGGCTGCGGAACGATCGCGAACTATTCGGGCAGCGCGCCGCGCAGGAACCAGCGACAGGCGAAGATCGCCGCGCTGGCGCAGGCGGCGATGGCGGCGATCATCAAAAAGAATTCCGGCTTCTCCATGCGGCTCCAGAAACTGCCGAGCCAGCCGGCGAGGAAACCGCCGATGAAGCTCGTCGCCAGCCAAACGCCCATCATCATCGACAAGATGCGGACCGGCGCGACCTTGGTCACGAGCGAGAGCCCGACCGGCGACAAATAGAGCTCGCCGATGGTGATGATGACGAAAAAGGCGAACAACCAGAGCCAGCTCGCCTTGCCGGCGCCCGCGTGCCAGGCGGCCAGTGCCATGACCAAATAAGACAGCGTCACCCCGAAACAGCCGAGCGCCATTTTGCTGATGGTCGAAGGCTCCGATCCCCTCGCCGCCTGCCGCGACCACAGCGCCACCACAAACGGCGTGAAAGCGAAAATCATGAAGGGATTGAAGGCCTGAAACCAGGTGGTCGGGATCTCCGTGGTCCCGCCGAGAAAGTTGATCGTGCGATCGGTGTTGGCGTCGGCCCACAGCGCAATCGTATTGCCGGCCTGTTCGTAGGTTGCCCAGAACAAGGCGGTGGGAATGAACAAGGCCAGGATCGCCATGACGCCGCGCCATTCGTCGCGATCAAGCGGCTGGCGTTCGGTGTGCGCGGCTTTCGCCTTCTGTAGCGCATCCGGCGGCAACAGCGGCGCGGCGTAAAGATAGATCGAAAGCCCGATCAGCATGCCGACGCCGGCGGCTGCAAATCCGTAATGCCAGCCGGCTTTCTCGCCCAGCGTGCCGCAAACGAGCGGCGCCAGGAACGCACCGATATTGATGCCGACATAAAAGATCGAATAGGCGCGGTCGCGGCGATGGTCCCCGGGCGGATAGAGAAAGCCGACCTGGGTCGAGATATTCGGCTTGAAAGCGCCATTGCCCAGGATGAGCGCGAGCAGCGCGAACAAAAGCAGCGGTTCGACCGCCATCAGGAAATGGCCGGCCGCCATCAGCGTCGCGCCGATGATGACCATGCGGCGTTGCCCGAGCAGCCGGTCGGCCAACAGCCCGCCGAAGATCGGGGTGAGATAGACCAAAGCCGTATAGATGCCGTAGATCTGCGACGCCAACGGCTGCACCTCGAGCGGACCAAACACCGTCTCCAGCACGCTCTTGAAGCCGGCAAGCCCGACGACGTTGCCGGCCTGCGCCGGCAGCAGCACGTATTTGGTCATGTAGAGGACGAGCAGCGCCCGCATCCCGTAATAGGAGAAGCGCTCCCACATCTCGGTGGTGAAGAGAAAGGCAAGCCCGCGCGGATGGCCGAAGAGCTCGCGGCCCGAGGCTGCGCGATCCGATTGGGCGGGATAATGGGCGGACGGCGTGCTTTCAGCCAAAGGCGGCCTGTACCATTCTCATTCCCGGCAATCGTGAGTATAAGGCAGATCAGTTCGGACGACAGCACGAGACTCCGCAATCGGCGCATATGGCGCGGTTTTCGGTGGCTAATTTTTGGGAGAAAAACGCGTGGCAAAATTCGGTATCGGCCAGCCGGTTCCCCGGCTCGAGGATCCCCGCTTCATCACCGGCCGCGGCCGCTATGTCGACGATATCGACATGCCGCTGCAATGCTACGGCGTGCTGGTGATGTCGCCGCACGCCCACGCGCGTATCAAGAATATCGATACGGCGGCAGCCAAGGCGGCTTCGGGGGTGCTCGCCGTGCTCACCGGCGCCGACGCCGAAGCCGACAAGATTGGAAGCCTGGTGCCGATCATGCCCGAGGACATGGGTGGCCCGAAGGGTTACCGCACGCTCCGGCCGATCCTGTCCAGCGGGAAGGTGCGGGCGGTCGGCGACCGTGTCGCCTTTGTGGTGGCGGAGACCTTGCAGCAGGCGCGCGACGCCGCCGAGTTGATCGCGGTCGACTATGAGCCCTTGCCGGCCGTCGTCGCGCTCGAGGATGCGGTCAAGCCGGGCGCTCCGGTTATCTGGGATGGCGCTCCGGATAATGTTGCGGTCGCCCTCATGATGGGCAGCAAGGAGGCGACCGACGCCGCCTTCGCGGGCGCCAAGCACGTGGTTTCGCTTAAGCTCGTCAACAATCGCGTCAGCGCCAATTCCATCGAGCCGCGCGCGGCGATCGGCCAATATCATCCCGACAACGAAAGCTATACACTTTACGCGACCTCGCAGAATCCGCACGGGCACCGCGCGCATGTCGCCGGCGACGTGCTGAAAGTCCCGCAAGTGAAGCTGCGCGTCATCTCGCCGGACGTCGGCGGCGGTTTCGGCATGAAGGGCGCGGTCTATCCGGAAGACGCGCTGGTCTTGTGGGCGTCGCGCCGCTGCGGCGGCCGGCCGGTCAAATGGGTGTCGACGCGCTCGGAAGCCTTCCTAGGCGACTCGCACGGGCGCGACCAGGTCGTCACCGGCGAGCTTGCGCTCGACCAGCACGGCAAGGCTCTCGGGTTGCGCGTCGATGCCCTGCACGACATGGGCTCGCACGTATTCGACGCCTCGATGGTGGTGCCGCTGTTTGCGCTCAAGCTCGCGCCCGGCGTTTATCAGATCCCGGCGGTGTATGCCGCCGGGCGCGCCGTGCTCACCAATACGCCGCCGCTGCAGCCCTACCGCGGCGCCGGGCGGCCGGAAGCGACTTATCTGATCGAGCTGTTGCTCGACCGCGCCGCGCACGTGATCGGCATCGATCCAATCGAGATCAGGCGGCGCAACTTCGTTCCACCGAGCGCCATGCCGCATAAGCTCCATTCCGGCATCGCCTTCGACTCTGGCGAATTCATGCGGGTGATGGACGAATGCCTCAAGCTCGCCGACTGGAGCGGCTTTCCCAAACGCGCCGCCGAGTCGAAGAAGAACGGCAAGCTGCGCGGACGCGGCATTGGCTATTTCATCGAAGAGGCGGCGATCTTCAACGACCGCATGACCATTCGCTTCGATCCGAGCGGCACGCTCATGATCCTTGCCGGCACCCATTCCCACGGCCAGGGCCATCAAACGGTCTACGCGCAGATGGTGCACGAATGGCTCGGCGTGCCGCTCGATTCGATCAGCTTCATTCAAGGCGACACCAATGAGGTTGCGGTCGGCCGCGGCACGTATGGCTCGCGCAGCATGCATGTCGGCGGCAACGCGCTCAAGCGCGCTGCCGACGCCATCATCGAGAAGGCCAAGCCCATGGCGGCGATGATGCTGGAAGCCGCCGCAAGCGATCTCGAATTCAAGGACGGCAGCTTCCACATCGTCGGCACCGACCGCGCGCTGCCGCTGACGGCGGTCGCCCAGTCGCTGCATCGGCCGATGTTCCTGCCGCCGCAATTCGAAGTCGGCCTCGAGGCGTCGGGCACGTTCGCCGCCGAGCCGTCGAACTTTCCCAATGGCTGTCACCTCTGCGAGGTCGAGATCGATCCGGAGACCGGCGTGGTCACGCTTGCGCGCTACGCCGCTGTCGACGACGTCGGCAAGGTCATCAACAAACTGCTATGCGATGGCCAGATCCATGGCGGCGTCGCGCAAGGCGTCGGCCAGGCGTTGATGGAATCGATCGTGTTCGATGCCGATGGCCAGTTGGTCACCGGCAGCTTCCAGGACTACGCGATGCCGCGCGCTTCGGATTTCCCCGACTTGTTGTCGGAAATCGCGGAGGTGCCATCGACGACCAATCCGCTCGGCATCAAAGGCGCCGGCGAAGCCGGTGCGACAGGCGCGCCGCCGGCCGTCATCAGCGCCATTCTCGATGCGCTCCGTCCGCTGGGCATCGAGCATATCGACATGCCGGCGACGCCAAACAAAATTTGGCACGCGATCCATGGAGCGCGCGCCGGAAAGCTGGCGGCGGAGTAGGAGCGAGCGGCGACGGAATTTTCCTCCCCCGTATACGGGGGAGGTGTCGCGCGCAGCGCGACGGAAGGGTAAGCCTCGGATGTTCGCGCAAGCGATGACGCCGCACCCCCTCCACCGCCCTTCGGCATAGCCGAAGCTTCGCGTCGGCGTTCTAAGGACGGCGCGGCCGCAGGCCGCCTATGCCCCCTCCCCTGCTGCGCGGGGGCGGATGATTGGCGCGGTAGCTCAGCGCCGCCACGATCACAGCCAGATGACACGCTGGTAGGTCGTCCGCGTGTCCAGGCTCTTTCAAGCCGCTGCAATCTCGGCCGTCCGACGCGTGTCCTGGTCCGATTGCGGCAGCATGAAACCGTCGAAGTATGCAGCGAGCTGCTGATATCCATCGAGCGGGAGGACGTGCGCGACGTATT
>DATMQV010000353.1:0-18604 GCA_035566615.1 Xanthobacteraceae bacterium
CCGATGTCCCGATCATCATGCTCAGCAGCTTTGGCGAACGCTGGCGGGTGCTGGAGGCCGCGCGACTCGGCGTCAATGAATATCTGATCAAGCCGGTGTCGGCGAAGGCGATTTACGACCGGCTGGTCTCCATCACGCTGCAGCCGCGACCGACCGTCCGGCTCGGCGACTATTACGGCCCCGAGCCGCGCAAGCTCGCAACCGATGCGATCGAGACTGTCGATGAGGGTCCGTCGCTCGTGCCGAACGCACTGGGCTGATTTGGCGGGTCGATCGGCGGCTTGTTGATTCGGCTTGCGGCTTTGCTTTCAGACAACAAATTGCGCACAATCTGACGCCGGCATTTGCGGCCGGCTCAATTTGCGTTAAATAATCCGGCGAGAATCCCGACCTCGCATCGGAGTGTGGACAGATCACCGGCTCGAAACAAGATTTTGCGCCGTGGACCGATCCTAGTCTGCGTCCGCTGCTGCGCATCCAGACATTGACCAAGCGCTTCGGCCGTCAGGCCGTGGTCGATCAGCTTTCGCTCGACATTTATGAAGGCGAATTCTTCGCGCTGCTCGGCCCTTCGGGCTGCGGCAAGACCACGCTGTTGCGGCTGATCGCAGGATTTGAGCGGCCGGATGTCGGCCACATCCTGCTCGACGGCGTCGATCTTGCGCAGGTGCCGCCGTATCGGCGGCCGGTCAACATGATGTTTCAGAGCTACGCGCTCTTCCCGCATCTCACCGTCGAAGCCAACATTGCCTTCGGTCTGAAACAGGACGGCTTGAGCAGGCGCGAAATCGCAACCCGCATTGCCGACATGCTGGCGATGGTCAGGCTTGAAGGCCTGGGTCGCCGCAAGCCGCACGAATTGTCCGGCGGCCAGCGCCAGCGCGTCGCGCTGGCGCGCTCCTTGGTCAAGCGTCCGCGCGTTCTCCTGCTCGATGAGCCGATGGCGGCGCTCGACAAGAAATTGCGCGGCGACACGCAGTTCGAGCTGATGGCGCTGCAGCGCACCCTCAACCTGACGTTCATCATCGTCACCCACGACCAGAGCGAAGCCATGACGGTGGCCGACCGCATCGCGGTGATGGATCGCGGCCGCCTTGTTCAGGTCGCGCCGTCAGCCGAAATCTACGAGCATCCGCGGTCGCGTTGGGTCGCGGATTTTGTCGGCGACATCAATCTGTTTCAGGGGCGGCTCGGCGACGACCGACTAACCGTCGAAGGTACGCCGGCCGGAAATCTGCGCGCCGGCACAAAGCCGGAAGCCGAGCCGGGTGCGATCGTCTGGCTCGCTGTCAGGCCGGAAAAAGTCCGTATCAGCCGCGAGGCGCCGGTGCCGGAGGCCGCCAATTGCACCTCGGGCACCGTGGTCGATATCGGCTATCTCGGCGGCATGTCGGTCTACAAGCTGCGCATCCGCGATGGGTCGCTGGTGCGGGCGGCCGTCGCCAATGCCGGCGGCGTCGAGCGCCCAATCGGTTTCGATGAGCCGGTGTGGCTGAGCTTTCCGCCCGAAGCCGCGACCGTACTGACGTACTAGAGCATGGTCCCGAAAAGTGGAAACCGGTTTTCGGACAAGCGCATGCTCAAACGAAAAAGCTAGAGCGCGATTGTCCTCGCTCCGTCCGCAGCGACGAAGATGAGAAGGCGATGAAGGGTAAGCGAACAAGCTCCGCGTGGCAGCGATTTGCGCTTGGCCTGCCCTACGCCTGGCTGCTCGCGTTCTTTCTTGTGCCGTTTCTGATCGTCTTGAAGATCAGCCTGTCGCAAACGGCGGTCGCGCAGCCTCCCTATACGCCGGTGCTCGATCTCTTTGCTGGCTGGCCGGGTCTGAAGGCTTTCTTTGCCGCGTTATCGCTCGACAATTTCCGGCTGCTGGCCTCCGATCCGCTCTATCTCCTGTCCTATGTGAAGAGCGTCGAGATCGCTGCGTTCTCGACGTTGATCTTGCTCGTGATCGGCTATCCGATCGCTTATGCGATTGCGCGCGCGCCGCGCCGCTGGCAGGCGGTGCTGGTGCTGCTCGTCGTTCTGCCTTTCTGGACGTCGCTGCTCATCCGCATCTATTCATGGATGAACATTTTGCAGCGCGAGGGGCCGCTCAACAATGTACTCGCGGCGCTGCATCTCGTCAGCGAGCCGCCGGCCTGGCTTGCGACCGACACCGCGATCTTTATCGGCGTGGTCTATTCCTATCTGCCGTTCATGGTGCTGCCGCTCTACGCAACGCTGGAGAAACTCGACGAGTCGCTGATCGAGGCCGCCGCGGATCTCGGTTGCCCGCGCTGGAAGATTTTCTGGCTGGTGACGCTGCCGTTGTCGTCCTCGGGCATGCTGGCCGGCGTGCTCCTGTGCTTCATCCCGATCGTCGGCGAGTTCGTCATTCCCGATCTGCTGGGCGGCTCGCAATCGCCGATGATCGGCCAGACCATCTGGATGGAATTTTTCAGCAACCGGGACTGGCCGGTCGCGTCCGCCGTCGCGATCGTGCTGGTCTGCCTGCTGGTCACGCCGATCGTGATTTATCAGCATCAGGCGATGCGGGTGGTTGAGCGAGATTGACCATGCGCAGACTTTCCGATGTCAACATCACAGCGCTTGTCCTCGGCATGGCGTTTCTCTACGTGCCGATCGTCGTGCTCGTGATCTACTCGTTCAACGCCTCGCGTTTGGTGGCGGTATGGGGCGGCTGGTCAACGCGTTGGTATGCCGAGCTTCTCAATGACGCGCCGCTGATCGAGGCGGCCGTCGTCAGCTTGCGCCTTGCGGTCGCTTCGGCGACAGCCGCGACGATCTTGGGAACGCTGGCGGCGTTGGCGCTGGCGCGGTTCGGCCGGTTTCGCGGCCGGCTTCCTTTCGCCGCGATGATCTACGCGCCTCTGCTGATGCCGGAAGTGATCACCGGCCTATCGCTGCTATTGCTGTTTGTGACCATCGCGGTCGATCGCGGCTTCTGGACGGTTGCGATCGCCCACACCACCATGGCGATGTGCTTTGTCACCGTGATCGTTCAGTCGCGCCTGTCCGATTTCGACACCAGCCTGGAAGAGGCGGCGGCGGATCTCGGCGCCTCGCCGTCGCGCACCTTCCTGTCGATAACGTTGCCGCTGGTCGCGCCGGCAATCGCCGCCGCTTGGATGCTCGCTTTCGCGCTGTCGCTCGACGATCTCGTGATCGCGAGCTTCACCACCGGTCCAGGCACGACCACGCTGCCGATCCGCATCTATTCCGAGGTGCGGCTCGGCGTGAAACCGGAAATGAATGCGGTGTGCACCATTATGGTGGCGGTCGTCGGCGTTGCCGTGATCATCGCCTCGCTGCTTGCGAAGCTGACCGGCGCGCGCGGCGAGGCCGCGCGAGTATAGCGGTCTAATCTGCGGATTTTGGCGCCGGCGCGGCGGGGGTGGTCGCGCCGTTAGGATTGGCCAGAAGCTTGTCGATGACCGCGCGTACCGCCGAGCCCGCGCTGCGGGTCTTGACGGATTCCAGAAGCGGTGCCGCGGCGCCCGACCTGCGGATCAGGCTCTGCGCATCCGGCAGCATGATCGGGTCGTCCCATGGGCCTTGCACGACAAACGGCAGGTCGAATTCGTTGGCGGTCTCGTTCGACGCCAGCGTCGCCACACCCTTGAGGTCGAGGTCGCGGGTCGGCACGGACACTTGACCGCCCACCGAAAGCCGCACGGCCGGTCCGGTCAGGTGCATATCGTCCACCAAAACCTGCCCCTGCTCGATCTTGAGCGTGAGCACAAGCTGCTCGAATGGCGTCCGCCCGGTGCGGAAATCGCCGTTGCCGGAGAGCGGCCGCCGCTCGAGGCGGCGCAGCAATTGCTCGACATTGATGCCGGCGATCGCGCCGTTGTGCGCGTTCAAGCTCGCGGTGCCGCTGAGCGTGTTGGTCACCGCCAGCACCGAGGGCCCCGATCCTTCGATGTTGAGCGTCACGTTGCCGCGGCCTTCCAGCCGGCGAATGCCGAAGACCTGGGCGAGGCAGGCTTCGAGATCGACATCGAGGAAGGCGACGCGCGTGGTGACGGCGACGCCGCCATTGGCGCTGGCCAGACCGACAGAGCCTTTGGCCGTGCCGCCGAAAGCTTCCGATTCGCCGATCGTGACGTCAAGCTTGCCGCCGCGCAGGTTCGCGGCCACGGCGGTTCGGCCCAGCTGTGCGCTTGCGATTTTGACGCTGCGCGCGGAGATGCGCAGATCGAGATCGGAATCGCTGAAGCCGTTCAGCGTGATCGGGAGCTGATCCCAGTTGTGCTCGTTGGCAGCCAAGAGGTGAATGCCGGAAACGTAAGGCGTGACATCGAGCGTGTCGGCGGCGAGCGTCCCTTGCACGGTGCGGCGGTCGGTCGAGAGCGTGATCACACCCTCAGCGGTGTTGCCGTCGAGTTCAACATTGACATTCGATAGCGACACGGCACCGCCGGAAATACTGCTGTGTCCTTTCAACGCGAAGTGCCCGAAGCCGCCGAAGGGCAGCCGCCGCGCGTCGGTCCAATGCAGCGCGTCGCGCAGCGACGGCGTTTCGACGCTGAGCGTGCCGTCGATCTTGAGCGTCGGTTGCGCACTCATCGCGCCATCGAAGGCTGCTTTCACCGGCGCGCCGGCGAGCCGGACTTTGATGCCCGAGCGTTCGCCGCTCAACGCCGCAAGAAAGTCGCCGAGCGTAAAGCTCGCTTCGATCGGCTCATCATGCCAAACGAAACGGCCGCTCGCGCCGAAACTGCGCGAAATGGAGGGCCAAGCGAGCTGAAACTCGACGCCATCGAGCCGCTCGGCAGTGTCCTTTCCGGCGCCGGCTTGATGAATGACGACCGTGCCGTCCTGAATGCCGATTTCCGAGAACGAGGCCGTCCGCTCGGGATCTGGCTGCAGTGCCCGCGCCAGCGCCTCGATCAGTCCCGACCAGTTCGATCGCCCTCCGGGCAGGAAGCTCACCATGATGGTCGGCCGCACCAGCGTCACGCCCGCGATCTCAATGCGCCCGGCCAATAGCGGGAAATAGCGCAAGCGGGCGGTCAGCTCGTCGGCGACAAGGCCGGGATCGCCATTGTGGTCCTCGCCGAGCACCACATTGTGGAAGGTCACAGTGCCGGACGGAAACAGCGAGACCGACATGTCGCCGCGCAGCACCGGATCGAGCCCGGTCACGGCGTGGATTTCCTTGGCGACGGCGTCGCGTACCTTCGAGGCGGGAATGAAAAACGACAGCGCGACCAGGCTGATGACCACCGCCGCAACCACGGCGCCGACGGCAATCGCAAGACGTTTCAAGCCGGTAGCCGCGGTCACGGGATGCGTTCCAACGTTCGCTTGCGCCGATCGAATAGACGGATGGGCAGGTGAACCCCCAATATGACCGGCTTCTGTGTCCCTTTCGTGGCCGCTTTCGCCGCGCCACCGCCCAAAGGGTTGCCGCATAACAACAAACTCGACCGGCCTTGTCTGGACGGCCGGCCCGAGCGGTTGCCGGGACTATGCAACGGACTGCGTTTGAACGGGCCGCTCAACGCGCCAGCGCCCGCCGCAGCGACTCGGCCTGAGCCACCTCGGCGATCATTTTCTTGACGATGGCTTGGCCGAACGAATTGAAACCTTGCGCCGCCATGACGAAGGCGCCCGGACCGCCGATCACATTGTTGCGGTAGTAGTTCTCGAGCCCGCCTGCCGGATTTGTGTGATCGGGATTCCATGCAAGCGGCGTCTCGCTCAGGATGACGAGCCCATTGATCGTGACGCCTTGGGCGAGAGCCTCGTCGCGTGCTTGCGTGACCTCGCGGCCGGAATTGTTGGTGCCGTCGCCGGAGACATCGATGGTGCGGCGTGCCGATTCGAACGGCGCCCGCGCCAGATGGGTCATGGCGAATTCGATCGCGGCGCTGATCGAGGTGCGATCGGCGAATGAACGGGGCGCCTCCAGCAGGCGATCGGCGAAATTCTTGGCCGATTCGGCGTCGCTGATCGTCGTCCAATCGATGACGATCCGCTGCGAAGTCAGGCCGGACCATTCCACAAAGCTTAGCCCGATGCGTCCGGCGCGGCCCGACTTGATCGCCTCGAGCACACGCGGGTCGGAGACGGCGGTGGCGTAGCCCTCGCGCTCCAGCTGAAACTTTTCGCTATCGATGCTGCGTGAGACGTCGGCCGCAAGCACCAGCAACAGATCGACCTGCTCGGCGGCCGAGCTAGCCGCCGGGAAGGCAACGGCGCTTGTCAGGATCAGGAGCAAAAGCGCTCTGATCATACGCATGCTCACACCTCACGGTCACGCTCCGGCTACCGCATGGATCGCCGCGCGCACGCGCTGATATGTACCGCAGCGGCATATGTTGGTGATCGCCGCGTCGATATCCGCGTCAGTCGGGTTGGGCTTCTGCTTGAGCAGAGCCACCACGGCCATCATCATGCCGCTCTGACAGTAGCCGCATTGTGGCACGTCGAATTCGATCCAGGCTTTTTGCACCGGGTGGAGGCTGCCATTCTGCGCCAGCGCCTCGATCGTGGTCACTTGGCGCCCGTTCAGACTGCCGACCGGCACTTGGCAGGAGCGTGTCGCCTTGCCGTCGATATGCACGGTGCAGGCGCCACACTGCGCTATCCCGCAACCGTATTTCGTGCCGGTCAGTCCGATCGTGTCGCGCAACACCCACAACAACGGCGTGTCCGGTTCGACATCGACCTCGTACGACTTTCCGTTGATGGAAAGCGCCACCATTCCGCACCCATCCGTCGGCGCGGCCATCGAAGGCGCGCCAGCCCCAAATCGTCGGCGCAGTCTAACCCGTTGCAATGTGAAAGCGAAATCCCAATTGCGGGAACCGCGCTGCGCCCAGCCTAGGCAAAGTGCTCAACGCTAAGCCAGAGTAAGGCGTTACATCTGCCGGTAGGCGTACGGCACATCCTCTTGCACGGCGGCAAGGCTTTGCACCGCCTCATGGCCGGGCGACAAATGACAAACCGGGTCGGTCGCGCGGGCGTCGCCGGTCAGGGCGAAAGCCTGGCAGCGGCAGCCGCCAAAATCGATATCGCGCCGTGCACAGTTCAGGCAAGGCTCTCTCATCCAGTCCGTGCCGCGAAAGGCATTGAATGCCGGCGAATGTGCCCAGATATCGGCCAGCGCATGCTCACGCACCGACCAGAATTCGAGGCCGGGGATCGACTCGGCGGCATGACACGGCAGCACCTTGCCGCTCGGCGTGACATTGAGCGAGCGCCGGCCCCAGCCGCCGACACAGGGTTTCGGCAGCCGGGCATGGTAATCCGGCACCACGGCGTCGATGACGATCTCGCCGTGATGTTTGCGCCGGAGTTCTTCGACCGTTGCGGCCGCACGCTTGACTTGATGTTCGGTCGGCATCAGGGCTGATCTATTCTTCAGCGCCCAGCCGTAATATTGCGCGTGCGCGATTTCGACGCGGCTGGCGCCGAGCGCGAGCGCAAGCTCAACCATCGCTTCCAGATGGTCGATGTTGGCACGATGCATGACCGCATTGACCGTCAGCGGAATTTTGAGATCGACGACTTCGGCCGCAAGCGCGCGCTTACGCGCAAAGGCGCCTTGATAGCCGGCGATATGATCGGCGCTGGCTTCTTCGCTGTCCTGGATCGAGATCTGCACGTGGTCGAGGCCGGTATCGGCAAGCTTGCGCAACGTCGCCGCGGTGATGCCGACCGCGGACGTGATCAGGTTGGTGTAAAGGCCGGACTCGTGTGCGGCGGCCGTGATCTCGACAAGATCGCGGCGCGCGCCCGGCTCGCCTCCTGAGAGGTGAACCTGCAGGACGCCGAGGCCGGCGGCTTCATTGAATACGCGCGCCCAGGTTTGGGTGTCGAGCTCGTCGGTGCGCGGTTCGAGCGCCAGCGGGTTCGAGCAGTAAGGACAGCCGAGCGGGCAACGATGCGTCAACTCGGCCAACAGGCCGAGCGGGCTGTGCAATTTTGCGTCTCCTCCCGCCATATCTCTATTTCTTTATTTCTTTTTGCTCAGCGCCGCGGCCGGGCGTGGCCGTTCGAAGAACGGCGTCCGTCGGCTCGCCTAAGTTCCGGTCAGCCGCGTCTTCTTATTCAGCGACGTAATCGATGTGGACGCCCGGCACAAGGCCGGGAAATGACGGCTATAGTTCCAACAGTCGCTTGTCGGCCAAGCCGCGCAGCATCGTCGTCACATCGGCCAGGATACGTTCACGCGGCGCCTTAAAAGCCGTCGCCAGATCGTCGATGATCGCCTCGAATGTCGCCTCGCCGGTGCATCTTTTCAGGACCTCGGCCGAAACCGCGTCGGCCTTGAACACGCGCTCTGGCGCCAGCAGCACCCATCCTCCTTGCGCTTCATTGTGCACGAGACGGACGCCCCGCGGCAGCCGCGGCCGCGCATCCGCTGCGATCGCCGAAGGCGGTTCGTTCATGACGCGCTCCCAAGAGCATGATCCGGAAAAAGTGGAAGCCGGATTTCCGAAACGATCACGCTCCACAAAAGACCCGGTGTCCCGATTCCGAAGTTGCGGGCCAGATTTGAAATTCCTATCCACGCTTGCCGCTTGATCGTGGGAACTTCAAATCCACCGCGTTAGGCGGCCGGTACGAAAGCGCCGGGCGGTATCTGCTTCGGTGCAACATAGGCATGATAGAGCGCATCCAGCATCGCCCACAACACATCGCATTTGAACTCAAGCGCGGCCAGCACGTTCGCTTGCGCCTCGGCCGTTTGCGCGTGGCGTTTGACATAGTCGAGCGCAAAACGCGCGTCGCGTTCGGCTTGCGGCGGGCGCTGCGAAAAATAGGCGAGCGTTTCCGCAGTGACAAAATCGTAGTTCTTCAGCATGCCTTCCATGCGCTCGCCGATAATGACCGGCGAGAACAGCTCCGTGAGCGACGAAGCGATCGCTTCGAGCAACGTCTTCTCGCGCACGAAATGAACATAGGCATCGACGGCAAAGCGCGTCGCCGGCAGGAGACCGCGCAGCGACGTCACATGGTCGCGGTCGAGACCGAGCCCGTCGGTGAGCTTGAGCCAGCGGGCGATGCCTCCTTCGCCTTCCTTGCTGCCATCGTGATCGACCAGGCGGCTCCGCCATTCGCGGCGGGTTGCCGAATCCTCGCAGCGCGCAATCAGGCTCGCGTCCTTGATCGGGATCATCGCCTGATAATAGTAGCGATTGAGCGCCCAGGCTTGCACTTGGCCCTTGGTGCAGGCGCCGCCGTGCAACAGTTTGTGGAACGGGTGCAGGCGATGATAACGGCGCGCGCCGATATCGCGCAGCCGTGCTTCGAGTTCCGCCGCGGTCAAGATGTTCACAGCACGATCTCCATGCCGTCGTGGGCGACCTCGAATCCGGCCGCTTCGACTTTTCGACGCTGTGGCGAACCTTCGATCAGGATCGGATTGGTATTGTTGATATGAGTCAAGATTCGGCGGCCACCCAGGCCGGCGAGCGCCGCGAGCGTCCCGTCCGGGCCGTCGAGCGGCATATGGCCCATGCGACGGCCGGTCTTTTCGCCGGTGCAGGTCGCGATCATCTCGTCGTCGGTAAAGAGCGTGGCATCGAACAAAATAACGTCGGCGCCGGCCATCCGTTCGCGCAGCGCGGGCGGAACTGCGGCGGCGCCCGGCACATACGCCAGGCGGCGCGCGCCGCAGACGATCTCCACACCGACATTGGCGCCGGTCTCGGCGGCGAGCGCCGGCGCCTCGCCTTCAAGATAAAGCGCGACCTTTCCGGGTACCGCGAAAAGTTCCGCTTCAAGGCCGCCGGGGAGGGGAAAACGGACCCCGAGCGCCACCGTTCGCCGGCGGACGGCATCTGCTGCCAGAACGCCGAAGATCGGATTGGCTTCCAGCGCCGCCAAAGTGTCGTCGGTGGCGAGCACCGTGAAAGCTTGCCGCTCGCGCAATGTCAGCAACCCCGCGACCTGGTCGACTTCGGCGCCGGTCAGGATGACCGCTGCAATCGGACTGCTGCGCAGGTCGGCACGCGGCTGCAAAGACGGGGTCGCCAGAAGCTGGGCGCGAAGATCAGGAGTGGCGTTAAGGAGAATCCACTGCTCGCCGTCGCCGGAAACGGCAAGGCTTGCTTGCGCGCGCGCCTTGACCCGCGTGTCGCCCGCCCAGGCGAGCTGACACACGGGACACCGGCAATTCCATTGCGGAAAACCACCCCCGCCCGCGGAACCGAGCACGATCGCGGTCAAACGCCCCATTCAGCGGGATAGCGGAGAACGAGCGATGCCGATTAGAACTCGGCCGGGAGGTAACCGTTGATCTCGAGGCCGATGCAGATTTCGACAAGGGTCGGCGTTGTCCAGGCCATGATCGTTTCCTCTGTCCGATGTTCGGTTACTTGTTGACGTGGACCGAGGGCGCATCCGGACTGAGCACGCACTGCCTCGGTACGACTTAGAGTAATGCGAAAGGCGATCCTCCGGCAAGAGGCATTCTGCAAGCTTTTCCACCGTAGGTAGGACCGCGGCTGTGGGCTTGGGCCAATGAGGTTCGGATAACCATCAACACAATGCTGGGTTCTAGGGTTTGATGGCGCTAACGTTTTTTGGATACGCTCCACCCCGTTGCGGCCGGCCGTCTGTCAGGAAGGCGACTTTTGGCGCCGGCTGACCCGGTCCGTGGGCAAGTTGGCGAGGCAGGTCAGATCGTCACGCTCCCTTTTCAGCGGAGCGCAAGCCGGTCAATCTCTTCCGCGTCATGCCCTCAATGGTTTTGACGGCGGGGCGAAAAACAAAAAGTTCGTCTTAGGGAGGAAAGCCATGTCTTGTTGCAACGCCCTGTCTTGTCGCGTGGTGCGCACTGGTGGCGGTCTCGCCGCGGCCGTGTTGGCCATCGGCCTTGTCGCGGCGCCGGCTTGGGCAGAGAGCGACGCCCCGATCACGGTCGGTTTTGCCATGTCGGTGACTGGTCCGCTTGCTCCCAACGGCAAGCAGGCATTGGCCGGCGCCAAGATCTGGGAAGAGGAAACCAATGCCAAGGGCGGTCTGCTCGGCCGTAAGGTCAAGCTCATCACCTACGACGATCAATCAAACCCGGCCAATGTTCCCGGAATCTACACCAAGCTTCTCGACGTCGATAAGGTCGATCTCGTGGTCAGCGGCTACGCCACCAACATGGTCGCTCCCGCGATGCCCGTCGTCATGCAAAAGGGCAAAACCTTCATCGGCCTGTTCGCGCTCGATGTGAACAGCGAATTCCACTATCCCAAATACTTCTCGATGCTGCCGACCGGGCCCGACACGAAGGCGTCGTTCACGGACGGCTTCTTTCAAGTGGCGGTGCAGCAGAATCCGAAGCCGACGACCGTCGCGCTCGCTTCCGAAGACGCCGAGTTTGCGCGTAACGCCTGCACCGGCGCGCGCGAGAATGCCAAGCGGTTCGGTATCGATATCGTCTACGATAAGTCGTTTCCGCCAGGCACTACCGATTTTTCTCCGATCATCCGCGCATTGCAGGCGGCCAATGCCGATCTGGTGATCGTGTGCTCTTATCCCCTGAGCTCGGTCGGCATCGTGCAATCCGCCAACGAGTTGAGCTTCAAGCCGAAAATGTTCGGCGGCGCGATGGTCGGTTTGCAGGCGACCGTTTTC
Source organism: Xanthobacteraceae bacterium (assembly GCA_035566615.1). Classification (GTDB taxonomy): domain Bacteria; phylum Pseudomonadota; class Alphaproteobacteria; order Rhizobiales; family Xanthobacteraceae; genus BOG-931. The sequence goes on from DATMQV010000353.1 coordinate 11,590, forward strand.
AAGGATCGCCTCAAGTCAAAGATGAACGGCATTGTGAATTATGAAACCTGGGTGCCGTCGGAAAAACTGATGGCGCCCGCGGCCGCGTTTTTCAAAACCTATCAGGAGCGCGCCAAGGCCGAAGGCGTCGACCCGCTCGGCTATTATCTCGGCGGCTGGGGCTATGCCTACTTTCAGGTTCTTGGTCAGGCCATCCAGGGCGCCAACAGCATCAATGACGACAAGCTCGCCGACTACCTGCGCACCCACGAATTCAAGACCATCATGGGCGACGTGAAGTTCGGCAAGAATGGCGAGTGGACGAAGTCGGGAATGCTGCAAGTGCAGTATCACGACATCACCGATGCGGCGAACCTCGATACCTGGAGAGGCATGAGCTATCAGACGGTGCTGACGCCGGCGGATCAGAAGACCGGCGACGTGATCTATCCCTACGCCAAGGCGAAGTAGCGCGTTCTCGAAGCGGCGAGTTCGCTGAGAGCGTAGCGTCAGGTCCGGCACGGCCAAGCTCCGGGCCGGACCTACGCGCGCTCCAGGGCCTTGCGATCCCACTTGGCCAGATCGGCTGCGGCCGCGTAGGTCTCTTGCAGAAACGAAAGCAGCAGCGCGTCAGGATCGCGCGCCGCGCGCACGGCGTCGTAGGGCAAGATGAACTGCCCGACATTCTTGTCGTAAAAGCCTTCGCTCATGGACAGGTGCGTGTCGCCGTAACCCTCGGGCTCCGGATAGGCATACACATAGAAGGCGGCGCGGCCATAACCGCCGTTGCCCGGCCAAAAGCCGCAGCTCGAGACTTCGTGCGAATAGGCTTCCGTCATCACCCAGCTGGCGACATTGGGCGTGACGCTGGTCGGAGGCGGCGCCGTCCGCCCGGAGAAGCGGGTCACGGCGAGATCGAAACTGCCCCAGAAGAAATGCACCGGGCTGACTTTGCCGATAAAGCGGGCGCGAAACGCGTTCATCACGCGGGCGGCCTGAACCATCGCGTGGTGAAAGCGCGTCACATAGTCGGGGTCATAGTGCGCATGCGCGCGGTCCTGCTCGAACGGAACCGCACTCGCAATCTCGCTCGGCATCGTCCAGATGTGGACATCGATGCCGAGGTCCCGCAGCCGCTCCATGAAGGCGCCGTAGAAGTCTGCAACCGACATCGGCGCGAGCGTCATGCTTGTGATACGCCCGTTGCTGGTGGCGATGTGAAGCTGGTGGCCGATCAAATCGAAGATGATGTCGAACGTGCCGCCGGGATAAGGATTTGCCGGCGCGATCAGACCGCGCGAATCGACGTGAAAGGTGACATTCCACCAATGATTGATCAGCGGCGTCTGCTTGAGCCGCACCTTGCCAGCGATCTGCGTCCAGCGGTGCAACGTTTCACATGTGTCGCTCCAGGCGGCAAGCGGCAGATCCGGCCAAAGTTGTTGTCCAGACACGGGGCGGTCCTCGGTCAACTTCGCGCGATGCTCAGGTCTTAGAGCATGTCCCGGAAAAGTGGAAACCGGTTTTCCGAAAAAGGACATGCGACCGCGCAAGAATCAAGGGCACGGGCCGAATCAGCCTGTGCCCATGCGCGTCTTCGCGGCGAGGAAAATGCCGGCGCGACATTCAGACGCGATCGGCCGTCAGGAATCGAAACGCCTGGCCGGGTGCCACACTCCGATCACCTCGCGCTTGCGGCCCTCGCCAGCGAGCCGATACAGCGTCGCGCGCAAAAACGGCAGCGGATCGTCGAAGGACAGCGTCGATTTCGCTTGGCAGCCGATCGTCCAGCGCGCCCATGCGAGGAGCGGCTCGCCTGCTTCGCGGGCGGCGGGAAAATCCTTCCACGGGCGGCACCAGCGCAAGCCGGATTTCAGGCGCGCCGGCCGCGGCGATCCGGTTAGATCGGCATAGACCAGCGCCGGAATATTCACGCCGGCGAGCGCGCCGGGATGATGCCAGAGCGTGAAGCGCGGATTGATTTCCAGAAGCCTGAGATTGCCCTGCATGTCGCGCTTGAAATCGAGCTTGGCGACGCCGCTCAGCGAGAGCCGCTCGACGATGTTGCGCCCTTGGCCGCGGACATCGGCGGCATCGGTGATCTCGAGCGCGGTGGTGTGGCCGAAGCGCAAGGGATAGGTGCGGATCTTGCGGCCGGTAAACTCGCCGGCGATGCGCCCTTGCTGATCGACATAACAGTGATAGCTCTCGATCCTGGCTTCGGACCCATGGACGAATTCTTGGGCCAGAAGCTCGAGGCCAAGCGCGCTCAGTTGCGGCCAGAGCGCGCGCAGCGTCTCGAGATTTTCGGCGTAAAGCGCCTTGCGCGATCCGAGAGCGTCGTTCCAGCGATCGAGCCTGGTCAGCGGCTTGAGGATGAGTGGAAATCGAAGCCCAAGATGGGCCGGCTCGATCTTCGCCGGATCGAAGCGGCGGGCGGTCGGAACTGGAAGTTCGTGTCGCGCAGCCAGTGTCTGGAAGCGCGCCTTGTCGAGCAGGTCTTCCACGAGATCGGAGTCTGCGACGACAAAGCGGAACGCCTTGGCCAATCGCTCGCGATGGCGCGAGATCAAGAGGATCTGCCCGTCTTCCTGGTAGAACAGCACCGGCGGCTCGGGCTGCGCCGTGCCGAACCCGACGAGAGCATCGAGCAGCCTTTCGGTGTCGCCGCTATAGTCGTCCCAGGCCAGACGCGAAAGCGCATAGCGCGAATAGAGCGAAGGCACGCCCGGGCGGCTGACCACCGCGCACGGAATTTCGGCGAGCGCCAGCGGCCGCAACAGATCCATGTCGCCCATCACGCAGGCCTTCGCGGTCGGTGCCGGAGACGCGCTCGCTGCCGCGGCCACGTCGGCCTCCTACCGCGACATGCCGGAGACCACCGCAAGGGCGCTGCGCACACGCGAGACGATATTCCACAATACCGGCGTCTGTTTGATCAGCCGCTTGCTGCGTCGTTGCACGCTCGACAATGCGCGCGCCGGCAGGCCGCGCCACTTCGTCGTCGCCGTATAGTCGTACAGCTTGATAACGGTGTCGCACCAATCGAACTTGTATTGCTCGTCGCCGATGGTGAAATCGAAACACTTGAGGCCGCGTTTGATGGCGTAAGCCAGAAGCTCGCGCAGATGCAGAGCGCCCGGTCCATAGTGGGCGACCTCGCTGTCCACGTAACTCGCGAGCACGTGATAATAGCAATCGCCGAACACGATGCCGAGATTGGTCGCGGCGCAAATGTCGCCGATCTCTATTCGGCTGACATGCACCAGATGGCGCGTCTTCGGATTGGCGGTGAGGTCCAGGAAAAACTCTCGATGTCCCGGCCGGGCAAAGATATCGGCGACGCCTTTGCGGGTGAGTGCGCGGCTTTTTTGCTCCATCAGGATTTCGAGCGTGCTGCGCGCGTCTTCCGCATCGGCAGCGGTGATGAAGCGAACGTCGCCGAATTGCGACATGTGCCGGAGCTTGGAGCGGTCGCGCCGGCGCGTCGCCGACGAGCGCTTGGCGCAATAGAATTTTTCCCAGTCCTCGCTCAGGTGAGCCAGGTGCGCGTTGCTGCGGTTGGGTGTGACGCGAAGATGCATGAACGGATTGGCCTGGGCGCCGACCGTTTCCGGCATCTTCTCGAACTCGATCCAATCGTGGCGCAACAGCGGCTCGCACTGCATCTGCATTTGCAGCTCGTGCCATGCCGCCAGGAAATCTTCGGGCGTGGTGCGCTCGGAAAAGTCCGCCGCCAGCAGCGGCGCGTTATAGTCGCTCAGATCCTGACCCAGCCAGCACAGCCGCCGCGCCAGGTGCCCGCGCATCAGGCAAAGCGGCACGATGAAAGCGACGTCGCCCTCGGCAAAGCGGCCGACGGCGATTACCGGGCGGGCGCCGCGGCGTTCCCCGACATGATTTTGCCAAGTCGCGAGCCAGTCGAAAGTCTGGAAGGCGGTGCAGTCGGCAGTGCGCTCGAATTGCCGCCATTCGGCTTCGACCGCGCCGAGCTCGCTGAAAATTTGAATGGAGAGGTGCGGCGGGAGGGGGCGCGTCCGTTCGCTCGGACGCGCGACTGCGACGGAGCGAATGTCAACAGGCGCGGCCAGGTCTTGAGCGGCCACGTCGTGCAATGCCGTCAGTGTCGTGGCGCGCGTCACAGCACTCACTAGAAAATATCGCCCGTCCGCCTGATGATGATTGGTAGGCGACAATAGCTAAGGTTGCCTCGCCAATCGGCGGCGACGTGTCATTAAGGTAAAGCGCGCCTGAGTTCCGCCAGCTACGCTCGGGGCTTGGCCGAATTGTTTGGTTAATCGAGCAGGGGCCCGAGCTGCGGCCACTGATAGGCCGCGGCGGCGCGGCGGATCAGCGCCGTCGCCAAAGTCGTGCCATTGTCCGACCCGGTCAGCACCACAATGCCTTGTCCGCTTTCCGGAAAGAGCAGCATGTAGGATTGGTATCCGATATTCTGGCCGCGCTTCATCAGGACGCGGCTTGCGCCATTGCCCGCGACGCGGCGCCAAGTCCGTATGGGCCTCCGTTCTGTTGCGTCATCATTGCCCGGGCCGTGGCGCCGGCGAGCAGCGCGCCGCTTTCGCCCCGATAGGCGGCCTCAAGCTCGAGCGACAGACGCGCAAGGTCCATCGCCGAAGACCACAATCCGCCGGCCGCGAGCTCGGGCACGACGCGCCAGCCACCCGGCAATTCGTTGCCGTTCGCGTCGTGGCCGGCGGCTGCGCGCCGGACAAGTTCGCCAGGCAGCGGTTGCAGAAAATAGCTGTTCGCCATTCCGGCAGGCCGCAGCAGCAGATCCTCCAGCGCATCCTGGAATTTCATCTTGGTCGTTGCTTCGATGAGCGCGTGGACAATCTCGTAGCCGCCGCCCGAATAGGCGTAGCGGCTGCCGGGGATCGCCTCGACGCGCACAGGCGGCGAATTCGCCGGCAGCGTGCCGTCGAGGATTTGTTGCAGCGTCGGCAGCTTTTGTCCGGGCGCGTAGCCGAGATAGCCGGGAACGCCGATGCCGGCGGTCATGCTCAGCAATTGGCGCAACGTCACCGGATGGTCGCGCGTGAAATCGTTCTCGGGCACGCGCCAAGCGGTCAGATAATCGTTCACGTCGCGATCGAGATCGAGCACGCCGCGGTCGACAAGACGCAAGGCGGCGACGGCGGTCACCAGCTTCGACAGCGACGCGGCCTGATAGATCGTCTTGTCCGGGGCGGTGCCGAAAACGTGCGACAAAGCCGCGTTGCCTTTTTCTTTGATCAGAGCGACGTCCACCGACGGAATGTGCAGCTTGCGCATCGCCTCGGCGAGGTCGGCGTTTTGCACGACCAAACCGTCCGGCGCGTGAATATCAAGCCCATGTTGGAGCGCCTCAAACGGCTGCGCGCGCAAGTGTCCGCTTGAGAGCAAAACGCCGATCGCAACAACGATGAAAAGCGGGAAGCGCATTGCGGTCACGATCCGATCGGTCAGTGGAGCAAATTATTGTTCGCAGCTAAACTGCATATTGGGGTGGCCATAGACGAGAAACGACGGGAGGACGTGATGAGAAATTACCACGCAATTGCGTTGTCGTTGCTATGCGGCGTCGGAATTGGCGCTGCGGGAGTCGAAGGTCTTCGCGCACAGGCGAAGCCGCCTATCTACATGATCGGCAATAACGACGTCAGCGATCCGGACGGCTACATGAGAGAGTACCTGCCTTTGGCGCAAGCGTCGCTGAAAGCGCACGGCGCCGTCTATATTGCGGCAGGAAAGGGAACCGCAATCGACGGAGAGCCACCGAAAGGCCGGGTCGTTATCATTCGCTGGGACAGCATGGAGCAGCTGTTGGCTTGGCGTCATTCGCCTGAGTACGAGGCGGCGCGCAAGATCGGCGAGAAGTACGCGAAGTACAATGTTATCGCCGTTGAGGGCGCAAAGCCGTAGTCTTGGTCGCTTCGATCGTCTGAACGGAGCCTGCGAGGCTGGCTTTCCTTCAACTTCGCGCCCGGTCGCCGGCACGTCGTCGTAGTCGACTGACCGGACATCGTCGGCGAGCTTGGGGAGCCAAGTCTTGGTACAGCTGGGTGGACTCGAACCACCGACCTCCTGATCCACAGTCTAATGGCAACAGTTTCCCTGCCTTTCCCCGCCTTTTAGGGACATGCCAAAACTCGCTTGTGATCGACATTTTCGGTGTGTCGTGTTTCCCTAAGTTTCCTGGGGCTTCTGATTTGGTGCTTCCCCGGTGTTTCCCCGCGCTCGCGCGCTCGAACGGGACGGTTGCGATGATAGGCCAGCGGATTACCAAGCGGGTCGTTGATAGCCTCAAACCCCGTGAGGGCGAATACGCAGTATTGGGACGCTCAGATGCCCGGCTTTGGCGTTCGCGTAAGGCCGACTGGTGCCAAGTCTTACGTAGTCGTCTACAGGGCAGGTTCAGGGCGTGGCGCTCCTGTCCGGCGGTATACTATCGCCGGCGTTGGCAAGATCACGCCAGAGAGTGCCAGAAACCGCGCCAAGGCCATTCTAGGGCGCGTAGCGCACGGTCACGATCCGGCTGGCGAGCGAGCCAGCGAGCGGGGCACGCCTACTATCGCGGAATTGGCAGATCGGTTCCTGACTGAGCACGTCGAGAGCAAGCGCAGGTCGAAAACGGCTTCCTTTTATAAGCACATCTTGAGCAAGATCGTCGTGCCGAAGCTGGGGACGTCCAAGGCCGATAAGGTGTCGCGCACGCAGATCGCCAAGTTACACGCCACACTTCGTCGGACGCCAATTCACGCCAACCGAGTGCTGGCAGTTGTTGGAAGTATGTACGCCTTCGCAGGACGGATCGGCGCGGTGCCAGAGGGCATGAATCCGGCCCGCAAGGTCGACAAGTACAAGGAACATCGCCGTGAGCGGTTTCTGACCGTCGCCGAGCTTGAAAGGCTCGGCGGGGCTATTCGGGAGTCTGAGACGAAGGGTGGCCCGTGGACCGTTGACGAAGCGAAGGCAACGGCGCGGCACCTGCCCAGACAAAATAAGCGTTTCACCAAGATCAGCCCATTCGCGGCAG
>DATMQV010000354.1:0-21631 GCA_035566615.1 Xanthobacteraceae bacterium
GGAAAAGGCCAAGCGCGTGCCCGCAGAGACGATGGATGCCTTGCGCGACACGGCTGTCTTCCGCCTCATGCAGCCGGCGCGTTTCGGCGGCTACGAATATGGTCCCGCCGAACTGGCGGAAGTGGGTTTCGAACTCGGCCGCGCGTGCGGCAGCACCGGGTGGTGCGGAACATTGGCCGTCTGCTTCGGCTGGATGACGTCGTTCTTCCCGCTGCAGGCGCAGCAAGAAGTCTGGGACGATCCGGATAATCTGCTCGCCGTCTCGTACACGCCCAGTCCCAAGGTCGAGGTGGTTGCGGGCGGCATCAAGATTGCGGGGAGCTGGCCTTGGGCGAGCGGCGTCGACAGTGCCGCTTGGCTCATCGTTTCGGCTTTGATTCCCGGAAAGGATGCGCCGCCAACGCTCGCATGGTGCCTCGTTCCGGTCCGCGACGTGATAGTCGATCACGACAGCTGGAATGTCAGCGGCTTGCAGGGGACCGGCTCGAAGACGGTTGCGATCAACGATCCGGTCTTCGTCCCGGCGCACCGGATACTGCCGATCGGTGCGATCTTTTCCGGCAAGGTGCCGGGGCTCGATGTGCCCGGCAATGCTCAGGCGCGCTTCGGCTATCCGACCTTCGGCCCAACGGCGCTGGTCGCGCCGATCGTCGGGATGGCGCAAGGGGCGCTCGATGCCTTCACCGAAACCGCGCGCGACGCAAAGCGCATGGCGAGACCCGGCGTGTTCGAAAAAGTCGCCGAGTCGCAGCTGATCCAGAGCCTGATTGGTCAGGCAGCCGCGCGCATCGATGCGGCGCGCACGCTCATGCTGACGAGCCTCCGCGAAGGCCAGGATGTCGTGCGCGCCGGAGGCACGCTCGAGATCGAACAGCGCGTCCGGATACGGCGCAATCACGGGTTTGCCGGGCGCACCTCATCGGAGGTCGTCAACGAGATCTACGCCAAGTCGGGCGCGGCGGCGGCCGACGAGAAAAACCGCATTCAGCGATTTTGGCGCGACGCCAATACCGCGGCGCTCCATTCCAGCATCGATTGGGACACGCTGTCGGCTCTCTATGGGTGCCAGCAACTGGGCTTGCAGCCGCAAGGCATCTTTTAAGATCCCATCTTTTGAGATCGGGAGCGGCGCGTTGCAGATTCCGACGGCGCGTCAGCCGCCAAGCGCCGCCGCGATCTTTTGCGCATGTTCGGCGAGTATCGCCGGCTCTTCCTTGAAGCTTGCCGCGGGCTTGAGCGCGACGCCGATCTTGCGCGGAATGACATGCACATGCAGGTGGAACACGACCTGCCCGCCAGCCGGCTCGTTGAATTGCTGAACGGTGAGGCCGTCGGCGGCAAACGCCTTCACGGCCGCGCGGCCAATGGTCTGCACCCTTTTGATCAGCTCGGACAAATCGTCCGGCTTGATGTCGAGGATGTTGCGCGCCGGCGCCTTAGGGATGACCAATGTATGGCCCGGCGCGCGCGGCATGATGTCGAGAAAGGCGAACGTCTTATCATCCTCGTACACCTTGTAGGCCGGCAGCTCGCCGCGCAGGATTTTGGCAAAGATGTTGTTCGGCTCGTAGCTCGTCATCGGTCCTCCCGCCTTTCGTTTCTGACCGGCTCGCTCACGCGATCGTCGAAATCAGTCCGCGCCGCCGGCGCGCAGCCGGCTGTGAAAGTGCATCGTATGAAAGGCGGCCGCGTCGCGGTCAATCCGTCTCGGTGGCGGGATGCTGGCGATAGGGCCCCGCAGCGGCAAGCTCGTCGCCCATCGCGGCCACGTAAGCGCGCTCGCGCTTGAGATAATCGGCGATGCCCCGCCGCAGCGCCGGATCGGCGATGTAATGCGCCGAATAGGTGGTGGCCGGCATGTAGCCGCGGGCGATCTTGTGCTCGCCCTGCGCGCCCGCCTCGACGCGCGAGAGCTTGTGCGCGATGGCATAGTCGATGGCTTGGTAATAGCACAGCTCGAAATGCAGGAACGGGTGATGCTCGACCGCGCCCCAATGGCGGCCGAACAATGTCTCAGAGCCGATAAAATTGATCGCGCCCGCAATCCAGCGTCCGGCCCGTTTGGCCATCACCAGGAGAACGCGGTCGCGCATCGTCTCGCCGATCAAGGAAAAGAACGGTCGGGTTAGATAGGGGCGGCCCCATTTGCGTGAGCCGGTTTCCATATAGAAGGCGAAGAATTGATCCCACACGTCTTCGGTGACGTCGCTGCCGGTTAGCCACTGCACGTCGATGCCGTTTTGAAGCGCTTCCTGGCGTTCGCGGCGGATGGTCTTGCGCTTGCGCGAAGCGAGCGCACCGAGGAAATCGTCGAAGTTGTTATAGCCGGCATTCTCCCAATGGAACTGCTGGTCGGTGCGCTGCAGGAAGCCGAGCTCGCCGAGGAAGCGGTATTCGTCTTCGGTCGCAAACGTGATGTGTACGCCGGACGCGCCGTCGATCCGGCAAAGCTCGACGAGCCCGCCGACCAGAGCTTGGCGCGCATTGCCCGCGTACGGACCGGGCCGCACCAGGAGCCGGCGGCCGGTCGCCGGCGTGAACGGTACCGCGACCTGCAGTTTCGGATAGTAGTTGCCGCCGGCATGGGCGTAAGCCTCAGCCCAGCCTTGGTCGAAAACGTACTCGCCGCGTGAGTGGCTCTTGAGATAGCAGGGCGCTGCAGCAACGAGCGTGCCGTCGGCGGCGTGCACCAGCAGATGCTGAACCTGCCAGCCGGCACGAGCGCCAACCGATTTCGAAGTCTCCAAGGCCGAAAGAAATGCGTGCGACAGAAAAGGGTTATGCGGGATCTCCTGATCCGATGAATGAGCAGCTCCCGGGGCCGGGCAACCGGGATCGACGGCCGGATTGGCACACGCGTCCCAGGCTAGGGCAGGCGCCTCGCTGATCGCGCTCACGGCAACGATGCGGAGCTCGCCCAGGGGCTGCCCCCCGCGGCCGGGGTCTTTGGCGCTTGCGGCCGGATCGTTTCCGGCAGCGGTCTTGGAAGCAGTCATGGCCGAAAGCCTTCGAAAATGATCTGGTCGGCGGAGCGCATCGCACGCGCCCGCTCGGCCTCACTGCGCACCACCCACGTCAACACCGGCAGGCATAAAGCGTGCCGGGCCAAAGCAGGCGCAATCGCCGGCAGATTATTGACGGCATAAGCGACGAAATGTGGTCGCGCGGTCAAGGCGGCGGGAAGCAGGAAGCCCATGCCGTAACGCTGGGGCAGCGGCATTTGATCCCAATAAGGATGCGGGCGGTATTTGGCGGCGACAATGCCGCGCGGCAGGCGAGGGGCCTTTTGCCGCAGCAGCGCGAGCTGCGCCGGATCGAACGACATCGGCGCCGCCGGGCCGCGATAGCCGGCGAGCACGGTCGCGACCCGCAGCGGCAGGCGCTGATCGTCGTCGAACCGGCTCTTCATTTCCAGGAGTAGCGGCACGCGCCCGGCAACGAGGTCGCAAAGCTCGCCGAGCGTCATCATGCGCTCCGCGCTGCCGCGAAAAGCGACGTACTTGAGCGCCGCTACGGTCATTTGGTCGAGCCTGTCGGAGCCTTCGGTCAGCCGGCCGAGCTCGGGGTCATGGTGGACCATGGCCTCGCCATCGGCGCTGATCTGCAGGTCGGTCTCGATGCCGTAATCGGCTACCAGCGCCGCGCGCACGGCGCAGGCGGTGTTTTCGATCACACCGTCGGCGGCGTCGTGCAGTCCGCGATGAGCGAACGGCCGCGCGGTCAGCCAGTCGCGTAGTGTCACTTGAGCACGATCCGGAAAAGTGGTCACCGGTTTTCCGAACAGATCATGCTCCACCATAAGGGCCGGAGCGCCAATCGACTCTATCGATTGGCGCTCTAAGAGACTTCAAATAGCGCCTCGACTTCCATGGCGGAGTCCAGCGGCAGAACCGCGACGCCGATCGTCGAGCGTGCATGCTTGCCCTTGTCGCCGAAGGCGGCAACCATCAGGTCGGAGGCGCCGTTCATCACCTTCGGTCCTTCCACGAAATTCGGCGCCGAATTCACGAAGCCGCCGAGCCGCACCACGCGCACGACTTTATCGAGATCGCCGAGCGCGGCTTTGACCTGCGCCAGCACGTTGATCGCACACGCGCGCGCCGCCTTCTGGCCCTCCTCAAGCGATACGCCGGCACCGAGTTTGCCGGTGGCGACGAGCTTGCCGCCTTCGTAACAGATCTGGCCGGAAACCGTGAGGAGATTGCCGGTCCGCACGAACGGCACATAATTGGCCGACGGGGTCGTCGGTTCCGCCAGAACGACGCCAAGCTCCTGCAACTTTTTCTCTACCATACCGGCCATAACCGCCCTCCAAATGCGCTGCAAAATCTTAATCTTCTTGGCCGATCGCAGGTCCGCATGCAAGAGAGCGAGAGCGGTTCTCGGCGGCCGTCTCGCTTGCCGGGCGCGGTTGCGGCGGCCTTGCGAGTTGCCTATCTTCGCCGCCATGCAGCCGACAAAATCCCGTAAGAATTTCGCAATCAACCGCGCCGGGAACAGGTTCGAACGAGACCACAACGAGCGAGTCTCATGATCGCCACGCACCATCCTGCATCCCCCAGCGTGCTCCTTGTCTTAGCGCTCATCTTCACGTCTACGGCTTTCGCGCCCTTCGCCAGTCAAGCGGAGGAGGCGCCGATCATGCTCGCTCCGCACCGGGCGGTTTACGATCTGGCGCTCGGCCGCGCGCGCGATGCCTCGCAAGTCGCGGCGGTCCGCGGGCGCATTCTGTACGATTTCGATGGCAATGCCTGCGAGGGCTACACGCTGAAATTCCGCCAGGTTTCGGAGCTCGATTCCGGCGAGGGCAAAGTGTCCACCAGCGATCTGCGCTCGACCACCTGGGAAGGCGGCGACGCCAAGAGTTTCAAGTTCACGTCGGAGAATTTCCTCGATCAGAATCTCGTCGACTCCGTCGACGGCAATGCCGAGCATGGCGCCGGCGCCACCGCCATCAAGCTCGCCAAGCCCGAGCACAAGGCGCTCGATATCGACGCCGCCGTGGTGTTTCCGACCCAACACATGGTGCGCGTGATCGAGGCGGCGCGCGCGGGCAAATCCATTCTCGACTTTCCGGTCTATGACGGATCGGAAACCGGCGAGAAGGTCTACGACACGCTCACAGTGATCGGCCGCAAAATCGCGCCGGACGAACACAAGCACGACGACGCAGCGGCGGAAGAACCGAAGCTTGCCGGCGTGCCGCGCTGGCCGGTGACGATCAGCTACTTCGACAAGGCGAAAGCGCAGAAGAACAGCGAGCAGACGCCGGTCTATGCAATCGGCTTCGAGCTTTATGAAAACGGCATCTCGCGCGCGCTGTCCCTCGACTACAACGATTTCGTCGTCACCGCGAAGCTTACCTCGCTGGAGATCAAGCAGCCGAAGCCGTGTCCGTGAGAACGTCCTTCGCGTAAATTCGACCGACTGGTCGAGGGCGATCTCTCCTCTCGTCCCGGCGAAGGCGCGGACCCAGTAGGCCCCTCTGGATTCCCGCTACCGCGGGAATGAGCGGAGTATCCCAGTCATCGGATCGCAGCTAGCGTTCCTCCGGCCGCTCGAAGGCCAAACCCCTGATCAGCGCATCGTCGCCGAAACGGGCGCGCACGCGGTCGACCGCGTGCTCGGCCTCAGCGGCGCGGCCGTCGACAAAATCCGCCGGATCGGCCTGATCGGCGGTGGTCAGCGCGCTTAAGCCTACGCCGAGCAGGCGGAATTTCGTGCCGTCGGCTTCGCGCTCGAGGAGCGTGCGTGCAGCGGCGAAAATCTTGCCGGCGAGCTGCGTCGGCGATTCAAATGAATGGGCGCGAGTGCGGATGCGAAAGTCCGCGGTTTTCAGCTTCAGCGTCACGGTGGCGCCGGCGAGCGCCTTTTCCTTGAGACGCGCCGACGCTTCCTCGGTCTGCGCCCAGAGGATGCGCTCGAGCGCGCGGAAGTCGGCGATGTCGCGGTCGAATGTCGTTTCCGACGACACGCTCTTGGTCTCGCGGTCGGCGCTGACCTTGCGCGTATCGATGCCGCGGGAAAGCCGCGCGAGGCGGCGGCCCTCCTCGCCGTAGCGGCGCATCATCTCGACTTCGCTGACTTTTTGCAGGTCGGCGATACGCGCAAAACCGTCGCGAGCAAGCCGTGCAGCGCTCACCTTGCCGACGCCGAAAATGAAGGCCACCGGTTTGGCAGCAAGAAAGTTCGGCGCTTCCGTTGCGCTGAGCACCACAAAGCCGCGCGGTTTATCGAGGTCGGAGGCGATCTTGGCGAGGAATTTGTTGCAGGAGAGCCCGACCGAAACGGTGATCGAAAGCTTCTTCTCCACTTCGATCGCAAACCGCGCCAAGACTTTGGCGGGCGAGAGGTTGTGCAAGCGCGCGGCGCCGGTGAGATCGAGGAAGGCCTCGTCGATCGACAACGGCTCGACCATGGGCGTGAGCGCAAGCATCATCTGCCGCACCTCGCGCCCGACGCGCGCATATTTCTCCATATTCGGCCGCACCACGCGCGCGTGCGGGCAAAGCCGCAGCGCCTCGAACATCGGCATGGCCGAGCGCACGCCGTAGGTGCGCGCCACGTAGCAGGCGGCCGCGACCACGCCGCGGCGGTCGCCGCCAACAATCACAGGTTCTGCGGCAAGCGTCGGGTCGTCGCGCTTTTCGATCGTGGCGTAGAACGCGTCGCAGTCGATGTGCGCGATGGAGAGCTTGGCGAGTTCGTCGTGGCGCACGATGCGCGGCGAGCCGCACGCCCCGCAGCGCGTCGCTTGCGCGAACGTGTCCGCAAGGCAGTCGCGGCAGAAGGCGCTCACGGCAGGTCTGGCTCCCATCTCCGGCCGAGCGCGGCGCGGGCGCGCGCAATCTCGGCCGGATCGATTCCGGCGCTGTCGGCAAACGCAACGAGGAGACTCTCGTCCGCGAGCATATGCTCCAGTACGCCGGCGAAAAAGCCTTCCTGTTGGGCGGCGGATCGGATTTGGCCCGGTTCAAGGCCGGTCGCGGCAAGGAACCCGCTCATTCGCTCTTGGTCTTCGGCAATGAACGTAAGTGCTTGAACCGCAAGCATTTCGGCTGCTTCGCGTGCGGCCGGTAACGGCTTTTTCATGGGGTTCCATTTGCCTTTCCGTAATGAATCCGCACTAGTTTTCCAGAGCGCGATCGCTTCCGGTCGAATCGATTGGCGCTCTAACTCTCTAGTGGAGCATGATCTTTTCGGAAAACCGGCTCTCATCCCGGATCGAGTCCGGGGCAAGCTTTTTCCGGATCATGCAGTAAAGCTCGGGGCGCTTGCTGCCGGGGAATTTTTCGCTTGGGGCAAGTGAGGACCGGGGATGGCCAAAACCGTCCTGATCGTGGAAGACAATGAGCTCAATATGAAGCTCTTCCACGATTTGTTGGAAGCCCACGGCTACACCACCGTGGCGACGCGCAACGGCATTGAGGCGCTCGACCTTGCGCGCAAACATCGGCCTGATTTGATCCTGATGGACATTCAGCTTCCGGAGGTTTCCGGCCTCGAAGTCACCAAATGGCTGAAGGACGATGAGGACCTGCGCGCCATTCCGGTCGTCGCGGTGACCGCCTTCGCCATGAAGGGCGACGAAGAACGCATCCGCGAGGGCGGCTGCGAGGCCTATCTGTCAAAACCTATTTCGGTCGGCAAATTCATCGAGACCATCCGCCACTTTCTGGGCAACCCGTAGGTAGAGCTCATGACTGCGCGCGTTTTGGTCGTCGACGATGTGCCCGCCAACGTCAAGCTCTTGGAAGCGCGGCTGTCGGCGGAATATTTCGACGTTGTCACGGCAATGAGCGGCAAGGACGCGCTCTCGATCTGCGAGCGCGCCGAATGCGATCTCGTCCTGCTCGACGTCATGATGCCCGACATGGACGGCTTCGAAGTGTGCCGGCGGCTCAAGAGCAATCCGGCGACCCACCACATTCCGGTGGTCATGGTCACCGCGCTCGATCAGCCGTCCGACAAGGTGCACGGGCTCGAAGCCGGCGCCGACGATTTCCTTACCAAGCCGATCCCGGAACTGGCGCTGATCGCGCGCGTACGCTCGCTGGCGCGGCTCAAGATGGTGACCGACGAGCTGCGCATGCGCGCGGTGACCTCGCGCGACATCGGCATTGAATCGCCGGAGCGGGAAGCGGTGGCCGATACCGGCCGCGGCGGCCGCGTGCTCATCGTCGACGACCGGCCGGCATCGCACGAGCGCATCTCGGCGACGCTCGCCGCCGAGCATTCGGTCGACGTGGAAGCGAACCCGAGCGAGGCTCTGTTCCGCGCCACCGACGGCGACTACGACTTGGTGATCGTGTCGCTGTCGCTGGAGAATTTCGATGGCTTGCGACTGTGCAGCCAGATCCGCTCGCTCGACCGCACCCGCAACGTGCCGATCCTGGCGCTCACCGAGCCCGAGAACGGCGCGCGCACCTTGCGCGGGTTGGAAATCGGCGTGAACGATTATCTGATGCGGCCGATCGACAAGGCCGAGCTGCTGGCGCGCACCCGTAGTCAGGTGCGCAAACGCCGCTACACCGAGCGGCTGCGCGACAATGTGCAGATCTCGATCGAGATGGCGATCACCGACGCGCTCACCGGCTTGTTCAACCGGCGCTACATGGAAAACCACCTCTCGACGCTGATCGAGCAGGCCGGCGCCCGCGGCAAGCCGCTGTCGGCCTTGATGCTCGATATCGACCATTTCAAGTCGATCAATGACACCTACGGCCACGATGCCGGCGACGACGTGCTGCGCGACCTGGCGCTGCGCGTCAAACGCTCGATCCGCGGCATCGATCTCGCCTGCCGCACCGGCGGCGAAGAGTTCGTCATCGTGATGCCGGAAACCGACATGGCGGTCGCGGCCATGGTGGCGGAGCGGCTGCGGCGCCGCATCGCCGCCGAGCCGTTCCCGATCAACCAGGGCCAGCGCACAATTCCGGTCACGCTCTCGATCGGCATTGCCGCGCTGCGCGGCCAGGACGACAACGCCGCGAGCCTGCTCAAGCGCGCCGACCAGGCGCTCTATCGCGCCAAGCGTGACGGTCGTAACCGGGTTGTGCCGGACGCCGCCTAGGCGCGGGCGTTCGCCGCTTTCGGCTAGATCGCCATGGCGCGTCCCACCGACACGCGCAACTTTTTAGTCTCGGACGGCAAAGTGAAAGAGAGTGGCCCCGTCGGGCGAGTAGTTGGGAACATCAGCGGCAACTTTCTGCCCGATGCCCGATTGGAGTGCAGCCTTCATTGCCGCCTCGTCGGCAAAATACGCTTGAAAGATGCAGAAGGGCGCCGCGCCGGCGCCCAGCGGCGCAGGGTAGGCAAAGGAGCAGGATTTCAGACCGGGAAGTTGCTTCGCCAACGGTACGTGGGTGCCTTCGTAGTACGACCGAAAGTGGCTCGCGTCTTTGGGCATCGGGTAGGTGGCGGTCAAACAGTGCATCCTTGTGTCCCTCAAGCCGTCGCTCGTGCCCGCTCCGTCGGAGCGGAGAGCCGGTCGATCCAACGTTGAATTCGCTCCGGCGTCGCGATGCGGTCCCACTGCAGATCGGGATAGTTGAAATTCTCAGTAAACTCGTCGGCGAGCGCTTGGTTCCCGCCCATCGCCCCGATCAGCATGCCAAGAGCTTGTGACGGCGGCTGCAGCATGACGTTCGTCCATCGCGACGCCGCGAGCACGCGGTCCTGCCGTTTGAGATCCACCTTTTCGCAGAAGCGCGCATCGAGCGCGTCGGAATTGACGATCTCCTCACCGAGCACGAAGGCTGCGTAGGACGCGACGTTGGCGCCCTGGCCCATCATCGGGTCAACGACGGAATGAACGTCACCCAGCGCGATGGCGCATTTGCCATCGTCGAACTCCACAACCGTGTTGCGGACCGTCGGCACGACGCCTGCCTGGAGAAGATCCTGGGGCTGGGCGAGATCGAAGCGCGCGGTATCGACCCGGTCGTAGGTCGTCGGATGATGCTTCTCCAGCTTCTCCAGCACTGCGCGCAGGAATGTCTTGCGATCGTCGTCGTAGCTCAGAGATGAGAGTACTTCCATATCTCCGCCCGGCACGTTCTCCATCAGAAGAGCGTTTGCGACACCGTCGAAGGTAAGGGTGGGAATAACGATCATCTCACCGTGTCCCGGAGAAACCGACAGCGTCACGTTCATTGGGTCGGGTTGTCGAACGCCGGTGTACAGACCGACACACAGGAGCCGCTGCGGCTGGGAATAGGGCGTGTGTTCGGGACGGTAGGTGAAGAGTTGCCCGAGCGGGCCTTTGCCGGTCGCGACCACGAGGAGATCGAAGCGGGCGACCAGCGGGCGGATATCGCCTTCTTCGATCCGGCGGTATTCGATTTTGCCGCCGCGGCGCTCAAAATCTTCCATCAACGCCGGGAGATAAATTCGATAGTCCAAGGCCCGGCTGGGCTTGGAGAAGTGGCCACGAAAGCGCAGCGGCTGCGGAAAATTGAAGAAGTGGTCGTGGTAGTAATAGTGAAACTTGGGGGCGCTCCAGTGATTGACGCCCAAATAGTCCTCGCGCGTGAGCGTCACATGATGGTGCGCCACGGTGTTGAGAAGCCGGCTCTGCCGATAGTCCTTCGGAGCACGATCCGTGATGAGCGTCGCCTCTACGCCGTGCTTTTGCAGGTAGAGAGCCAAATGCAGCCCGGCAATTCCGGCGCCGACGATTCCGATGTTCCGCGTCACGTTTCCCTCCCATTGCAGCGCTGATTTTGGTCGAGCTTATCGCGGCGCTTGTTCGCTCACTATGGGAATGGATAGGATATGAATTATTCCCATGGGGAATGGCGATGGATCGGATCGATTGTTTGCGTGCATTCGTGCGGGCGCTGGAAGGAGGAAGCTTTTCGGCGGCGGCAGCCGAGCTGGGCATCGGTCAGCCGGCCGTCAGCAAGCGCATCGCTTTGCTTGAGAGCGAGTTTGGAACGCAGCTTTTCTTCCGGACGACACGCAAGCTCCGACCCACGCCGGAAGCGCACCGCATCTATCAGCTTGCGCGAGAAATTCTCAGCAACTTCGATACGGCGAGAGCGAGCGCCCACCCGATATCGCCGCAACCGACGGGCACGCTGAAGATCAGCCTGCCGTCCTCGTTCGGGCGCCGTTACATGATGCCGATCATCGCCGAATATGTCGGAGCCTATCCCGGCGTGCGCCTCGACGTTCGCTTCAGCGAGCGGTTGGTCAATCTCGTCGAGGAGGGAATCGAGCTTGCGCTGAGGACCGGAAATCTAGAGGCGAGCACGCTCGTCGCCCGCCGGCTCGGCACCGTGCGACGCTATCTGGTCGCGACTCCCGCGTACCTCCGCAGCCGCACAATGCCGAAGACGCCGGAAGATCTGAAGGCGCATCACTGCATCGTTTATCCGCGGCTTTCACCCGCCGACGAATGGGCTTTCGAGTCGGAGCATGGCCGCCACGTCGTTCCCGTGAAGGGCGCCATTCTGGTCGATGATGCGGACGCGATGGAGTCGGCCGTGTGTCACCACCTGGGACTGGCGATCCTGCCGGCCTGGAACGCGGTCGAGGGCATACGCAACCGCCGGCTGGAGAACGTCCTGCCGGATTATTCCATCGCGGCGCTTCCACTCCATGCCGTCTATCCGGAGATGGAGTGGATGTCGCCGCGGGCACGCAGCTTTCTCGATCTGCTCGTCAAGCGCTCGCAAACTTTCGTGTCGTAGCGAACGCGTCTAACGCTCGGTCGCGAACTAGTGGCCGCCCATGAAGAAGCGCTCCTCGACGATCTTGCCGTTCTTCACCGTGTACAGGCCGACCTCATCGAGGTTCATGCGTTTGCCGCCCTTGGGCGTCACTTCCATCTTGAAGCGAACGACGAACTGATCGCCGTGCACGTAGGGACCTTCGACCTTCACATTGTGGACGGTGTGGTTCGAGTACCACCATTCGCCCTTTCCTTCGACCGCCTTGCGTCCTTTGAGTTCCGCCATGTCGCCGGTCATCGGCTCACGGCTCACAATCTCGTCGGACCAGAACTTCTTGCCGGCGGCGTCGAACTCGCCCTTGGTGCACATTTCGGTGAAATTTTTCGCGAGATCTTGCGTGTTCATGACATCACCTCTGAATGTGACAACGCCCCCCAAGTGCCGTTCTTCAGGATAGGGGGCTGTTGTGACGCCTCCAAGGCGACGCTCGGCGTCGTTGCTTCGTCGCCGTTCGAGGCTCGTCGCAAAGGCGGAACGCCTCAGCCCTTCTAAAACTTGGCCAGGATCTGCGCCGTCTCGGCCGGGAACTGATCGATGAAAAAGTGCCCGCCGGGCAAGCTCTCCGTGGCGACGTATTGGCAGCGCTTGCGCCACGCCGCGCCGATATCAAAGAGCTTGTGCATGACGCCATCGCCGCCCCAGAAGGCGAGCGTCGGGCAGGCGACTTTCTTGTCGATGTCGGCCGCGTCGTGTTCGAGATCGATGCTGGCGGCGGCGCGATAGTCGGAGCAGGAGCCGTGGATCATGCCGGGCTCGCGCCAACAGCGGCGATATTCGGCGACGACCTCGGCATCGAAATCGGCGAGTTTGGTTGCGCCCCATCCGACGAGACAGGTCTCATAAAAGAAGTCCGGATCGGATGCGATCAGCCGCTCGGGAAATGGCTCCGGCTGCGAGAGGAAATACCAATGCCAGTATGCGCCAGCGACGTGGCGGTTCGTTTCGGTGAACATCGCATGGGTCGGCACGATGTCAAGGACGGCGAGCGAAACCACGACATCCGGATGATCGAGCGCCATCCGATGCGCCGTGCGCCCGCCGCGGTCGTGGCCAACAACATGAAAGCGATCGAAGCCGAGCGCCTGCATCAGTCCGACCTGATCGCCGGCCATGGCGCGGAACGAATAGTTCGACTTGTCGGGCGCGCATTTCGGCTTGGACGAGTCGCCGTAGCCGCGCAGGTCGGCGCAGACAATGGTGAAATCGGCCGCGAGGATCGGCGCCACCCGCGCCCACATGGCGAGGCTTTGCGGGAAACCGTGCAGAAGCAGAAGCGGCGGGCCCTTGCCCGCCGTCACGTAGTTAATCTCGATGTCGTCTAAGCGCTGCCGGCCGCGCCGGAAATTCGAAAACAGCATCGCGCAGGACCTGCGCGAATTCCTACTTGATCTTGGATTCGCGGAATTCGACGTGCTTCTTGGCGACCGGATCGTATTTCTTCTTGACGAGCTTGTCGGTCATGGTGCGCGAGTTCTTGCGCGTCACGTAGTAGAAGCCAGTGTCGGCGCTGGAAACGAGCTTGATCTTGATATTGGTGGCCTTGGCCATGGTCAGTCCTCAATTCGCGGATTGCGGACAACCTAGTCGGCAACGTCCGAAAGTCAAGAAAGCCGGGAAAACGCTTGAAACTCAAAGGAGTTCGCGCAGGAATTTCTTGTGCAGCATGCGATAGATCGGCACCGGATGGTCATGGCTCATGCCGGTTGCGATCCGGTCCTGCAGCTCTTCCAGCACGATGGCGGTGATGCCGGGGATATCGAGCCGGCGCGCCTCGGCGATAGGCATCCACACGACTTCGACCAATTCCGCGTCGGCGCCGACAAAGCCCTCGTCCTGGCGGACGACGGCATTGAAATCCGCGGCAAAGAAACGGCTGTCGAACCGGCGCGGGCGGCCCGGCGGGGTGATCGCGCGGCCGATGAAATGCACGGCGCTGAGATCGGGGACGATGCCGGCCTTCGCAAAAGGCTGCCAAGCCTCGGCCGGCGCCGGGAAAGCGCTGGGCGACGGCGTGCCGAGCATCAAGCCGGTTTCTTCGTAGGTCTCGCGGATGGCGGCGAGCGCATAGGCCGCCGCTTTGGCAAGGCTCGGCCGCTTCACCCGCCGCATCAGGCGCTCGACGTCGCGCGCGTGCAGTGGCGCGGCCATCGGCATCAACCGGTCCTTGATCTCGACCCGGCCGCCGGGAAAAACAAATTTGCCTGGCAAAAAGCGATGCCGCTCGTGGCGGCGTCCGAGCAGGACTTTCGGCACAGGTCCGGAGCGATCGATCAGGATCAGGGTCGCGGAATCGCGCGGCCGCAGATTGGGCGAAGATTGATCGCGAATCGTGCGCGTAAGCCGCTCGGCGCGGTCGTCCACCGTGCCGCTTCCGACCATCGGTTCGGGATCGTCTTTCATCGTTTCTTGCCTCTGTGTCCCGATTTTTCACGTCCCGATGATCGTTTTCCACCCGGCGCGATTGTGCGCTGCTCCTTCGGCTTGTGTCGAGTCCGCTCCGCTCTGCCGGCATGCGCGGCATGCAGCAGCCGGAAACGCAACGCGCCGGCAACCGGCGCCGCCTCGACCAACTCGACGGTCACCGGATCGCCCAGCCGGTATGTTGCCGATCGGCCGGTGAAGGCGCGGCCTTTTTCGTCGAAGTGGAAATACTCATCGCCGATGAGGCGGGCCGGTATCAAGCCGTCGGCGCCGGTTTCATCAAGCTCGACGAACAGGCCGGCGCGAGTGACCCCGGAAATGTGCCCGTCGAAGGCGGCGCCGACGCGATCGGCGAGGAAATGCGCGATCAGCCGGTCCGCGGTCTCACGCTCGGCCTTCATGGCGCGGCGCTCAGTGGCCGAAATGTTGGCGGCGACTTCAGCAAGCGCGCGCGGCTCGGTCGCTTCGGGCAGTCCGTCAGGTCCGAGCTTCTGCGCGCGGATCAGCGCGCGGTGCACGACAAGATCGGCATAGCGGCGGATCGGCGATGTGAAATGCGCGTAGCGCCGCAGGTTCAATCCAAAATGGCCGAAATTCTCCGGCGAATATTCCGCCTGCGCCTGGCTGCGCAGTACGACTTCGTTAACCAGACGCTCGACCTCGCGACCCTTGACGCGCTGCAGGATACCGTTGAACGCGTCCGGCCGCAGCGCGCCGCTCTTTGGCAGCGAGATATCGAGCGTGGCAAGAAATTCACGCAGCGCTGTGAGTTTTTCCGGCGACGGCTCGTCGTGCACGCGATAGATCAGCGGCACACGCACGCGCTCGCAAGTTTCGGCGGCTGCCACGTTCGCGAGGATCATGAACTCTTCGATCAGCCGGTGCGATTCCAGCCGCTGCGGGATGATGATGCGATCGACCGTGCCATCGGATTTCAGCAGGATCTTGCGCTCGGGCAATTCCAGATCGAGCGGGCCGCGTTCGTTGCGCGCATGCAGCACCGCGCGATAGGCGGCATAGAGCGGCTCGAGAATCTTTTCCACCAGCGGTTCGGTGATCTCGTCGGTGCGGCCCGACACTGCGAGCTGCGCCTGTTCATAGTGCAACCGCGCCGCCGAACGGATCATGATGCGATGAAAGCTGTGCGAGCGTTTGCGGCCGTCGGCGCCAATGATCATTCGCACCGCAAGCGCCGGACGGTCTTCGAGCGGACGCAGCGAACAGAGATCGTTGGAAATGCTCTCCGGCAGCATCGGCACGACGCGGTCAGGGAAGTAGACCGAATTGCCGCGCTCGAGTGCCGCGCGGTCGAGCGCCGAGCCCGGCCGCACATAATGCGCTACGTCGGCGATGGCGACCGACACGACGTGACCGCCTTGATTGCGCGGGTCGGGATCGGGCGTCGCATGCACGGCGTCGTCGTGGTCCTTGGCGTCAGGCGGGTCGATGGTGACGAAGGGCACGTGCCGCCAGTCCTCGCGGCCCTCCAGCGTCGCCGGCCGTGCCGCATCGGCTTCGCCCATCAGCGAGCGGCTGAAGGTGTGAGGAATGCCGTGCGCGTGGATGGCGATCAGGCTGACCGCTTTTTCGCTCTTGAGCGAGCCGAGCCCCTCCACCACCGACGCGGCCGGCAGGCCGAGCCGGCCCTGGCGTGCCACCTCGACGGCGACAAGATCACCGTCGGTGGCGCCGGCGGTGCGCTCGCGCGGGATCGCCAATTCACGACCGAGCTGTTTCTTGTCGATCGGAACAAGCCGCCCGCCGCCATCCGGCAGACCGCGAAAAATGCCGAGCACGCGATGCTTGGCGCGGTCGATCAGCTTGATGACGCGGCCGTTGGTTTCTTCGCCGTCGCGTTCGACACGCACCAATGCGCGGTCGCCGACGCCCGCGACTTCTCCGGGCCGGGCGCGGCGTTGGGAGGCGATGCGAATGACGGGAGCCGCGCCGTGCGCATCCTCGTCCCATTCGGTCGGCCGCGCGAGCAATTCGCCGTCGCGGTCGCGGCCGGTGATGTCGGCAAGGACAACCGGCGGCAAAGTGCCGGCGCCATGCAGCTTCTTTCTGCGCTGCTCGATATGACCGCCTTCGGTCAAATCGCGCAGCATGCGCTTGAGTTCGGCGCGGTCGGCGTTCTTGGCGCCGAAAGCGCGGGCGATCTCGCGCGTGCCGACATTGCCGGAGCGCTCGCGGATGAAAGCTAAGAGCTCGTCACGCGAGGGGAGGGAGTTTCGTTTCATGCCGCTAGCTGGCCTCTCCTGGCCACTATAAGCGGCCGGTGCGTTATTCGGCAGCTTGTGTCGACTTGCGTGGTGCCTTGCCGGCGCTGGCTCGCTTGGCGGCGGGTGCGCCCGACCGTTTGGATGGTGCTTTGATGTGGCGGGCGGTGCCCGGCGAGGGTCGCTTCGCGGTGCGCGGCCGTGCCCGCGCGGTCGGGCCGCCGCGGTCGGCGCGGGCATCGATCAGCGCGGCCGCCTCTTCGAGCGTAATCGCTTCCGGCGTCTTGTCGCTCGGCAGCGTGGCGTTGACGCCCTCGTGGCTGACATAAGGCCCGTAGCGCCCGTTCTTCGCCACGATCGGACCGCCCTTAGTGGGATGCATGCCGAGCGCGCGGCCTGGATCGGCGCCGAAGCGCCGGCGCGGGCCCTTCGCGATCTTCTCGGCGATCAGCGTCACCGCCCGGTTCAGGCCGATGTGGAAGATGTCGTCGCCCGGCTCCAGATTAGCGTAGGTCTTGCCGTGCTGGATGTAAGGTCCGAAGCGGCCGATGGCCGCCTTGATCGGCTCGCCGTCTTCCGGATGGCGGCCGACTTCGCGCGGCAACGACAAAAGTTGAAGCGCGCGATCGAGATCGACGTCGTCCGGCACCGTGCCCTTCGGCAGGCCGGCGCGCCTGGGCTTTTCGCCGTCCACCGCTTCGCCGAGCTGCACGTATGGACCGAAGCGTCCGCTGCGCACCGTCACTTCGAGGCCGGTCTTCGGATCCTCACCGAGCTTCTTGGTGCCGATTTCACCTAAGCCGTCGCCCGGCATGGTGAGCGGGCGGGTGTAGCGGCATTCCGGATAGGTTGAGCATCCGATGAAGGCACCGAACTTGGAAAGCTTCAGCGTCAAGCGGCCGTTGCCGCAGCCCGGGCAGGTGCGCGGATCGCCGCCGTCGGCGCGCGGCGGGAACAGATGCGGCGCGAGCAGCGCGTCGAGCGCATCGATCACGTCGGAGATTTTCAGATCCTTGGTCTCGTCGATCGCGCCGATGAAGTCGCGCCAGAAGTCGCGCAGCACGTCGCGCCAGGCGACCTCGTTGTTGGAAATCTGGTCGAGCTGCTCCTCGAGGCCGGCGGTGAAATCGTATTCCACATAGCGGGCGAAGAAGCTTTCCAGGAAGGCGACGACGATGCGGCCGCGGTCTTCCGGATAGAGCCGGCGCTTGTCGAGCCGCACATACTTGCGGTCCTTAAGCACTTGCAGGATCGATGCGTAGGTCGAGGGCCGGCCGATGCCAAGCTCTTCCAGGCGCTTGACCAGCGAGGCCTCGGAATAGCGCGGCGGCGGTTCGGTGAAATGCTGGTTCGCCGCGATCGCGCGCTTGGCCAGCTTCTCGCCGGCGCTCATGGCCGGCAGGCGGCGCGACTCCTCGTCGTCCGCATCGTCGTCGTTGCCTTCCTGATAGACCGCGAGGAAGCCGTCGAACTTCACCACCGTGCCGGTGGCGCGCATCTCCAACATGCGCGCGGCGACTTTGGCCGTAATGTCGGCGGTCGTGCGTTCGAGCTCGGCCGATTCCATCTGGCTTGCGACCGTACGCAGCCAAATGAGCTCATAGAGCCTGGCTTGGTCGGCATCGAGGAAGCCTTTGGCCTGGCGCGGCCGCCGGGCGAGGTCGGTCGGACGGATGGCTTCGTGCGCTTCCTGCGCGTTCTTGGCCTTGGTCTCGTAGCGGCGCGGTGCCGGCGGCACGTAACTTTTGCCGAAGTCGGCTTCGATCACATGGCGCGCCGCACTGATCGCTTCGCCCGCGATCTGCACGCCGTCGGTACGCATATATGTAATGAGACCGATGGTCTCGCCGTCGACGTCGACACCTTCATAAAGACGCTGCGCCACCCGCATGGTGTGCGCGGGCGCAAAGCCCAGCTTACGGCTTGCCTCCTGCTGCAAGGTCGAGGTGGTGAAGGGCGGCTGCGGATTGCGCTTGACCGGCTTCGCCTCGACATTGGCGACGCTGAAGGTCGCGGTCTCCAGCGCCTGTTTGAAGGCTTCCGCCTCTTCGCCGGAACCGATGTCGAGCCGCTGCAGCTTTTTGCCGTCGGCGCCGACAAGGCGCGCTTCGAATGTTTCGTTGCGCGGCGTCGCCAGCGTCGCGATCAGCGACCAGTATTCCTTGCGGATGAATTTCTCGATTTCGAGCTCGCGGTCGCAGACAAGCCGCAGCGCCACCGACTGCACCCGGCCGGCCGAGCGCGCGCCCGGAAGCTTGCGCCACAGCACCGGCGACAGCGTGAAGCCGACGAGATAGTCGAGCGCGCGCCGGGCGAGATAGGCGTCGACCAAAGCCTGGTCGATCCGGCGCGGATGGCTCATCGCCTCCGTCACCGCCTGCTTGGTGATGGCATTGAAAACCACCCGCTCGATCGTCTGGCCGGTCAACGCCTTCTTCTGCTTGAGCACTTCCAGCACGTGCCAGGAAATCGCCTCGCCTTCGCGGTCGGGGTCGGTCGCCAGAATGAGCTTGTCGGCGCCCTTGGCCGCCTCGGCGATGTCGTTGAGGCGCTTCTGGGCCTTGGCGTCGACCTCCCAGACCATACGGAAATCGTGCTCGGGATCGACCGAGCCGGACTTGGCGGGCAGGTCGCGGACATGGCCAAAAGAGGCCAAAACTTCGTAGCCGCGTCCCAGATACTTATTGATCGTTTTCGCCTTGGCAGGCGATTCAACTACGACAAGATTCATAATAACCCAATGATTTATTGGCCTTTTTTGACGCCTGGTGATGTCCCAAGGGTTTGCGGCCGCCGGGAACATGGGTAATCCGACCCCGGCTGTCAAATCGCTAACGGCCGCAGCGAGGCCGGGCGAGGCCCCGAAAACACCGCCAAACATGGCGAATAAGCAGCGTTGGCCGGAAGTTATTGATTTTTCTGGAGGTGGGTTTGCAAATCGCTCTCGTAATGGCCTCTCATCGCTCGGGAAATCCGGCGAATTTGTAAACCCTAAGTGCAGCAGCCGCGCTGCGCCACGCGATTTTGACCGCGGCGGGTACCATGGTCGCGATCTACAGCGCCGCCACGGTGCCGATTATGGCGATGACCGCGGTCGTTGCGAGGAGCAAGCTCGCCGTGGTCGCGTGGCTCGGGCGTTGCCGGTCAGTGACGCCGCTACTGCTGCGCGGCGCGCTCCTCGTCATCGTGATGGTGATGATGGCGCTGACGGCGGTCGGAACCTTCGGTTTTCTGACGCGCGCGCACCTCGACCACGTTGCGACCGAGCGTCAGGCAGTCGACGAGGTCGCGGTCCCGATAGTCGAGCAGGTCCGGCTTGCCGAGGCGATGGTCGCCGATCTCGACTATCGCCTCGTCGCGATCGATTCCATCGTCGCCGCTGCAACCGCGAAGGGCAGCGCGAGGGCCGCCGTGTCGATCCTGGGCGAGAAGGCGAAGACGCGGGCCGGGCTCGTGGCGGAGCGCCGAGCGGCCACCGAGCGCCTCGCCGATCTGCACGTGCAGCTCGCGGCCATCGAGGACCAGCGCGTCCGTATCAGCGCCGAGATAGGTCCGGCACGCTATCTCGCCGCGGTGCTCGGCTGGGACGATGGCGAGGCCGCCGTCAAATTGATCACCGGCATACTCGTGATGACGATCGATCCGGCCGCGCTGCTGCTGACGCTTGCCGTGGCGTCGAGGAGGCGGCGATGACCGAGCAATTTGGGACTGGTACCGAAAAGCCCCGGGGTCGAGCAAAGAAGTCGCTCGACCTGATCGCCGCGATGTGGACGATTGCAAAAGCCGCACAGCCAATCACCGGCCGTGGCATCGGCTACAAGCTATTCACCGCCATACTGATCGCGTCGATGGCACGATCAGAAATGAAGCGGGTCTATCGCCTGCTCAAGGAAGCCCGTGAGGAAGGGATAATCCCTTGGGAGTGGATCGTTGACGAGAGCCGCGAGCTAGAGAGCGTCGCAAGCTGGAACGATGCCGAAGAATATGCGCGCTGTGTGATCAACGGCTACCGGCGCGACTATTGGAATCAGCAGCCGGTGCGAGTCGAAGTCTGGTCCGAGAAGGGCACCGTGCGCGGCGTTCTTCGACCCGTGCTCGACAGATACGGTGTCGGGTTTCGGGTCATGCATGGGTTCGGCAGCGCCACCGAAGTTCACAAAATCGCGGACGATTTCGACGGCCGACCATTGATCGTGCTCTACGTCGGCGATTGGGACCCGAGCGGCCTGTGGATGTCCGAACGCGACCTGCCGGAGAGGCTTTCCAGATATGACGGTCATCATGTGGTCCTGAAACGGATTGCTCTGACGCGAGATCACCTAGCCGATCTTCCGTCCTTCCCGGCGGCCGATAAGAAGAAAGACCCGCGATACAGATGGTTCGTCGAGAACTTCGGCGACCGCTGCTGGGAGCTGGACGCGCTCGATCCCAATGACCTGCGCGTTTGCGTCGAGGAGAAAATTCTGGAGCATATCGAACCTATAGCGTGGGAGCGCTGCAAGGTTGTGGAGCGCGCCGAGCAAGAATCATTGCGCACAGTGCTGTCGGAGTGGGGTGGGCGATGAAGAGGCAAGAGAAGGCCGGGACGCCCGTGCCGACGTCAAAGGACTCTGAGCAGCCTTTGATCGGCGGTTGCGGTTTGTCGCCCGAGAAGGCCGAGACGGCAGAGCCGATGTTGCCGCTGGAGGCGTCGCCGACATCGCCGAGCGAGCCGAACGCGGACGGCCGAATGACCGACGCGCCGCGATCATCCGCCGCAGCCGCCGCCATCTGGCGAAGGAAGGCGATGCAATCCTGAAGCGCGCACGCTGTGACACCATGACCGCCGCCAAACAGGATCGGCAATACCGCCGTAACAAGCGCGCGGAGAGCAAGCGGTTTGGCCGCCATCGGCGCGCCGAGAGGAAGAAGCTTGGAAAGTTTGGTGCAGCCTCGCCGGTCCGGACCATTCCGCCGGACGGCTGCTGAGAAAGGCCGGGAGGAACAATCTCCCTCTCCGGCTCAAGTGAAGCACATAGCGAGCCTCCCTGTAGAGGCCGCGGGCCGTTGTGGCTAGTCAGGCCGTGCAGCGAGCACCCGCGTGACAGTTTCGGGAAATGAGCCCTACACCGGCCGTTCCCGGCGCGCCCTCGAAGCCGAAGGCATCGGCTAGTCGCGGACCCGGTCAAAACGGGCACCCCGGCACCCGCCAAGAACGGCGTATTGCGCGCCGCGCAAAGGCAGGCGACCGTCGAGGCAGCAGAGTCGAGCGGT
>DATMQV010000355.1:0-7748 GCA_035566615.1 Xanthobacteraceae bacterium
GATATTCGATTCGACCGCACGCCGGCAGCTCCCTGCCGAGCCCACATACCGCGCGCCGCCGCACAACATCGAAGCGGAGCAGGCGCTGCTCGGCGCTATTCTGGTCAATAACGAGGCGTTTTATCGCGTCTCGGATTTCCTCGAGCCGAAGCATTTCCTTGAGGGCATCCACCAGCGCATTTTCGAGCTCTCCGCGAGCTTGATCCGCGCCGGGAAGCTGGCGACGCCGGTCACGCTCAAGACGTTCCTGCCCTCTGACCTCGATATCGCGGGGCTCACCGTCAATCAGTACCTGGCACGGCTCGCCGCCGAAGCCACGACCATCATCAACGCCGAGGACTACGGCCGTACCATCTACGACCTGTCGATCCGTCGCGACCTGATCACGATCGGCGAGGATATGGTCAACCTCGCTTACGAAGCGCCGGTTGACGCAACGCCCCAAACCCACATCGAAGATGCCGAACGCAAACTGTTCGAGCTTGCGGAGACAGGACGATTCGACACCGGGTTTCTACGATTTACGCAGGCACTCACCACAGCGGTTGATATGGCTGCTCGCGCATATCAGCGTGAAGAGAGGCTGTCGGGCTTAGCTACCGGACTAAGAGATCTGGACAAATATATGGGAGGCCTACAGAAATCAGATCTGATAGTTATCGCAGGACGCCCCGGCATGGGCAAAACTGCCTTAGCTACAAATATTGCGTATAATGTTGCTCATTCTTTTCAGCCGGAGACAAAAGCGGATGGCACGGTCGAAGCCGTAGATGGCGGTCGGGTAGGCTTTTTTTCGCTGGAAATGTCGGCCGAGCAGCTAGCAACGCGTATTATTTCCGAACAAACCGAAATCGCCTCATCCACTATTCGCCGTGGCCAAATAACTGATGCAGATTTCGAAAAAATCGTTGCATTTTCAAGGACTATGCAAGACCTGCACCTTTATATTGATGAAACTGGCGGCATCTCAATCGCGCAATTAGCTGCACGAGCCAGGCGCCTCAAACGACAACGCGGCCTCGATCTCCTGGTGATCGACTATATCCAGCTCCTGCAAGGCTCGACCCGTCGCTCGAGCGAAAACCGCGTGCAGGAAATCACGGAAATCACCACCCGGCTCAAGGCGCTCGCCAAGGAGCTTAACGTGCCGATCGTCGCGCTCTCACAATTGTCGCGGCAAGTGGAGTCCCGTGAGGACAAGCGACCGCAACTTGCGGACCTGCGCGAATCCGGTTCAATCGAACAGGATGCCGACGTTGTATTGTTCGTGTATCGTGACGCGTACTACCTGAAAAATGCCGAGCCGCGGGACTACAATTCTCCGGAGCACGGCGAATGGCAGGCGAAATATGAAAAGTTGAGATACCAGGCCGAAGTCATTATCGGAAAGCAGCGGCATGGGCCGACCGGAACAGTACCCTTACATTTCAACGGCCAGTTTACTCGGTTTGGAGATTCCACGGACGCCGCTCATCTTCCCGAACGATTTGAATAGCTGCCCTCACCCGCCTTTACCGCCGCCGCCAGCTTGGCCATAACCCAGCATGGCATTTGCTGAACCATTGCCCGAAATGCCGAGCGCCCCGAACGATCCGGAAACCGGCGGCACGCTGACCGTCGATCTCGATGCGATTGCGGACAATTGGCAAACGCTGACACGCAGGCTTTTTGCCGTCGAGTGCGGAGCGGTCGTCAAAGCCAACGCGTATGGCCTTGGCCTCGAGCCGGTCACGGCGCGGCTCGCTAAAGCCGGCTGCAAGACCTTCTTCGTCGCCGACGTTGCCGAAGCGCGCCGCGCCCGCAACCGGGCGCATGAAGCCGCGATTTATGTGCTCAACGGCTTTTCGCCCGAGGCTGCGAATGCGTTCGCCGAACTCAACGTGCAGCCGGTCATCAACAGCACCGTGGAGCTCGCCGAGTGGGACGCCTTCGTCGCCACTCAGGGCTGGCGCGGCGGAGCGGCGATCCACATTGATACGGGCATGAACCGCCTCGGCATGTCGGCCGAAGAAGCCGCGGCGCTCGCGCTTCGCCTGCAACAGGAAAACCACGGCATCACACTGCTGATGAGTCATCTTGCCTGCGCCGAAGTGCAGGATCATCCGCTCAATGCCAGTCAGATCCGGCTCTTTCGCGAGCTGCGCATGCTGTATCACGGCGTACCCGCCTCGCTCGCCAACTCCGCCGGCATCTTTATCGGCGACACCGCCCATTTCGACGTGGCGAGACCGGGAGCGGCGCTCTACGGCATCAACCCGACGCCGGGCCGTGCGAATCCGATGCGCAATGTGCTCACGTTGAGCGGACGTGTTCTGCAGGTGCGCAAAGTGCCGCAAGGCGAGAGCGTCGGTTACGGCGCCACCTGGAACGCCAAGCGGACGTCGCGCATTGCGGTCGCCGCCCTCGGCTATGCCGATGGATTGTTGCGCGCCGGAAGCGGCCTCGACCGCAAAGCCGGCGCCAGCGCCATTGTCGCCAAAAAGCGCTGTCCGATTGTCGGCTACATTTCGATGGATCTTGCCTGCATCGATGTAACCGACCTGCCGAACAATGCAGTGCGCCGCGGCGACAGCCCAACGTTCATCGGCGAGGATCTTTTGATCGACGAAGTCGCAGCCTCTGCGGGCACGATCGCCTACGAAGTCCTGGTACGGCTCGGTTCGCGTTGCCATTTGGCCTATCGCGGCAACTGAGAAACGGTTCGCATGGCGGCACGTGTACAGAACTTCGTTTGCCAAAGCTGCGGGGCTGCGTCCGCGCGTTGGGCGGGCCGCTGCGACGCCTGCGGCGGCTGGAACACGCTGGTCGAGGAAGGCGCCGCGACGGCGACGCGTGGCTCACGCAAGGGCCGCTTGTTCGTCATCGAGCCTTTGAAGGGACAGACGCTGGAAGCGCCGCGGCTCGCCTCGGGCGTCGCCGAGTTCGACCGCGTCACTGGCGGCGGGCTCGTCCGCGGCTCGGTGCTGCTGCTGGGCGGCGACCCGGGCATCGGGAAATCGACCCTGCTGATCGAAGTCGCCGCCGCCTATGTCCGCCACGGTCAACGCGCCGTCTACATCTCCGGCGAAGAAGCCGTCGCACAAGTGCGGCTGCGGGCCGAGCGGCTCGGCCTTGCCGAAGCCGCGGTCGAGCTTGCGGCTGAGACGGCGGTCGAAGACATCGTCGCAACCCTCTCGCACGGAAAGCCGCCGCAGCTTCTGGTAATCGATTCGATCCAGACGATGTGGACACAGACCGTGGACTCGGCGCCTGGCACCGTCACGCAGGTGCGCGGCGCGGCCGGCGAGCTTATTCGCTTCGCCAAACGCAGCGGCACCTCGGTCATTCTGGTGGGCCATGTCACCAAGGACGGCCAGATCGCCGGCCCGCGCGTGGTCGAGCATATGGTCGATGCGGTGCTGTCGTTCGAAGGCGAAGGCTCGCAGCAGTTTCGCATCTTGCGGGCGATCAAGAACCGCTTCGGACCCACCGACGAGATCGGCGTGTTCGAGATGACGGGCTCGGGCTTGCGCGAAGTCGCCAATCCCTCCGAGCTGTTCCTCTCCGAGCGCGAGCTCGGCAGCCCCGGCACTGCGGTCTTCGCCGGCATGGAGGGCACGCGGCCGTTGCTGGTGGAAATTCAGGCCCTGGTCGCGCCGACGTCTCTGGGCACACCGCGGCGCGCGGTTGTCGGGTGGGATCCTAGCCGGCTGTCGATGGTGCTGGCGGTGCTGGAAGCCCATTGCGGCGTTCGGCTTTCCGGCCACGACGTTTATCTCAATGTGGCAGGCGGGCTTCGGATCGCCGAGCCTGCCGCCGATGTCGCCGCGGCCGCTGCGCTGGTGTCTTCGCTTGCGCGCGCGTCGCTTCCGGCCGATGCGGTCTATTTCGGTGAAGTATCGCTGTCGGGCGCGGTCCGGCCAGTGGCGCAAACGGCCGCACGGCTGAAGGAAGCGCAGAAGCTTGGCTTCGGCAGGGCGATCTTGCCCGAAGCGGCCCGTACGGAGGCGCTGCAAGGCTTTGCGCTCTCGACCATCGCCACGCTCTCTGAGCTTGTGGCCGATATCGCCCGCGACGGAAAACCTCCCCTGCGACGGGTCGGTGGCCAAGACAGCGAGTAACAGCGAGTCACAGCCGGTAACCAAGACGGCGATCGTTGAGACAGCGAGTAATCGAGACGCTGGAGAACCTTGGCGGGCAAGCTCGCGTTCGCTCCGCAGCTGAGCCCTGTTCAAGCGTTAACAAGGCGGGGTGACGGAACCGCTTGCTCCGGCTATACAACCTGCGGGGTCCAGGTCTTCGAACCCCGTCCATGCACTTCGTCACTGAGGCAGCTAAAGCGGGATGAGTTACAGTTGGATGGCATCCCGCTTTATCTTTTTGTTTGAGCATGATCTTTTCCGAAAACCGGTGCCCACTTTTCGGGATCATGCTCTAGCGAGCGGGACCAGCAGACCATGCCGATTACGCTGCTCGATATCGTCTTGATCGCCGTGATGCTCATTTCCGGGCTGCTGGCGATGGTGCGTGGCTTCATGCGCGAGGTCCTCTCCATCATCGCTTGGATTCTGGCGGCCGGTGCGACCCTCTATGCGTATTCCAAGCTCCTGCCGCTGGCGAAGCAATATTTCAACAACGACATCGTGGCGGCCGTCGCCGTGATCGGCGGAGTATTCCTGCTCACGTTGCTGATTGTCTCGATATTAACCGTGCGGATTTCCGACATGGTGCTCGACAGCCGCGTGGGCGCGCTCGATCGCACACTCGGCTTCCTGTTCGGGCTTGCGCGGGGCCTCGTCATCGTGGTCGTGGCGTTCATGTTCTTCAATTGGCTCGTTCCCGATCGCAGCCAGCCGGAATGGGTACGGGCGGCCAAATCCAAGGTTGTGCTCACCGGGACCGGACAATGGCTGATGTCCATGTTGCCGGAAGACCCCGAAAACACCATCTTAAAAAGGCTGAAGAAACCGAAGCCAGACGATACCGAAACACCGGAGAATCCACCGGATCGGCATAGTCAGCTTGAACAACGTGATAGGCAGGAATTGCTCTTGGTCCGGGGAATCGTGCATTGAGGTGATCACGGACCGATGACCATGACAGATACGACCCTCCTTGACCTCGACGCCGACCGGCTGCGCGAGGAATGCGGCGTCTTTGGCATCTTCGGCCATCCCGATGCGGCCGCCATCACCGCGCTCGGCCTGCATGCGCTTCAGCACCGCGGCCAGGAGGCGGCCGGTATCGTCTCTTTCGACGGTACCCGATTCCATTCCGAGCGCCGCCTTGGCCTCGTTGGCGATGCCTTCTCGCGGCGCGAGGTGATCGATCGACTGCCGGGCAACGCCGCGGTCGGCCATGTGCGCTATTCCACCACCGGCGAAACCATTCTGCGCAACGTGCAGCCGCTGTTCGCCGAGCTGAATGCCGGCGGTTTTGCCATCGGGCACAACGGCAACCTGACCAATGGGTTGACGCTCCGGCGACAGCTGGTGCGCGAAGGCGCCATGATGCAGTCGACCACCGACACGGAAGTCATCCTCCATCTGGTCGCGCGCTCGCATCGCAACCGCTTTGTCGACCGCTTCGTCGAAGGGCTGCGCGATCTCGAGGGCTCTTACGCCTTCGTCGGCCTGACCAACAAAAAGCTGGTCGGCGCGCGCGATCCGCTCGGCATCCGGCCGCTGGTGCTCGGCAAACTTGATGGTTGCCCGATCCTCGCCTCGGAGACCTGCGCGCTCGACATCATCGGCGCCCAATACATCCGCGATGTCGAGAACGGCGAAGTGCTCATCTTCGACGAGGACGGCGCCCATTCGCACAAGCCCTTTCCGCCGATGGCGCCGCGGCCGTGCATCTTTGAGTACATCTATTTCTCCCGGCCGGATTCGATCATCGGCGGCCGCAGTGTCTATGAAGTGCGCAAGAATTGCGGACAGGAGCTCGCGCGCGAAGCGCCAGCCGCCGCCGACGTGGTGGTGCCGGTGCCCGATTCCGGCGTGCCGGCCGCAATGGGATACGCGCAGGCGTCCGGGCTGCCTTACGAGCTCGGCATCATCCGCAACCACTATGTCGGCCGCACCTTCATCGAGCCGACCCAGCAGATCCGGCAGCTCGGCGTGCGCCTCAAGCACAGCGCCAACCGCGCCGTGGTCAACGGCAAGCGCATCGTGCTGATCGACGACTCGATCGTGCGCGGCACGACCTCGGTGAAGATCGTGCAGATGATGCGCGATGCAGGCGCCCGCGAAGTGCATTTCCGCATCGCCTCGCCGCCGATCACCCATCCGGACTATTACGGCATCGACACGCCGGAGCAGGATAAGCTCCTCGCCGCCACGCACGATCTCGAAGGCATGCGGAAATTCATCGGCGCCGACTCGCTCGCCTTCCTGTCGGTGGACGGCATCTACCGTGCCATGGGCGAGAAAGGCCGCGACCCGGCCCGTCCGCAATTCACCGATCATTGCTTCACTGGCGAGTATCCGACACCGCTCACTGACCGCACGGCGGAAGAGGCGCCAAGTCAGCTCTCGCTCCTCGCCGAGGCGAGCTAGCCGAAATGTCGAAACCGCTTGCCGATCGGGTGGCGCTTGTCACCGGCGCCTCGCGCGGTATCGGCTACGCCGTGGCGCTCGCGCTCGCCCGCGCCGGCGCGCATGTGATTGCCATCGCGCGCACGGTCGGCGGCCTGGAGGAGCTCGACGACGCCATTCGCGCCGAAGGGGGTTCGGCAACGCTGACGCCGCTCGACGTTCGTGACTATCAGGGCATTTATCGCCTCACGCCGGCGCTGAACGAGCGTTACGGAAAGCTCGACATTCTCGTCGGCAATGCGGCGATCGCGGGCGTGCCCTCGCCGCTCGACCATATCGAGCCGAAGGCCTGGGACGATATGATTGCGATCAATGTCACCGCTAATTGGCATCTCATCCGGGCAAGCGACCCGCTGCTGAAGCGCTCGGACGCGGGGCGGGCCGTTTTCGTCTCGTCAGGCGTGGCAACTTCCGCCTACGCCTATTGGGCGCCCTATTCCGTGTCGAAGGCCGCGCTCGATGTTCTGGCGCGAACCTACGCGGCCGAAACGAGCTCGACGGCGGTGCGGGTCAATCTGTTCAATCCGGGCCCAACCCGTACGGGAATGCGCGCCATGGCGATGCCCGGCGAAGACCCGATGAAGCTGCCAACGCCGGCGCAGGTTGCCGCCAAGCTCGTCGATCTTTGCCTGCCGAGCTTCACCGAGACCGGAAAAATCTACGACTTTCCAAGCGGTAAGCTCCAGGAATTCAGGCGTCCGGCTTAAGCTCCAGCGCCGTCTGAAACTTCGCGGCTATCCCCGCGTAGCTTGTGGTGAAACCACACCGCTACGCCGAGAGGTGACCATGGCTGCGAAAAGCACAGTCCTTGTTGTTGGAAGTCTCGCACTCGCGCTGTTGGCCGGTTCGGTCAAGGCCGAAGACAAATCGCTGTATCAGCGGCTCGGCGGCTACGACGCCATCGCCGCCGTCTCCGATGAATTCATTGCGCGGCTGGCGAACGACGAGCAGGAGAAGCGTTTCTTCATTGGCTTGTCGACCGACAGCAAGATCCGCATCCGCCAATTGCTGGTCGACCTTGTTTGCAAGTCGACCGGCGGCCCGTGCGTCTATACCGGCCGCGACATGAAAACCGCCCATGCCGGCGCCGGCATCACCAAGACCGACTGGGACCGCTCGCTGAAAATCTTCGGTGACGTTCTCAACAAGTTCAAAGTACCCGAGAAAGAACAG
>DATMQV010000356.1:0-21445 GCA_035566615.1 Xanthobacteraceae bacterium
GGGAGCACATCCAGCGCATTTACGAACTGTGCGGCCGAAATGTCTCGGAGACGGCACGCCGGCTTAACATGCACCGGCGCACATTGCAGCGTATCCTGGCCAAACGCGCTCCAAAATAATCGCCAATCGATGTGCAACGAAAGCGAAGCCGTCGGCGTTTACCGACGGCTAACCGCGACCCCATGGATCACCTCGAAAAGGCGTCGAGCTTGCCCGACCGCGCTGGGGCTAACGTGGCGCTGGTGACATAGGTTCGCGACTGATTGCCGGGATTTTTGGAATTGCGGAGAAGTCAATGTCAGGACAAGCGAGGATATGGGATAAGTGCGCTGCTCATCTGACAACAGCGGAAGCCCAGCAATCGGCACCGCCGGCGCCACGCATTCTGGTTATCGATCACGACAATCTTCATCGGATGATCATTTGTCGTGCGGCGGACAAAGCAGGCTACATCCCAGCCGGTGCTGCCAATCTCGCAGAAGCGACCAAGCACGTGCAATCGGGTGCCTTCGATTGCATCACGCTCGATCTGTCATTCGGTCACGAGGCCGCTTGCGGTTTTCTCAGCCGCTTGGAGGCGAGCGCGTGCAAGTCGAAGATACTTCTGCTGGGCGATCGCGATGCCGCCGCGGGCCGCGAGACGCTGCGCTTTGCCACTTCGCTCGGCCTCGATGTCGAAGATCCCGTGGCTAAGCCCCTCGATGTGGGCATGCTGCGCTGTGCGTTGGAGCAGTTGAAGATCCAGGGCGCTCTGCAGTGCAGTTTGGTGCCGGCCGGCGCTTGAGCCGTTGCTGTTACTCGGCCGCCTGTTTGATGTCTCGGCGCTGATCGTGGCTTGACGGCTTTGCCGCGACGCGGAGCGCCTGCAATTCGATCTGCTGTCGCTGATAGAGCCGGAATGCCTGATCCTTGCCCGACAGGTAGGCCGAGGGCCAAACTTGCGCGTCGTAGCCATACTCCGCCGACGCAACCAGCGTGAAATGCGGGTTGGTCAGGTGCGGGCGGGCCAGCGCGCACAAATCGGCACGGCCGGCGGCCACGATGGTATTGATTTGATCCGCCGTGGTGATGGTGCCGACCGCAATTGTCGGAACGCCGACTTCGTTGCGGATCATTTCCGAGAACGGCGTCTGAAACATTCGGCCATAGACCGGATTGGCCCACCGCGATGTCATCCCGGCCGAGACATCGAGGATGTCGGCGCCGTGTTGTTTGAACATCGCCGCAACGCGGAGGGCGTCTTCGGGCGTGATCCCGCCCGGCGCCCAGTCGGTGGCGGAAATGCGTACTGAAATGGGTTTGTGCTTGGCCCAATGCGCGCGCACCGTGTCGAACACCTCGAGTGGAAAGCGCATGCGTTTTTCCAAACTGCCGCCATAGGCGTCGGTGCGCTGATTGCTGAGCGGCGAAATGAAACCCGACAGCAGATACCCATGGCCGCAATGCACTTCGATCATGTCGAAGCCGGCGCGCTCGGCGTTAAGCGCCGCCTGCGCATAGTCATCGCGCACACGGTCCATCTCGGCCCGCGTGATCTCGCGCGGCACGTGCATGAATTCATGGAACGCGAGCGGCGAGGCGGCGACAATCTCCCAGTTTCCGTCGGCAAGCGGATGGTCCATGCCTTCCCAACCGCGCCGCGTCGAGCCTTTGCGACCGGAGTGGCCGAGTTGCAGGCAGAATTTGGCGCCGCTCTCGCGATGGATGAAGTCGCTGATGCGCTTCCACGCAGCGACCTGCGCGTCGGTATAGATGCCCGGGCAGCCGGGTGTGATCCGCGCTTGCTCAGAAACCGCCGTCATCTCGGCGAACACCAGCCCAGCGCCGCCCATGCCGAAGCGCCCGAGATGCACCAGATGGAAATCGCCGGGTATGCCGCCGGGCTCGGCCGAATACACGTTCATCGGCGAGACCACGACGCGGTTCTGTACCACCATCTGGCCGATCCGGAACGGCGTGAACATCGGTGGCGGATTGTCGGCCGGTACGTCGAAACCCTCGGCACGGACTTTTCCGGCGAACCACGATTGCACCTGCTCCACGAATTGCGGATCGCGCATGCGCAAGTTTTCGTAAGTCACCGCCTTGGCGCGCGACAGCATACTGAAACAGGCCTGGATCGGCTCCATGCCCCAATAGCGCGCCGGGTTTTCCGTCCACAGCGCGCTGACATTGGCGGCGTATTGGGTTTTCTCGACGTCCTCTCGGCGCGTCCCCTGAAAGCGCGATAACGCTTCCTGGACGGACCGTGCGCCATCGAATGCGTTGAAGAGATTGATCGCATCTTCCATGGCGAGCTTGGTGCCGGAGCCGATGGAGAAATGCGCGGTGTGCAGCGCATCGCCGAGCAACACGATGTTCTTATAGTGCCAGTTCTTGTTGCGGATCACCGGAAAGCGGCGCCAGTACGAGCGATTGCCGACCAGTTTGTGGCCTTTGAGCAGGTGCGCCCACATGTCTTCCAGGTAGGCGATTGTTTCCTGCTCGCTCCATTTTCCGATCGCCGGCTCGGCCTTGGCCCAGGTCGTGTCCGGCGCCTCGATCACCCAGGTGCACATATTCTGTTTGTATTGGTAGGTGCACAGATCCCAGATGCCGAATTCGTTGGTCGTGAAGTGAAAGGAAAACGCCGGCGCCGGCGCGCTGGTGCCGAGCCAGATGAAATGATTGCGCCGCAACTCGATTTCCGGCTGGAAATGCTCCTTGTAGCGCTCGCGGATGAAGCTGTTGACCCCGTCCGCCGCTACGATCAGATCGGCATCATTGAACTCCTCGAGATCGGCGATCTCGCGCGAGAAGTGAAATTTGACGCCGAGCTCGCGACAACGCGCGTGCAGAACCAGCAGCAGCGTGCGGCGCTCGGTACCACAGAAGCCGTGGCCGGTCGATCGAACCACTTCGCCGTGGAAGTGGAAGTCGATCTCGTCCCAGTAGGAGAATTCGCGCGTGATGGCCTGGTAGGACGGCGCGTCGTAATCCATCAGATTGTCGAGCGTCTCGTCGGAGAACACTACGTCGAAGCCGAACGTATCGTCCGCCCGGTTCCGCTCGTAAACGGCGACGTCGTAGTCCGGATATCGTTTCTTCATCAGCAGGGCGAAATAGAGCCCGCCGGGACCGCCCCCGACGATGACGATTTTCATGCGGCCTCCTTTGTACGTTCGAGGCGCGATCGTTCTTTGCGTCCGACGCCGTCATACAAGTCGAGCACGCGCTCGAACCATGCTGCGACCGCGTCACCGTCTTCGAGCACTTCCGCCGGCGAAATGACGCGCGCCCATTGCAGGAGTCCGAACAATACATAGTCCGCATAAGTCGGCGCGGCGCCACCGAGAAAATTTCTGGTCTCCAGAGCTTTGCGAACCGGCTGCAGTTTGCGGCGGAAGGCTTGCACCGCCTGCTCGCGTCCGGCCGACAGGTCTTCGAGCGTTTTCTTCATCGCGCTTTCGATCTGGAGGCGAAGATGCGCGCCGTCCGCTTCACCCACGCAATCGAGAACGTCGCGCATCAGAAAGGGGATCAACGCCGGGATGAGTTCACGATCCGCCCACACGTTGAAGACGTGCGTGAGGGTTTGCCCGATCTCGCCACCGAATAGCGTCGGCCGTTCGGGAAATTCCTTTTCCAGATAGAGCGCGATCGCCCACGAGTCTGGGATGACGCGGCCATCATGCTTGAGGATTGGCACCTTGCCCTGGCCGCTGAAGCCGATCGCCGCCTTGTCGCTGACGGCGACGGGATGCACGGCGAAGGACAGGCCCTTGTGGTGCAACGCCAATCGGGTGCGCCAGGAAAAAGTGCTGAAGCGGCAGTCGTCGCGGCCGCCGAGTTCCCACAATTCCAGCATGCTGGCCTCGATAGAGTATCCTTCACTTTACATTGCACATTCAATCAGTCAAGATACACTCCGCATGAAGACGGCCGCCAAAAAACGCACGCCGCACCTCGTCCGAGCGGAGCACGAAGCTCCGCCGCTGGCGCGCACGGAGCGCGAGGGAGCTTTCTTTGAATTTGAGCAGGCGCTGATCTGCGCGTCCGAAGCATTCTACCGCTTCGCCGGTGCGGCGCTCGGGCCGACCGGTCGTCAGCACAATCTGACCGGCGAAGAGAACGTGATTCTCCAGCAGCTGATGTTCACATCGAAGCCGCGCAGCGTCAGCGATCTCAGCCGCTTCAGCAATCGCGACGATATCGCCAATATCCAGTACAGCCTGCGCAAGCTCGCGGCGGCCGGATTGATTGAAAAGGTGCCGGGCAGCACCAATCGTGACACCCGTTACCAGCCGACGGCGGCAGGGCGGGAGCTTACGGAAATATTGGTGGCGACGCGGCGTGAGCAGCTGATCGCGCCGAGCGTCAACATCACCGACATTGAGAAGCAGCTCAAAGCCGCCACCACCGCAATGTCACTGCTCACCGGGTTGTACGATCACGTGTCACGGGTGCTGGCGGGCCGTTAAGGTCGCCGATCCCAGCCGATCGTCGTTGGGGGACGTCGATGGCCGTTTTCGGTCCTGCGTATTTCCGCGCCCAAGGCTGGTGGCGTGACGAAACGCTGAGCGATTGGATCGATCGCTGCGTTGCCGACGCGCCCGGCCGCCCCGCCATTATGGCCACCGGTCGCGCGCTTACCTACCAAACGCTCCAGGCGGACGTCCGGAGCCTGGCTGCCGGGCTCGCAGATACGGGCATTGGGCGCGGCGACGTGGTGGTCGTCCACCTGCCGAACGTGCCCGAATTCCTGATCGCCTGGCTCGCCATCAATACGCTTGGCGCCGTCATGCAGACGGTGCACACGCCCTACGGCATTCGTGAGCTTGGGCATCTGATTGCGCACGGCGGCGGCAAGGCCGCGATTGCGCTGGCCCGGACAAGGGATCGTTCGCCGGCGGCCGATATCGTCTCGCTGCGTGAACGCATTCCTGCATTGCGGCTCGTGATCGCTGTCGGCGGCGATGTGCCGGGCGCGATCGATTTTTCGGTGCTGCTCGAGCAGGGCCGCGGCAAGCCGCCGCCGCCACGGGCGCATGCCAACGATCCTTTCATGCTTCTCTACACGTCGGGGACGACCTCCTCCCCTAAAGCGGTGTCCGTGACCTCCAATCACTTTCTCAGCAACGCCCGCATGTGTGCGGCGGAATTCGGTCTGAAGCCCGATGACCGCATTTTGTGCCTCGCGCCTTACACGCATCTGTATGGGCTTTATGCCCTGGAACTTGGCTTTGCCGTTGGTGCCACCGCCTGCTTGCTCGATCTGTTCACCCCGGCTGGATTTGTCGAGACGCTCAAATGGGCAAAGCCCACAGTCCTGATTGCCGGCCCGGCGCATATCGCTCCGTGTCTTCAGCAACGACTGTTTGCTGACGTGGATTTCAGTGCCTTGCGCTTCGCGGTGCTCTCAGGCTCAACGGTGCCGGCGACCTTATCGAACGCCCTTGAGGATCTGCTGCCGAACGGCCGGGTCGTGCAGGCTTGGGGAATGACAGAATTGCAATTCGGGGCCTGTAGCCGGCCGTCCGATCCGCGCAGCGTCCGCTTCGAAACGATCGGGCGGGCTACGCCAGGTACCGAGCTCCGCGTCACCGACAGCGAGGATCGCGTGCTGCCGAGCGGCGAAATCGGCGAACTCCATGTGCGCGGTTGTTCTTTGTTCTCGGGCTACGTGGGCAACCCCGACGCCAGTCGCGCCGCATTCAGCGCCGACGGTTGGTTTCGCACCGGCGATCTCGCCAGCATGGACGAGGAAGGCAACGTCCTGTTGCGCGGGCGGACCAAGGACTTGATCAACCGTGGCGGCGTGAAGTTCAATCCGATCGACATGGAGATCGCCATCGCCGGCCACCCGGCCGTCGCGCAGGTCGCGATCGCGCCAATCCCCGATGAGGTGTTGGGTGAGCGCGCATCGTGTTTCGTGGTCTTGAAGAACGGCGCATCGCTGAGCTTCGAGGAGCTGAAGGCGTTCTTGAGCGAGCGGAAGTTCGCCAAATTCACCTGGCCGGAGCAGCTGGCGATTGTTGCTGATGTGCCGGTGACGCCGACCCGGAAGGTCATGAAGGCGGAACTGGTCAATCGATATCTTGAGGCAGCCAATTCGCCGCAACAGCACGAGCGCCCGTGACATGAGCCTCCCTCTGCCATTGCCGGAGTCGCGCGCGCATATCGCGCACATACAAAGCGAGCGAAAGAAGAAGGCATTTGCGCTTGCTAAGACTGTGCCATGGTACCGCGACAAGCTTGCCGGGATCGATCCGAACGTGCTCGACGATCCGGCGGAATGGCAGAAGATCCCCATCCTCGACAAGGATACGTTGCGCAAGTTCTCGCACGCGGAACTGCTGGAAGCTTTCTGCGCCGTCCCCAATGATCAGATCGCCGAGTATTGGCGTTCCGGCGGATCGACCGGCCAGCCGGTTTTCTATCCGCGCACCGCGGACGATCTGCGTTACGGCGAGCTGTCATGGGGCCGCTCGTTCCCATGCATCGGCATCGGGCCGGGCGACCTCTGCCACATCTCCTTTCCGCTCGGCGTACATCCGGCCGGCCAGGTCTGGGCGCGCAGCGCCAAAATGTTCGGCGTGGGAATGGTCTGGGTCGGGGCGGGCAATTCCTATCCGTCGATTGCGCAACTGGAGTTGATCCAGACACTACGGCCGACGGTGTTCATCGGGATGAGCAGCTTTGCGCTCCATCTCGCCAATCTCGCCGAGGCGAAAGGCATCGATCTTGCGGCAAGCTCGGTGCGCAAACTTGTCTGCTCGGCAGAAACGCTGTCGGCGGCGAAGCGCGAGAAGCTGTCCCGGCTTTGGGGCGCGGAGGTGTTCGACGTCTTCGGCATGAGCGAAGCCGGCTTAATGGGCGCGGAAAATTCCGCGCACGACGGCATTCATATCTGGACGGACATGCATTTCATCGAAGTCGTCGATGCCGAGACGGGTCGCCCGCTGCCCGAGGGCGAAGTCGGCACACTCTGCGTCACGCCGCTCTGGACCAATCACGCAACGCCGTTTCTGCGTTGGAATTCCGGCGATCTGGTCAGTTACGTGTCGCGGTCGGCTGGCAGCGGCCGTTTTGCGGAGCTTTTTCCAGTGATCAGGCATGCCAACCGCACCACCGGATTTTTCAAAGTGCGCGGTGTCAACGTCAACCATGCGGAATTCGAGGACATGATGTTCCGCAATGCGCACGTGCTCGACTTTCAAGCCGTCCTGGAAACCGAGCCTAAGACCGACCTGGAAAATCTACGCGTCCTGATCGAGATCAAGGGCGCGAGCGAGCCGCAGGCGGTCTGCGCGGCGGTTGCCGAGACCGTCAAAAAGACCTTCGAGATTTCGCCTGTGCTGCAAGTGCTCGAGCGCGGCAGTCTTGCCGCGGAATTCGAGCGCAGCCTGAAGGCGCCGCGCTTTGTTGATCGAAGGCAATGAGCGGCGGAATTTGCCGCCTTAGTCACTGCGAGCAGCGAAAGCGGCGAAGTTACTTCGATTCCGCTTCGTAAACGCCGGTCCAGTCCGGCGGCGGCGGTTCAGCGCGATAGACCGCGATCCGCTCCTTGTACATTTCGTAAAGGCCGTCGACGCCGAAGCCGCCTGCGAGCTTGCGGCAGCGTTCGATCAAACGCTCCGACTCGTCCCATTGCTGCTTGCGATAAGCTGCGAGCATTTGCGTGTTGAGATCGCGCAATTCATCGCAGCGCGGATCTTCGATCACCTCGGCGCGGCCGAGCACCGTGAACACCAGCTCCGGCTGTTTCTTGCCTTTGACCTGGATGAGGTCGATCTCCATCGTGGCGAATTTCTCTTTCGCCCGGTCCGCGGTGCGCGAACCGATCACCAGCGACAGGCGATAGTCCTTGGTGCGGGACTCCAGCCGCGACGCGAGATTGACCGTGTCGCCCAGCACCGAATAGTTGAAGCGGAAGTCCGATCCAATATTGCCGACGACGCACGGTCCGCTGTTCAGTCCGATGCCGATGCGCAGCGGCATATAGACGCCGCCGGCAGTCTCCGCCTCGCGCTTGAGTTCGCCGTTGAGCACTTCGGCGCGGGCGAGC
Source organism: Xanthobacteraceae bacterium (assembly GCA_035566615.1). GTDB lineage: Bacteria > Pseudomonadota > Alphaproteobacteria > Rhizobiales > Xanthobacteraceae > BOG-931. The sequence continues at coordinate 8,048 of DATMQV010000356.1, forward strand.
ATCTCCAAAGCCGCATCGCAGGCATTGGCCTCGTGCTCGTCGTCGTCGACCGGAGCGTTCCAGAACGCCATGATCGCGTCGCCGATATATTTATCGATGGTACCTTTGCGCTCGATGATGGCGTTGGTCAGTGGCGTCAGGAATCGATTCATCAAGTGCGTGAGGCCCTGCGGGTCATCCTTGTAATGTTCCGAGATCGTGGTGAAGCCGCGCACATCGCTGAACAGGATGGTCATGCGCCGCTCTTCGCCGCCGAGCACGAGCTTCTCCGGCGAGCGCGCCAGTTGCTCGACCAGCGGCGGCGACAGGTAAAAGCCGAAGGCGGAGCGAATCTGTTGCCGCTGCTGCTGTTCGCGGAAGTAATTCACGAAGGTGAGGACCAGATAAATGAGCCAGCAGGAGATCAGCGGATAGGTGAAGTCGATCAACAGATGGTGCCCGACAAAGAAGTACCAGGAGATGCCGATCAGACCCGCGATCAAGATGGCGCCGAGCGCGACCACGATCGCCGCCGGCAGCATCGGCGCGGCTACGATGATGGCAAGGCCAAAGACGACGGCAGCGATGATCTCGGCGCCGATCGCATAGCCTGGAGAGGCCAGCAGCGATTTGGTCAGAATATTTTCCAGAATCTGCGCATGAACTTCGACGCCCGGCATGTCCGGTTGGACCGGCGTCGTCTTGATGTCGAGCAGACCGGTCGCCGAGGTGCCGATGAGGACCAGCCGGCCCCGAAGGCGGTCAGGCGCCACGCGTCCGTTCAGCACGTCGGTCGCAGAAACCGAACGCGCCGGATCGCGCTTGTTGAAATAGACCCAGAACCGGCCGCGGCCATCGGTCGGCACTTCGAGGCCGGGGACGGCCACCGTCTTCACGCCCGCCCGATCGGCACGAATCAGAATTGCGCCGGCGCGGCTGACGACTCGGAGCATTTCCATGGTCAGCGCCGGCGCCAATTGGCCCTGCGCCTCCATCACGACCGGCACCCGGCGCACGATGCCGTCGGGCTCCGGATCGATGGAAAACATTCCGCGCCCGGCGGCGGCTTGCTCGATCGGCGGGATGTTGCGCAGCAGACCGGGAAACGTGACTAGAAACGGCCGCGGATTCGGTCCGACAATGGCAAAGCCGGTTTGCGGCGCGTTCTCGCCCTCGGCGCGCGGCGCGGCTTGGCTCGCGGCGGTCTCTCCTACGACGATGCCGCCCGCTTTCTTTATCGCTTCGGCGAAGACCGCGTCATTGCTGGGCAGTGCGGCAAGCTTTTCGCGCGTCTCCGCATCGAGACCGCGGAAGCTGCCGGCGGCTACGGCCGGCGACATGCGATCGGGCTCCGCGAAGATGACGTCAAAGCCAACCGCGACGGCGCCGGCAGCACGCAGCCGGGTGACGAGATCGGCAATTACCGTCCGCGGCCACGGCCATTGCCCGATCTCCCTCAGGCTGGCTTCGTCGATGTCGACGATGACGACCGGCCGCACTTTCTGTTCGCGCGGGCGCAAGACCTGAAACAGATCGAACGTGCGCAATCGCAATTCTTCGATCGGCAGCGGGTCGGCGATGCGCAATGGCACAAGCGCGAACAGGAGCAATATGCACACCGCCCGCGCTATCCCGAATTGCCTTGACCAGCGCGCAATGCGCTTCATGCAGCCGATACCCTCCGCCCGTCCGCGGCCGAACCACGGATGACTATAGCAATTTGTCGGGATTATCGCGCTTTTGCGCCAATTGGGGCGGCGGCCTATTCGCGGCCTATTTCTCCCGGAACGCCCGCTTCAACTGGTCGTGCAGCGGCTTGACCAGGTAGGACATCATGGTGCGATTGCCCGTTTGAATGAAGGCTTCGACCGGCATGCCCGGCGTCAGCTTGACTTCCCCGAGCTTTGCGACCTCCTCCGGCGTCATCGCGATGCGAACGAGATAATAGCTTTGTCCGGTGCGCTGGTCGGTCGAGGTGTCGGCGCCGACCCGAACGACCGTGCCGTTGATCTCGGGAGTCGTCCGCATGTTGAAGGCGGAGAAGCGAAGCACGACAGGCTGTCCAAATTGGATCTGGTCGATATCCTTCGGTTCGACCTTGGCCTCGACCAACAGCGTGTCCATTTGGGGCACGATCAGCATCACCGGGTCGCCGGCCGTGATCACGCCGCCCACGGTATTTGCGGTCGACTGAAAAACGATGCCGTCTTGCGGCGCGCGCAGGTCGGTTCGCCTGAGCTGATCTTCCGCTGTCACCTTGCGTTCCACATATTCGCCGATCTTGCTGTCGGTATCGCGCAGCTCCTTGGCAACGTCGCTGGTGAATTGCTGATCAACCTGCAGAATCTGCAGCTCCGTTTCGACGATCTTACCCTTGGCCTCGGCTGCGGTCGCGATGAGCTGACCATGTTCGCCCTGCAGCCGCGCCTCTTCGCGTTCCAGCGATGTGAGGCGGTTGATCTGTATCAGGTTCCTCGCCCACAAGTCGCGGACCCCCTGCAACTCCTGGGCGATGATGTCCATCTCCTTGGACTTCGCTGCCTGCTGCGCGGTCAGTCCCGTGATTTGCTCCTGCAACTGCTTGATCCGCTGTTGCAGCTGATCCTTCTGGCCGAGCCGCGCCGAGCGGCGTAATTCGAACAGCTTGCGCTCGCTGGCCAAAGCCTCCTGCACGTCCGGGTCGTTGATCTTGTCCGCGAGTTGCTTTGGCGTCGGGACGCTGTCCGCGCCGTCGCGTTCGGCGCCGAGCCGCGCCTTGCGCGCGTACAGCTCGGTGAGACCCTTGGTGATGATCGCCAAATTGGCCCGGGTCACCGTCTCGTCCAGGCGCACGAGGATGTCGCCGGCTTTCACCCGGTCGCCGTCGTGTGCACGCACTTCGCCGACGACTCCGCCGGACGGGTGCTGTACTTTTTTCACATTGGAATCGACAACGAGCGAGCCTTGTGCGATCAGCGCGCCGGCTATTTCGGCGGTGGCGGCCCAACCGCCCAGGCCCACCGCAAGGAAAGCAACCACGGCGCAGCCGACAACAATGTGACGGCGGATGGACGCGCGCGCATCGTTACTCATGCCGACCCTCCCTCGCCGGGAACGACCTTCAGCGTGCGGGGTGCGGCCGGCGGTTGCGCCACGCGCGTGAGGACTTCCTCTTTGGGGCCGAATTGCTGCTGACGGCCCTTGGCCATCACCAAGATATAGTCGACGCCGGCGATGGCGCTAGGGCGATGAGCGACCACCACCGCGATCGCGCCCCGCGCGCGCAGGCCGAGAATGGCGCGTGTCAGCGCTTCGTCGCCTTCCGCATCGAGGTTGGAATTCGGTTCGTCAAGCACGACCAGGAACGGATCGCGATAAAGCGCGCGCGCAAGCGCGATCCGTTGCGCCTGGCCGGCCGAAAGCGCGCTGCCGCGTTCGCCGACTTTTGTTTCGTAGCCGTCGGGCAAATTGACGATAAGGTCGTGAACGCCCGCCGCCTGCGCCGCCGCCAGCACCGCCTCGGGGTTCGGCGGATCCTCGAAACGCGCGATGTTTTGCGCCACGTTGCCGGGAAACAATTCCACATCCTGCGGCAGATAGCCGACGTGTCGACCGAGCGCCTCCGGCGACCATTGGTCGAGCGTGGCGCCATCGAGCCGGACGGTGCCGCGTAACGGCGACCACACGCCGACCAGCATGCGCGCCAGCGACGATTTTCCTGAAGCCGTCGGGCCGATGATGCCGAGCGCCTTGCCGCCGGTCAGAGTGAAGTTCACATCCTGACACACGATCTTTTGCTCGCCCGGCGGACAGACGGCCGCGTTCTGTACGACGATAGATTTCGATGGCGGTTGCAGCGGCATCGGCTCGGTGCGTGGCGGCAACTGGGCGAGCAAACGCGACAAACGATGCCAGCTCTGCCGCGCGCCGATGAAGCCGCGCCAATTGGCGATCGCGAGATCGACCGGCGCCAGTGCGCGGCCGCCTAAAATAGAACCGGCGATGATGATGCCGGGCGTCGATTCCTGATGAATCACCAGCCAGGCGCCGACGGCCAACAGCGAGGATTGCAACAACAGCCGCAGCACTTTTGAGGCGGCGCCAAGGCCGCCGACCACGTCGCTGGCTTGGCCGGTGGCCGCGATGTAGCTGCGATTGGCTTCGCGCCAGCGTTTGGCAATGCGGCCGACCATGCCCATTGCGGTCATCGCCTCGGCGTTACGGCGGCTCGACTCCATGAGGGCGTTGCGGGCGACGGCGAATTGGGTGGCCTGCCGCGTCGGCGACCGCGTCCGCAATTCCGTCGCCACGGTGAGGGCGATGAGGATGATCGCGCCGCCCAGCGCCGTCAATCCGATATACGGATGAAACAGGAAGCAGACGGCTAGATAGACCGGCAGCCAAGGCAGGTCGAAAAAAGCCGAGGGGCCGGCGCCCGACAGGAACCCGCGCACGGAGTCGAGATCGCGGATCGGTTGTGAGCCGTCGCCTTTGCCGCCGATCTTGAGCGGCAGCCTGACAATGGCATCGTAAACGCGCATGCTCATTGTTTCATCGAGACTATCCCCGATGCGCACCAGGATGCGGCTGCGGATCGCGTCGATGAAGCCTTGAGCGGCGTAGAGCCCGGCGGTCAGGATCAAAAGCGCGACCAGGGTCGGCACGCTGCGGCTCGGCAGCACCCGATCGTAGACTTCCAGCATGAACAGCGAGCCGGTGAGCATCAAAATGTTGCTCATGCCGCTGAACAGCCCGATGGCAAGGAAGGCACGGCGGCAGGCGCCGAGCGCCGCAGCAAGCTCTGAACTCGCCTGCATTTGCCGCTGAGGGCGGAGTAGTTGGATCATCGAGAGGCGCCTACCACCGTCCCGAGCGTCATAGCACCATTTGACCTAATAATTGCCTATCGTCGTTGGGCTTCATCTTAGCGTAGTTTACGGCCGAGATCAGGCTTTGGTTCAGTCCTCGGATCCGGTCCGGTCCCGGCGGAACACGCCATGGTGTGGCGAAAACCCGCCCAGGCCGGACGTCATTCCTAAATTTTGCCGGGATTTCCGCGCCGCGTCTTTTTAGACGGCCGTGGGCGCTGGCACGGGCGAAACGCGCGCAACAACGGTCGCGGCCTGCGCGCGCAGGCCGACGCCGTCGATCCGTATAAGCGTTGCTGAGAAAAATCAGGAACGGGAATCGAGCGAGAGCCCGATGCTGAACGCCTTCTGGCGCGTCGCGCCTTCCGTCCTTTTCAACTTCTTGGCAATTTTCGCCGCGGCAGTCTTCTTTTTTGCCAACGACTTCAATTCTCGAATTTCGGTCGCCGTCCAAGCGCGCCGCTTCTTTGACTTCTTAGCCATAAATCCTCCCTTTCAAGAAAGGCAAACGGTATCCCTTAACGGGGGCGGAAGAAACACAACACATAGGGTGATGTCACAAGATCGGGTGATGTCACAAGTTCGTAGTTTTGTTCGCGACGCGCCGCACATAGCGCAACTCAAGTTAATGAGAGGTTTTGTTAGATCGTTCTTTAGCAACCTACGGCGCTTTACGCAAATCCAACTTTTGGTCGCCGGATAGGCTTTGTTGGTCCCGGCGACAATCTTGATCTCGCGTCGCGGCGCGACGGATGCGATATGACGCCGCGTTGATGGTCTGCACCAGAAACGTGTGGTTTTTCGACATGATTAGGACCTATTGATCCACTCTAACGCGTGCGGCAAGGCAAAGTTTGCAGGCCGATTCGGGGGTGAGCGATGAGCAAATTTCAACGTGTCATAGCGGCGCGATGGGTGAAATCGTTATGGCTGGTGGCGCTCTTGCTTGCGTTGACGCTGGGTCAACGTGCCGGTCACGCCGCGGAGATGCGTTTTGCGTTGGTCATCGGAAATGACGAATATAAATCAACCAAGCTCGCGACGCCCGCCAATGATGCCGGCCTGGTAGCCAATGCGCTCACCGCCGCAGGCTTCACGGTGACGGGCGCGCGCAATCTCGATCAGGCAACGCTGCGTGAATCGGTTCGCGAATTTCTCGGGCAGGTAGCGGCCGCGGGTCCCGACGCGGTGGCTGTCATTTATCTCGCAGGCTTCGGTGTGCAATTTGCCGGCGAGAACTACTATGTGCCAGTCGATGCCGATCTGGCGCGCGATGTCGATGTCCCGCTGCAAGCGGTGAGGATTTCAGATTTTGCTCAGCCGCTGGCAGCGCTGCCGGCCGGTGTGAAAATCGTCATTCTCGACGCGGCCCGGCAAAGTCCGTTCGCGCAGGGCGGCGAGCCGTTGGCGAGCGGTCTTGCGCTGGTCGATCCTGCGCCAGGCATGGCGATCGCGTTCAATGCCGCTCCGGGGACGATCGGGCCGGAGGAGCCCGGCCCGTATGGCGCGTACGCGACGGCGCTTACCGAAATGATCGCGGCCGGCGGACTCTCGTTGGACGATGTGTTCGCGCGGGTGCGGTTGCGCGTGAGTGAAGTGACCAACGGTGGCGAAGTCCCCTGGTATGCATCGCAGATCAACACCCCGTTCCTTTTCACCGAACGCTCAGCGGACGCGCCGCCGCCGCCGGATGTCGCACCGGTGGTCGACTTGCGCGAAAAGCCGATGCGCAGCTATTCGAGCGTTGAAGACGCGTATGCCGCCGCGCTCGCGCTCGATACGATCGATGGCTACGAGCAATTCTTGGCGCTCCATCCGCGAAGCCGCTACGCGCGACGCATCGCCGCCATGATCGCGGTTCGCCGCGAGGAAATCATCTGGCGGCGCTGCGTGTTCGATAACACACCGCCGGCTTATTGGTCGTATCTGCGGCGCTATCCGAACGGTCCGCATGTATGGGATGCCCGGCGGCGCCTGGCCATGATCGGCGCCCAACTTGAAGGTCCGCCCGATTTCGCTTTCATTGATTTCGGTGTGCCGCCGCCGCCGCCGGAGGAATTGGTTGTTGTTGATCGGCCCGTGGTGACGTTTTGGGGAGGCGACTATGAGCCTCCCCCGCCGCCGCCGGTTTTTTTCCTGCCGCCGCGGCCGCGCGAATTCGTCGTGTTGCCGCCGCCGCCACCGCCGAGGGAACGCTACTTCCTGCCGACGCCCCAGGCCGTTGTCGTTCCTGCATTCGTCAGACCGCCACCGACCGTGGTTGTTGTCCAACCGGCACCCGCGACGAGAACGGCGCCTGGCCCTACGCCTGTCGCGTTACCCGCGGTGGTGTCGCGTGGCGGGGCCGCCGGCGCCCCCGGCTCTCATGGCGGTGTTCCTGGCACCCATCCCGGTGCGGCTGGTGCGCCGGCCGCGCTCCCAGGTCATCACGGCGGCGGGCCGCCACCTCCTCCGCCCCCGCCAGCGAGTGCAGCCGTAACGCCGGCACCGCCGCCTCCGCCTGCTCCGGGTTCGGCGCCAACGCCGGCCACGGTCAAACCCGGCGCTCCGCCGCCCGCACAAGGCTCGGCGCCGGCCACGGTCAAACCCGGCGCGCCGCCTCCGCCGCCACCGGCAGCTCCAGCTCCCGCGACGATCAAACCAGCGCCGGCGCCTCCACCGCCGCCGCCGGCCCCAGCCCCCGCGACGATCAAACCAGCGCCGCCGCCCCCACCGCCGCCGCCGGCTCCAGCTCCCGCGACGATCAAACCAGCGCCGCCACCTCCACCGCCGCCGCCGGCCCCAGCGCCCGCGACGATCAAACCAGCGCTGCCGCCTCCACCACCGCCGCCGGCTCCAGTTCCGGCGACGGTCAAACCGGCGACTCCACCGCCGCCACCGCCGCCGCATGCTCCGGCGCCCGCAACAATCAAACCGGCGGCTCCTCCACCGCCGCCGCCTCCGCCACCACCGCCGCACCCCGCGACGCCTGCTCCGGCGACAATCAAACCGGCGGCTCCTCCGCCACCACCGCCGCCACCTCCACCGCCGCCGCACACTCCGCCGCCGGCGCCCGCAGCGGCTAAGCCACCACCACCGCCTCCCGCGGCTGCCAGACCGGCCTGCCCTCCGGGCAAAACGCTCGTCCAGGTGAACGGCCAGCCGACGTGTAAATAAGAAGAGCGGCATCGCGGTCGATCCGGCCGCGATGTCCACTCACAACGCCGAGCAATGGGGCCTTGCGGCCCCCTTATTCGCTCACTAGTTCTGGACCACGGATGCCGGAATGGGACGCGGTCATGGAGGAACTCAAGCTCGTCGCCTTGGACAAGGATGATGTCGAGGTCATGTCCGCTCACTTGCAGGACGCCCTCGTTAAGGTTGGCGACATTTTTTGGCGTCCGGGCGAACGCCGTTTCGTCATGGCGGTCAACCGCTTTGACTGGATGAACGCGGTCGATGCCGACGCGCTCAAGATCAAATCGCCGGAATACCGGCGCTGCCGCACGGCTCTCCGCTTCGAACGCGTCGTCTCTTGCAAGTGTCGTGGTCTCGATCAGCGCGGCAAGGATGCCGTGCTCAATCTTCTTGCCGTCGAATTCACCGAACACGACGCTCCGGCCGGCACTGTCACGATGACATTTTCCGGCGGCGGGGCCATTCGTTTGGAAGTCGAGTGTTTGGAAGCCGAGCTCGTCGATCTTGGCGAGGTTTTCGCGGCGATGGCCTGCCCGCACCATTTCACCGACACCAAGGTCGTCTAAGGCCGGGCGCTTGGTTCGCCTCGGCGCAATCGAAGCAGCATCATCACTTTAAGAATTGCGTCAGTGCCAGCCCGGTCCGGCGCGATCGGTTATGCGGCGCGCGGGCGTTCCTGGTGCGGGACGGCAAAGACCTTCATCAGCAACGCAATGATCGCAAGCGTCGCGCCATAAACAATGAGCTGCATGGCGGTGGGCTGATCCACATAGCCGATCAGCGTGTGCAGCGCACGTCCGAGGAAACTGCCATCGCGCAAGATCCACGATGTATCCCACACCGTCTGGTCGAGCGCCGTGAGGATATCGGCCTGCTCGAGGAAGGCGATGGCCTGTGCCGCCATGCCGGCCGCCAGCAGCGCGATCAGCGTACTGGTGACGGCGAACAGATAGCGGGTCGGAATCGTCACTAAGCCAAGATAGGTCAACAAACAAACCAGCGCGCCAAGACCCAGACCGATAAGCCCGCCGACCAACATGCTGCCGCTGGCGCCGCCCTCGGCCGCCGCCACGCCGTAAAGGAACAGCACGACTTCCGAGCCCTCGCGCAACACGGCAATCGCCACCACGACGGCGAGTGCGGCAAGCGACTTCGAACCCTCCACCACGGCCTGGCCGGCGGCGCGCATTTCGGCCGCGAGTTCGCGGCCGTGCCGCGCCATCCACACATTGTGCCAGCCGAGCATCAGCACCGCGAAACCGAGAATGCTGGCGTTGAACAATTCCTGACCGCTGCCGTGGAAGAGCTGGGATAATCCGCCGGCAAACAGCGCGACAATGCAGGCTCCGAGCACGCCCGCCGCGACGCCGCCCACGACCCAAAGCCCCCGTCCCGCGACGCCGGACGTGACCGCCATGACGATGCCAATGATCAGGCCCGCCTCGAACACCTCACGAAAGACGATAATGAGTGTGGGAAGCACGGGTACCTCACGCTGCGGCAATTACAGCACGACCGGCCGCACGGCTGCGCTTCTTGGGGTTACGCTTGATGGCGGTACACTTCATGGCACGACCAGAATGCCCTGCGTCGCGCGGTGAAAGTCGTCAAAAAAGTTGTACCGGCCCGGCTCGAGTGGCCGAATGCGCACCACCGCTTCGCGGCCCGGCGGGACAACCTTTTCCACGTGCAAAGCCTCGCTCTCGAACTCTGCCGCAATGGAATCAAGGTTCTTGACCGAAAGCGCGATCGGCTTTCCTGCCGGCGCGTGCACTTCGGCGGGATCGAATTTGCGGTCCTTGATTGTAATCGTGATTGTCACCGGGTCATCGGCGCGGACGGCCTCGGCGTGCATGACGAACAGAGACGCGAGCGCCGCAAAACCGAATAGCGCACTTACATTTCTTTTCATGGCCACCAAGGGCTCTATCGCTGCGATCAAGTAAGCCTGGGATGTGATAGGAATTGGTGAACGGACCCGCCCTTGTCAATGAGAAAGCGCAACGCGGCTGTAAGATTAGAATTGTTATAAGAAAAGAGACCTGATACGCGTCGCCCTCGCCACGAAGACGTTCGAACACTGCGTGTGCGGACGTGCGCGAGGCGTTACATCCAACGCGTTGCCGGGCACCGTGCAAGGTAAACATGGCCATCCATCTCGACATACGCGCGACCGATTTTGCTGAACGATTTCGCGCCTTCCTCGACATCAAACGCGAGGCGGCGGCGGACGTCGAGGCTGCGGTTCGAGCGATCGTCGCCGACGTGGCTGCGCGCGGCGACCAGGCGCTGTACGATTACACGCGACGCTTCGATCGGTTCGACCTCGATCGCGCCGGTTTGCGGGTGACCGAGCAGGAGATCACCGCCGCCGTCAAAAACTGCGAGTCGCGAACGCTCGACGCATTGTCATTGGCCCGCGAGCGCATCGAGCAATTCCATCGCCGCCAGATACCGCAGAACGATCGCTTCACCGATGCGCTCGGCGTCGAGCTCGGCGCGCGCTGGACCGCGATCGAGGCGGTAGGGCTTTACGTACCCGGCGGAACCGCCGCTTATCCATCGTCGGTGTTGATGAACGCCGTGCCCGCGAAGGTCGCCGGCGTGCCGCGGATTGTCATGGTGGTGCCGGCGCCGGGCGGCGCCTTGCCGCCGCTGGTGTTGGCTGCGGCCAACCTCGCGGGTGTCGACGAAATTTATCGCGTGGGCGGCGCGCAGGCGATCGCGGCCCTGGCATATGGCACCGCGACCATCGCTCCGGTCGCCAAGATCGCCGGCCCCGGCAACGCCTATGTCGCAGCGGCGAAGCGCATCGTGTACGGCAAGGTTGGGATCGATATGATCGCCGGTCCGTCCGAGGTGCTGATCCTCGCCGACTCGACCGGCAATGCCGACTGGATTGCGGCCGATCTTTTGGCGCAAGCCGAGCACGACACCGGCGCGCAGGCTATCCTCATCACCGATGACGCCGACCTCGCCGGCGCGGTCGAGCGGTCGGTCGAGAGCCAGCTCGCGCGCCTGCCGCGAAAGGAGATCGCCGCCGCGTCATGGCGCGACTTCGGCGCGGTTATTCTTGTGCCAAGCCTCGAGGACGCGCTGGCACTGGTCGATGCGATCGCCCCCGAGCATCTTGAGATCGCGGCTGAGAATGCCGAACGTCTGGTCGCGCGCATCCGCAACGCCGGCGCGATCTTCATCGGCGCACACACGCCGGAAGCAATCGGCGACTATGTCGGCGGTTCGAACCACGTGTTGCCGACCGCGCGGTCGGCGCGTTTTTCTTCCGGGCTCGGCGTTCTCGACTTTATGAAGCGTACGTCGATCCTCAAATGCGGGCCGGAACAGTTACGCGCGCTCGCAGATGCGGCGATCACACTGGGCAATGCCGAAGGCCTCGACGCGCATGCCCGCTCTGTGGCCATCCGGCTCAATCGCTAATGGCGCGCACGGGTCCCGACACCAGCGATACCGGCCGCCTGGTGGCGGTGACGCTCGACGAGTCATCGATCGGCCGTTCGAGTCCCGACGTTGAGCATGAGCGTGCGGTCGCGATCTACGACCTAATAGAGGAGAACGCCTTTCGTCCGGCCGGCCACGAGGGCGGTCCTTATGCGCTCAATCTCCGCATCGATGGCAACCGCCTCGTGTTCGACATCAGGCTTGCCGACGGCTCGCCGGTGATTGCGCACCTTCTCTCGCTGGCGCCGTTCAGCCGCATCGTGAAGGACTATTTCACCGTCTGCGACAGCTACTACGCGGCGATCCGTGGCGCGACGCCTGATCGCATCGAAGCGCTCGACATGGCGCGCCGGTCGCTGCACGACGAAGGCTCGCACATCCTCATGGAGCGGCTCAGGCGCAAGGTCGAGCTCGATTTTGGTACCGCGCGCCGGCTGTTCACGCTGGTCACGGTGTTGCACTGGAAGGGCTGAGGAGCGGCAATGCCGGCGTCCGCGACGCAGCCGCTCGCCGTCCTGTTCGCCTGCGGGCTCAATTCGGTACGCTCTCCGATCGCCGCCGGGCTGTTTTCGCAGCTGTTTGGTCGCACGATCTATGTCGGCTCGGCCGGCGTGCGCAAAGGCGAGCTTGATCCTTTCGCCGTCGCGGCCATGGCCGAGATCGGTGTCGATATTTCACGGCACAAGCCCATCACTTTCGAAGAGCTCGACGAGTTGGAGGGGCTCAACTTCGACCTGATCGTCACGCTCTCGCCGGAGGCGCATCACCGCGCTCTCGAGCTCACTCGCACCAGTGCGGTCGATGTGGAATATTGGCCCACGGCCGATCCGACCGACACGGAAGGAAGCCGCGAGCAGAAGCTCGAAGCCTATCGGACGGTTCGCGATCAGTTGTTGAACAGGATCCGCGAACGCTTCGCCGGCCGCCGGCCAGGCAACGAATGAAAATACAAAAATGTCCATTCCTTTCGTTGTCGCTCATCGGCCCGGACCGGAAATTTTGAGTTGTGGTTGTGCCGCAAGGGTGGTTGTGGAGCGGCCCGTCATCCGCTACGTTCCGCGCCGATTTCAGTGGTGATGTCGGGCGCGTCACGACTGCCTGCAACAAGTCCGGATAGCGAATGACGAAGGAAGAACTACTGGAGTTTCCCGGTGTCGTGACGGAATTGCTTCCGAACGCTACTTTCCGCGTCAAACTTGAGAATGAGCACGAGATCATCGCGCACACGGCCGGGCGCATGCGCAAGAATCGCATCCGGGTGCTGGCTGGCGACAAGGTGCTGGTCGAAATGACGCCTTACGACTTGACCAAGGGCAGGATCACCTACCGGTTCAAATGATCGGCCGGCCGAAATTCGTTCTCGCCTCCGGCTCCCCGCGCCGGCTCGCGCTTATTAACCAAGCGGGGATCGAACCCGACGCGCTGCGTCCGGCCGATATCGACGAAACGCCGAAGCGCGGAGAATTGCCGCGCGCCTGCGCCACCCGGCTCGCGCGGAGCAAGGCGGAAGCGGCGCTTGCCATGCTGCGGCTCGACGAGGAATTGAAGGGCTCGTTCATTCTTGCCGCCGATACCGTCGTGGCGGTCGGTCGCCGCATCCTGCCGAAGGCGGAACTGCTCGACGAGGCGGCGCAATGCCTGCGGCTTCTGTCGGGCCGCAACCACCGGGTCCACACCGCCATTTGTCTCGTCACGCCGAAGGAGGGATTCCGCCAGCGTCACGTTGAAACGCGCGTGCGTTTCAAGCGGCTGTCGGAGCAGGATATCGAAGCGTACCTCGCCTCCGGCGAGTGGCGCGGCAAAGCCGGCGGCTACGCGGCGCAGGGCATCGCTGGAACTTTCATTGTCAAAATCGTCGGGTCCTATTCCAGCATTGTGGGTTTGCCGCTCTACGAGACAGTGACGCTGTTGGGCGGCGAAGGCTATCCGATCCATT
>DATMQV010000357.1:0-2791 GCA_035566615.1 Xanthobacteraceae bacterium
CTTTCCCGCCGGACAAGTCATTCCTTACATCGTCGCCCAACTCGTCGGCGCTATCGTCGCGGCACTCCTGCTCTATGCCATCGCCAAGGGCGCTCCGGGTTTCGATCTCGGCAAGGGATTTGCGACCAACGGTTACGCGGAACATTCGCCGGGTCAATACGATCTTCTTTCGGCGCTGCTGACGGAAGTCGTGATGACCATGTTGTTCCTGTTCGTCATCATGGGCTCGACGCACGGCAAGGCGCCGGCCGGCTTTGCACCGCTGGCGATCGGCCTTTGCCTGACGCTCATTCACCTTGTGAGCATTCCGGTCACCAATACGTCGGTCAATCCCGCGCGCTCTACCGGACCTGCACTGATCGTCGGCGGCGCGGCGCTCACGCAGCTCTGGTTGTTCTGGATCGCGCCGCTCGTCGGCGGCGTCCTCGGCGGCGTCATCTATCGCTGGCTGAGCGGTGAGCCGCAGGGGCAGGTTACCGGTACGTCGGCGTAACTGCCGCGGCCGCGACCTTTTTTCGTCATTGCCGGGCTTGACCCGGCAACCCATGGCGGGTTGACCGACATCCTACCATGCGGGTTCTCAGCATGGATGTGCGGGCATAGGCGAGCGAAGCGACGCCGTTCTTCGAACGGCTATGCCTGCGCATGACGGAGAGGCGCACTCATAACATCGACGGCAGAACGCGGTCGGGCGGGCGGTGGCCGTCCATGAAGGTCTTGATGTTGACGATGACCTTCTCGCCCATGTCGATGCGGCCTTCGATCGTGGCCGAGCCGAGATGCGGCAACAGCACGACCTTGCCGGCTTTGGCGAGCTTGACGAGCTTCGGCGACACCGCGGGCTCATGCTCGAAGACGTCCAGGCCGGCGCCGGCGATCTCGTCGGATTCGATGAGCCGCGCCAGCGCGTTCTCGTCGATCACTTCGCCGCGCGCGGTGTTGACGATGTAGGCCTCGGGCCGGATCAACTTTAAGCGCCGCGCCGAGAGCAGATGATAGGTGGCGGGCGTGTGCGGACAGTTGATCGAGATGATGTCCATGCGCACCAGCATCTGGTCGAGGCTCTCCCAATAGGTGGCGTTGAGCTCTTCCTCGATGCGCGGCGCGACGCGGCGGCGATTGTGATAGTGGATCTGCAGGCCGAACGCCTTGGCGCGGCGCGCGACCGCCTGGCCGATGCGGCCCATGCCGACAATGCCGAGCCGCTTGCCCCAAATCCGATGGCCGAGCATCCAGGTCGGGCTCCAGCCGGTCCAATCGCGCTCGGCGGTCAGCACTTGCGAGCCTTCGGCGAGCCTGCGCGGCACCGCGAGAATGAGCGCCATGGTCATATCGGCGGTATCCTCAGTCAGCACGCCGGGCGTATTGGTGACGGTGATGCCGCGCTGCAGGGCCGTGGCCACGTCGATATTGTCGACGCCGTTGCCGAAATTGGCGATCAGCTTGAGCCGATCGCCGGAATGGCTGAGCACCGAGCGGTCGATCTGATCGGTGACCGTCGGCACGATCACGTCGGCGACCTTGACCGCCTCGGCGAGGTCGGTCTGGCTCATCGGCTTGTCGTCGAGATTGAGCCGCGTGTCGAACAATTCGCACATGCGGGTTTCGACGCTATCCGGCAGCTTGCGGGTGACCACAACCAGCGGCTTTTTATTTGATGCCATTCGCTGCCCCACATAGCGTGCATGAGTTTTCGGAAATCGCTTGCGCCCCGGACTGCGTTCCGGGGCAGGTTCCGCATCATGCTCGATCGGCCGATCGATCCCGGCCTTACGCGCTTCCGCCCGTTCAGGTCTCGTTAACCGCCCTGGCCGACAGTAAGACTGGGCGGCGGTTCATCAAGTCTCTCTAGCAGATGGTTTCCGTTCCCACAAAGCGCGCCGGGAGTCCCGGCTTACACCTTGTTTTGCTGCAGAATCCGGGCGTGTGACGGTGGCAACGTGTCGGCGTGGCAGTGAGTTGGGCGCGAGGGCGCGGACGGCGGCTGGCCGTGTCGCGGGCGCCCTGGTGCTCGCGCTTGGCATGTTTGCGGCGGCTACGCCGTCGGCGCTCGCCGGCGGCGATACCACCAGCGGCCTGCCGATCCCCCGATTCGTGAGCATCAAGACCGACCGGGTCAATGTGCGCGGCGGTCCGGACAAGGACCACGACGTGGCGTGGATCTATACCCGCGTCGGCTGGCCGGTCGAGATCACCGCCGAATTCGAGAACTGGCGGCGCATTCGTGACTCCGACGGCACCGAGGGCTGGGTCTACCACTCTCTCCTCTCAGGCAAGCGCACCGCGGTGGTGCAGCTCAAGGCGAAGACCGATCTTGCTCCTCTGCACGCCAAGCCGGACGCGGACGCGCCGGTGACTGCGCAACTGCAATCGGGCGTGCTCGGATCGGTCAAAAGCTGCAATGGACTGTGGTGCCGTCTGGTGGGTGAAGGCTACGACGGCTGGATCGAGCAGAACCGGCTGTGGGGCGTCTATCCGGACGAGAAAATCGAATAGGGCGTGCTCTCATTGTATTTCCATGCTCTTTTTGGTCCATCGTTACAAACCGGGTTGGAGTTTGTAAGTTAGCCGTCACGCTTCGTTCCCTTGGCCGCTGCCTGCCGCGCTAGGCGCGCCTGGTCGGCGGCCCTGGTGTAGCGCTCAACTTCTTTCAGCGTCCGGTGACCGGTAATCGCGGCGATCTCATGCGGCGTGCATCCAGCCTCGGCCATTCGGCGCGAAGCAGCCTTGCGCAGACCGTGCACCGTGCAGCCCATCGTACAGCATCGTCATCCCCGGCATTTACGACGAG
>DATMQV010000358.1:0-3527 GCA_035566615.1 Xanthobacteraceae bacterium
GCCTTCGGACAGCCGAGCGAAACGAAAGAGATGCGGGGGGACCTGCTCACGAGAAACTCTGGTTTTGCGGTTCGGTACCTACTCGCGGCACGAATTGGGACCACGAGCCGCAAAGGTCAAGCGCTTCCCGTCCAAGTCTTAACCCCGGTTCAGGTCTTAACCACATGCGCATCGGCCCGTATGCATTGGCAGGACAATGACGAGCAAACTTCCGCAGCCGCCGCTTCTGCTCGTGACCGATCGTCGGCAGGCGCGCCGACCGTTGCAGACAGTCGTCACCGCGGCGCTGAGTGCCGGTTGCCGGTGGGTGAGCTTGCGGGAAAAAGATCTGCCAGCGGACGAGCAGATTTTGTTGGCGCGGTCGCTGTTGCCGATCGTGCATGCGCAGCACGGCAAGCTGATGCTGCACGGCGAGGCTTCGCTCGCCAGAGATGCCGGGATCGACGGCGTGCACCTGCCGGCGGGCCGCGATGCGGCCGCCGCGCGCGCGCTGATCGGATCCGAAAAGATCTTGGGCGTATCGATCCACACCGTCACCGAAGCCGAGCGGATCGATCCCGCCTGCGTCGACTATGCGCTCGCGGGGCCAGCGTTCGAGACGCCAAGCAAACCGGGCTACGGGCCTGAGATCGGTCGCAAAGGGCTAGCCGACATCGCGCATGCCTGCCGCGTTCCCGTCCTGGCGATCGGAGGCATCAACGCGGCCCGGATCGGGGAAGTGCTCGCCGCCGGAGCGGCTGGCGTCGCGGTCATGGGTGGGGTGATGCGTGCCGCCGATCCGGCGCAGGAGATGCGCGCCTTGCTGGCAAGCCTCAATGGGGCGCTGGCGATCCGATCCTAACGGGCCCGGTATGTCGGAACACCCTGGTCGGGCACCCACACGCCGCTCGGAAGCTTTCCGGCCTGCCAGAACACGTCGATCGGCATGCCGCCACGCGGGTGGAAATAACCGCCGATGCGCAGCCATTTGGGCTTGAGAAGCGCAACGAGCCTCTTGCCGATCGCAACGGTACATTCCTCATGGAATGCACCGTGATTGCGGAAACTGTTCAGATAAAGCTTGAGCGACTTCGACTCCACAAGCCAGCCGCGCGGCGCGTAGTCGATGACAAGCGTCGCGAAATCCGGCTGGCCCGTCACCGGGCACATCGCGGTGAATTCCGGAAATGTAAAGCGGGCGACATAATCCGTATCGGGATGCGGATTGGGCACCCGATCGAGGACGGCTTCTTCGGGCGAGGCCGGGATCGCAGTGGGTTGGCCGAGTAGCAGGGGTTTCTTGGGCATATCGCAAAACGTGTTCGATCGGGATTTCGCTGGCAGCACCGCCCATTGCATGCCCCGCTTGGCGCGCCATGACAAGAGCGCGCCCCGGCCACACAATCCGAGGCGTGGCAAGAGCCTCGCCGATCCTGTAGAAGCCCGCACAAGCGTGCATGACGGGGATCATGCGCCAATGGGGACGCAAGCCGGGAGCGGGTATGACTGCCATCGTCGATATTATCGGCCGCGAAATTCTCGACAGCCGCGGCAATCCGACCGTGGAGGTCGATGTCGTTCTGGAGGACGGCTCGCTCGGCCGTGCCGCCGTGCCTTCGGGAGCCTCCACGGGCACGCACGAGGCCGTCGAGCTTCGTGACGGCGACAAGAAGCGTTATCTCGGCAAGGGCGTGCGCAGTGCGGTCGAAGCGGTCAATGGCGAAATTTTCGACACGCTGAGCGGCCTCGATGCCGAGGCCCAGGTCAAGATCGACGAAACGATGATCGGGCTCGACGGCACGCCCAACAAGGCGCGTCTCGGCGCCAATGCGATCCTCGGCGTTTCGCTTGCAGTCGCCAAAGCCGCCGCTGTATCCAACAATCTGCCGCTCTATCGCTATGTCGGCGGCACGGCGGCGCGCGTGTTGCCGGTGCCGATGATGAATATCATCAACGGCGGCGTGCATGCCGATAATCCGATCGATTTTCAGGAATTCATGGTCGTGCCGGCCGGTGCGCAAAATTTTGCCGAAGCGCTGCGTGCTGGCGCGGAGGTCTTCCACACACTTCGCGCAGCGCTCAAAGCCGCCGGGCTCAACACCAATGTCGGCGACGAGGGCGGCTTTGCGCCCGATCTGCCGTCGGCCGAAGCCGCGCTCGACTTTCTCATGCAGGCCACAAACAAGGCCGGATACGAGCCGGGCAAACAGGTGATGTTTGCGCTCGATTGCGCGGCGACCGAGTTCTTCAAGGACGACAAGTATGTCTACCAGGGAGAGGGCAAGACGCGTTCGCGCGAGGAGCAGGCCAAATACCTCGCCGATCTCGCCGGCCACTATCCGATCGTGTCGATCGAGGATGGCATGGCCGAAGACGACATCGACGGCTGGAAAATACTGACCAAGGTGCTGGGGAAGAACTGCCAGCTCGTCGGCGACGATCTGTTCGTGACGAACGTGGCGCGGCTCAAAGACGGAATTGTCGGCGGCTACGCCAACTCGATCCTGATCAAGGTCAATCAGATCGGCACGCTGACCGAAACGCTCGCCGCGGTCGAGATGGCGCACAAGGCCGGCTACACCGCGGTGATGTCGCATCGCTCTGGCGAGACTGAGGATTCGACCATCGCCGATCTCGCGGTCGCCACCAATTGTGGCCAGATCAAAACCGGCTCACTCGCGCGCTCCGAGCGCACGGCGAAATACAATCAGCTCCTGCGCATCGAGGAGGAGCTCGGGCCGCAGGCTGTGTATCCGGGGCTTTCGGCATTTAAGGCCGGCCGCTAAGGTTGGTGCTGCCACGCTTGTCCGGGCTGGGCAGGCAGGGGTATTGTCCTTGCTGGGATGAGCCGGGGACGCGCGTCGGCGCGATTCACGAATGGACCAATCCGTTGAACTGACGGCGGGCGGCCGCAAGCTTGCGGCCGAGCGGTTGCGCGAGTTCGTGGTCGGCGCGATCGAAGCGGCGCCGGCCTACGAGACACCGTTCTATCATCTCGTTCTCGACCACGTGTTTCCGGACGATGTCTATGCCGCCATCCTCGCCAACATGCCGGAGGCGTCGGACTATCGGCCGATGCACGGCCGCAGCAAGGGCCACGATCTGGCCGACGGCACCCACACGCGGGTGAAGATCGATCTGTTCCCCGAATACATCCGGCACCTCCCGCCGGAGAAGCGTGCGCTCTGGAACGTCGTAGGCCGCGCGCTGTGCTCCGGCGAAGTGCGTGACGCGTTCATGCGGCGGCTGGCGCCCGCGCTCGAGCGCCGCTTCGGAGCCGACCACGCCAAGACCGGCATGTTTCCGATACCGGTGCTCACCCGCGATGTTCCGGGCTACTTGATCACGCCCCATACCGACACCCGCTGGAAGGGCATCACCGTCCAGCTCTATCTCCCGCGCGATCGCTCGATCACGCACATCGGCACCATCTTCCACAACAAGCTGCCCGACGGTTCGATGCCGAAGGACAAGCAAATGACGTTTGCGCCGAATACCGGCTATGCATTTGCCGTAGGCTCGGACACGTGGCATTCGGCCGATCGTAT
>DATMQV010000359.1:0-2516 GCA_035566615.1 Xanthobacteraceae bacterium
CACCTGGTATACGGGCGAGCCGGACAATTCGTTGATGCGCGCGGTGTCGGCCACGAACGGCCAGATCACTTCCGGCGGCTTCTCGTAACGGCGTTCCTTGCGATAGTGGTAGAGGCTCTTCATCGGCGGTTCCCGACCCGGTGCCGCCGGGGCGGCGGTGCCGTTGCGCTATTATACGAACGAGCCGCAATACGGTTTCGTGATTTCCGGCGGCCGGGCCTTTGCCCCTATTGTGCCGCCGCCATTGGTGCTTTTACATGCAGGCCGCAGCGCAACATCCTCGCGGCCCGGGGGGAAGGGGAGGCAATCGATGTTCCGTACCGTGTTCGCCGTAGCCGTTATCGCGTTGTGTGCCGGCGTCGCTATTGCCCAGCAGGATCCGATCGCCGCGCGCCGGGCGTTGATGAAGGCCAATGGCGACCAGGCCAAAATCGGCGCGTCGATGATGAAGGGCGAGACGCCGTTCGATCTCGACAAGGCGCGCAAGGTTTTTGCCGCTTTTGAGGAGGCGGCCGCCAAGGTTCCGTCGCTGTTCCCCGAGAATTCCAAGACCGGCGGCGACACCGCGGCCGATCCCAAAATCTGGGAAAACATGGACGACGTCAAAATCCGCTTCGCCAAGTTCGGTGCCGATGCCAAGGACGCGCTCGCCAAGGTCACCGACCTCGACAGCTTCAAGGCCGCCTTCGGCGCCATCGGCAAGAATGACTGCGGCGGCTGCCACGAAAAATATCGCATCAAGAAAAGCTGATCGCGTGATTGTCCTCCCCCGGATAGCGCTGCTTAGTCGGGGAGGATAACGGCGAATGCGAAGGCGGGCGCTCACACTCGGCGCGGCGGCGGTTCTCGTCGCCATCGTGCTTGTGCTCTGGTGCCTGACAATCCCGGCGACCGTTCCGGCCGCGGCATTGCCGCCGCACGCGCCCGACGTGGCGAATGGCCGCACCATGTTCGACGTCGGCGGCTGCGCCTCATGCCATGCGACGCCGGCCGACGAACCGGAAAAGATCGACCGCACCAAGCTCGGCGGCGGGCTTCCCTTGAAATCGCCGTTCGGCACATTCTACGTGCCGAATATTTCGCCGGATCCGGCCGACGGCATCGGCGCCTGGAGCGAAGCCGACTTCGTCACGGCGCTGATGAAGGGCACCTCGCGGCGCGGCCGTCATCTGTTTCCGGCCTTTCCTTACACATCCTATGAGCACATGACGCTCGCCGATGCGCGCGATCTGTTTGCTTATCTGAAAACGCTGCCGCCGGTTTCCGGCCGCGCGCGCCGGCACGAGCTCGGATTTCCATTCAACCTTCGCCGGCTGGTCGGATTCTGGAAGCTTCTGTTCTTCCATGAGGCTCAATTCACGCCAGACCCGGCGCAGTCGGCGCAATGGAACAGAGGCGCTTATCTGGTGAACGGTCCGGGCCATTGCGCCGAGTGCCACAGCCCGCGCAACATGCTCGGCGCCATCGTCGAGAGCGAGCGCTTTGCCGGCGGTCCGACGCCTGACGGCAAAGGCTTCGTCCCCAACATCACGCCCACCGGATTGCAGCATTGGGGAGACGACGACGTCGCTTGGTCGCAGAAGGACATCGCCAGCTACTTGGCCGACGGCATGAATCCGGCAGGCGATTTTGCCGGCAGCGGGATGGCCGAAGTCATCCGCAACACCGAGGCGCTGTCCGCCGCCGACCGCGAAGCGATCGCGGTCTACATCGCCTCGCTGCCGCCGCGCCAGGGTCCCAAGCGGCCGGCGAAAACTCAGAAGTAGAAAATTCAAAGTGCCGTCATGGCCGGGCTTGTCCCGGCTTGTCCCGGTCATCTTGATCGCATGGACTGTGCCTGGCCTATCGGGATGCCCGGCGCTACGGCGGGGCATGACGCGGAACGCTACGACCCGCCGAATGCCTTGAAGGTGATGATGGTGCGCGTGTCCTGCACGCCCGGCACGGTCTGCACCTTCTGGGCGATGAAATGCCCGATATCGGTGTCTTGCTCGACGTAGAATTTCACCAGCAGATCGAAATCGCCGGCGGTCGAATAAATCTCCGAAGCAATCTCGGCGTCGGCCAGCCGGTTGGCGACCTCGTAGGACTTGCCGAGTTGGCACTTGATCTGCACAAAGAAAGGAACCATGCGAACCCTCCGCCTAAAGCATGATTCCGAAAAAGCCTGCCCCGGACTTGATCCGGGGGTGGAACCGGTTTTCGGTAAAGATCATGCGCAAACAGACCAAAGCATGATCCCGAAAAGTGGTATCCGGTTTTCGGGCAAGATCATGCGCAAACAAGGGAGCCTTTTATAGCATGCCAAAGGGCTCGTCATTGCGTATCGCGACAGCCGCGCAGCCATTCTGCGCCGCGCTGCTGGCAGCCGGCCGATAATTGACAAGCCCGGCCATGGCAAAGCCGCTCGATCTCCGCCTGAACGCCATCGTCGATCCGGAACGCGCCGGCGGGCACGACCTGGTCGAACTCGCCCGTCTGGTCGCACAGGGCGGGGCGACACTGGTGCAATTGCG
>DATMQV010000360.1:0-9693 GCA_035566615.1 Xanthobacteraceae bacterium
CGAAATAAACGTAGATCGTACCCTTGGTCACGCCCGCTCGCTCGGCTATTTGTTCGAGCGTGGTCATGGCGTAGCCGTTGCGGGAGAATTGCGCGAACGCCGCTTCGAGGATCTCTTGCGGCCGCTCGGCTTTGCGCCTTCGGCGTGGCTCGGCGCGCGTCTCCGTCACATCGGACATCAGGGCGGTTCCCGGGCCTCGGCGGAAAAATCAACCGAAGTATAGTTATTGACTATCCGGATAGTAAATAACTAATGTCGTCCCCGGTCAGGGGTAGCGATAGTGTACACGTTCGGGGACATACACCCTCCGCGCGGAGGCCCGTATACCGCCGTACGGCCAGCAGGATGCCCGGTTAAGTCGGGTATCCGCCGGTCGACGAATGGACTTTCTTTTGCGGGAAGACCACTGCGCCCCATGCTAATCGAACGCCGGGCTTGTGCCGGAATCGCCACTGTCGGCGATCCCCGTGACGAGCGTCGGAAGGACGTCGGCCTCGTTGGGGCCTCGCGGCCACGGGCCGCGAAGATCGCATATGCCGCAGACACTATGCCGGCTGCTACCGGAGTGAGATAGATGATCAAACGCATGGTGATCATGCTTGTGGCGGTCGCCGTCGTATTTGGCGGGATCTTCGGATTCCAGGCGTTCAAAGCGGTGATGATCAAAAAATTCATCGCGGCGCTGAGCAATCCACCGCAGACCATCTCCGCTGCCACGGCCGGGACCGGCGAATGGCAACCGAAAATCGAGGCGATCGGCTCGCTGCGCGCGGTGAGGGGCGCCGATCTGTCGCTCGAGGTCTCCGGCGTTGTCGAGTCGATCTCGTTTAATTCCGGCGACGACGTCCAGGAGGGAGCGCAGCTGCTCAAGCTGCGCACTGCCGACGACGTCGCCAGGCTCGAATCGCTCAAGGCCATGGCCGAGCTGAACGAGATCACCCTCGATCGCGCCCAACGGCTTGTAAAGACGCAGGTGGTCAGCCAGGCGCAACTGGATACCGATGCCGCCAATCTGAAGAACGCCAAGGCACAGGTGGCGCAGCAGCAGGCGATCATCGAAAAGAAGATCTTGCGCGCTCCCTTCGCCGGCCATCTCGGGATTCGCGCCGTCGACCTTGGGCAATATCTCGGCGCCGGCACTCCGATTGTGACGCTGCAGGCGCTCGACCCGATCTATGTCGATTTTTATGTCCCGCAACAGTCGGTCGATCAGGTGCGGCTCGGCCAACAGGTGGCGCTGAAGGTCGACGCCTACAAAGATCAGATTTTTGCCGGCGAGATTTCGGCGGTCAATCCGAAAGTCGATATCACCAATCGCAACG
Source organism: Xanthobacteraceae bacterium (assembly GCA_035566615.1). GTDB lineage: Bacteria > Pseudomonadota > Alphaproteobacteria > Rhizobiales > Xanthobacteraceae > BOG-931. Next base: position 1,323 of record DATMQV010000360.1, read on the forward strand.
TGCAGATTCGCGCGATGCTGAAAAACGCGGACCACAAGCTGCTGCCGGGAATGTACGCGACGGTCGATATCGCCGTCGGTGCGCCGGCGACTTACGTGACGCTGCCGCAGACCGCGATCACATACAATCCGTACGGCGACACGGTCTATGTGGTCGAGAGCAAGGGCAACGATGCGCAGGGCAAGCCCCAGCTTCTCGCTCGGCAGACTTTCGTCACCATCGGGCCGACGCGCGGCGACCAGGTGGCCATCCTCAGAGGCGTAGAGGAGGGCGACACCATCGTCACTGCCGGCCAGATCAAGCTGCACAATGGGTCGGTGGTGATGATCGATAACTCGGTGACGCCGACGGCTGAGGCAGCTCCGGTCCCGGTCGACCGTTAAGCGCACGCCATGAACTTCACCGACATTTTCATTCGCCGGCCGGTCCTCGCCTCCGTCATCAGCCTGTTGATCCTGGTGCTCGGCATCCGCGCCTACTACGCGCTGCCGGTATTGCAATATCCGCGGACCGAAAACGCGGTCGTCACGGTCACTACCGTCTATTACGGCGCCGATCCTGACGTGGTCGCGGGCTTCATCACGACGCCGCTCGAGATCGCCATCGCTCAAGCCTACGGCATCGACTACATGACGTCGAGCAGCCAGAGCAGCACCAGCACAATCACGGTTTACCTGCGGCTCAACTACGATGCCGACAAAGCGCTGACCGAGATCAACACCAAGATCAACTCGGTGCTCAACCAGTTGCCGACCGGCACGCAGCAGCCGGTGCTGACCGTCAAGGTCGGGCAGACCATCGACGCGATGTATCTCGGCTTCAACAGCGATTCGCTCGCGCCGAACCAGATCACGGACTACCTCGTGCGCGTCGTGCAGCCCAAGCTGCAAACCATAACGGGCGTGCAAACCGCCGAGCTGCTCGGGCAAAAAGTGTTTGCACTACGCGCCTGGCTCGATCCACAGAAGCTCGCCGCGCACGGGCTAACCGCGACTGATGTCACGGCGGCGCTTGCGGCCAACGACTTCATCTCGGGCATCGGCAACACCAAGGGCCAGATGGTGCAGGTCAACCTGACCGCATCGACCGGGCTTCATTCCGCAAGCGAGTTCCGCAATCTCGTCATCAAGCAGACGAACGGCGCGGTGGTCCGCCTGCAAGACGTCGCCAACGTCACCCTCGGCGCCGAGGATTATGAATCGGAAGTGGGCTTCGACGGCAAGCAGGCGGTCTATATCGGCGTGCAGGTCGCGCCCGCCGCCAACCTTCTGGAAGTGGTCCGCGGCGTGCGCAAGATTTGGCCGGACATCCAGGCGCAATTGCCGCGCGGCCTGAACGGCGAGATCGTCTACGACTCCACCGAATTCGTGAATGCCGCGATTTACGAGGTCGTGCTCAGCCTGGTCGAGGCGCTGGTCATCGTCACGCTCGTGGTGTTCATGTTCCTGGGATCAGTGAGATCGTCGCTGATACCGACGGTCGCCATTCCGCTGTCGCTGGTCGGAACGTTCACGATTCTTCTGGCGCTCGGCTACTCGATCAATCTGCTTACGCTGCTCGCGCTGGTGCTCGGCATTGGCCTCGTCGTCGACGACGCCATCATCGTGGTCGAGAACGTCAACCGCCATCTCGAGGAAGGCGTGGCGCCGGTTCCTGCCGCCATCAACGCCGCGCGCGAGCTCGGCTGGCCGATCATCGCCATGACGGTGGTGCTTGCTGCGGTCTACGTGCCGATCGGCTTTCAGGGCGGTTTGACCGGCGCGCTGTTCGCCGAATTCGCGTTCGCTCTCGTTGGCTCTGTGACCGTCTCGGGCGTGGTAGCGCTGACGCTGTCGCCGATGCTGTGCTCGTTGCTGCTCAAGCCGCACGATCCGCAGCATCGCGGCTGGGAGGAGAAGCTCACCTATGTCATCGATCGCGGCTTCAATTGGCTGCAGGGCGCCTACGAGCGGCGCTTGCACGGAAGCCTCAATTACCTGCCGGTCACCGTCGTTTTCGCGCTGATCGTGCTCACGAGCATCTATTTCTTGTTCATCACCGCCCATACCGAGCTCGCGCCGCAGGAGGATCAGGGCGTCATCCTGTCGCTGTCGAATGCGGCGCCGAATGCGACGCTCAAGCAGCGCCAGCTCTATGCGCATGAAATCTACCGGATCTTCTTCGAGCATCCCGAGACCGACCACGTCTTTCAGATCGACGTGCCTGGGCAATCCATTTCCGGCATGGCGCTGAAACCGTGGGACCGCCGCGCGGTGTCGACTAACAAGCTGCAGCCGATCGTGCAGCAGGAGATCGCGAAGATTCCGGGTGTGCGTGTCGTCGCCTTCCAGCCGCCGCCGCTGCCGGGCAGCATCGGACTGCCGGTTCAGTTCGTGATCGGCACGACCGAGCCGTTCGAGCGCCTGTACAACATTGCTCAGGAGTTTCTGCGCCAGGCGCAACAGAGCGGCTTGTTCATCTTCCTGGATTGCGATCTGAAAATCGACAATCCGCAATCCAACATCCTGATCGACCGCGACAAGACTGCGCAGCTCGGCTTGAAGATGAGCGACGTCGGCGGCTCGCTCGCCGCCATGCTGGGCGGCGCCTACGTCAACTATTTCAGCATGAGCGGGCGCTCCTATAAGGTCATCCCGCAGGTGCAGCAGCGCTTCCGCCTCAATGCGAAGCAGCTGCTCGACTACCACATTCGCGCGGCCGACGGCACGCTGGTGCCCTTGTCGACCATAGCGACGGTGTCGACCAAGACGGTGCCGGAATCGCTCAATCACTTTCAGCAGCTCAACAGCGCGACCATCCAGGGTGTGGCGATGCCTGGTGTCGCGCAGGGCGATGCGCTTACCTACCTGCAAGACCTCGCCGCCCGCACGCTGCCGCGCGACTATTCGGTCGACTACGGTGGCTTAAGCCGGCAATACGTGCAGGAAACGAGCGGCTTCGTCACTACTTTCGGGTTCGCGCTGATCATCATCTTCCTCGCGCTCGCCGCCCTGTTCGAAAGCTTCCGCGATCCGGTCATTATTCTCGTCTCAGTGCCGATGTCGATCGCCGGTGCGCTGATCTTTGTCAGCGTCGGCATCGGCGGCGCGTCGCTCAACATCTATACCGAGGTGGGATTGGTCACGCTGATGGGCCTGATCTCCAAGCACGGCATTCTGATCGTGCAATTCGCCAACGATCTGCAGGCGGCCGGCCGCACCAAGCGGGAAGCCATCGAGCAGGCGGCGTCGATCCGGCTGCGTCCGATTCTGATGACCACCGCCGCTATGGTGCTTGGCGTCGCGCCGCTGATCACGGCCGCCGGCGCCGGCGCCGTGTCGCGTTTCCAGATGGGTCTGGTGATCGCCGCCGGCCTCTCGATCGGCACGATATTCACGCTGTTCGTGGTGCCGGCGGTGTACATGCTGCTCGGCGCGGATCGCTCGAAGGCATTGGCTGCCAAGGCAGCGATTGCGTCGCCCGCACATGCCAGCCCCGCCGAATGAACAACGGATGGCAAACGAGGCGAGAGGGCGACCGCAAGTCATGGAAGATTGGAGTGCGCGGCAATACCTGAAATTCGAGGATGAACGCACGCGCCCGCCGCGCGATCTCTTGGCGCAAGTGCCGCTGCGATATCCGCGACTTGTATTTGATCTCGGCTGCGGTCCGGGCAATTCCACCGAGCTTCTGGTCGGACGCTACCCGGAAGCGGAAGTGGTCGGTCTCGATTCCTCCCCGGACATGTTGCGCAAGGCGCGCGAGCGCTTGCCGCAAGGCACATTCCTCGAGGCAGATATTGCGTCCTGGTCGGCTTCGCCGCGCACCGATCTCCTTTTTGCCAATGCGTCTTTCCAATGGATTCCAGATCATCCGCGCGTGCTGCGGCGGCTCTTGGAAGCGCTACCGTCGGGCGGCGTGCTGGCCGTGCAGATGCCCGACAATACGCGCGAGCCGTCGCATGTTCTGCAGCGCGAAGTGGCGGCAAATGGTCCGTGGGCGAATAATCCAGGAATCATGGCGGCGCCGAGGGGCGATCTGTCCTCGCCCGAGGAATACTATGACCTGCTCGGACCGGTCTGTTCGCGCATCGACATCTGGCACAGTATCTACAATCACGTGATGTCGACGCCGCAAGCGATCGTGGAATGGTTCAAGGGCTCTGCGCTGCAACCTTACCTCTCGGCCCTCGATGCGCAGTCGCGCGAGCAATTCCTCGCCGCTTACAGTGAAAAGATCGCGGTCGCCTACAAGCCGCGCTTCGACGGCAAAGTGCTTTTGCGGTTTCCGCGGCTGTTCATCGTCGCGGTGCGATGATCTGCTGGTCGCATTCGCTGAATTCGCCCGCTTGACAGATTTCGGCCAGCGTCTAAACTTAACCAATTGGTAAAGTATTTCCACCGGGGCCGGACCGCGCCCGGCGCAACACACGTCCGGCAATCGGGCATCTTCCACGAGCAGCGGAGGCGAACATGCCAGTCGTTGAAATCGTCGGTCCCGCGCCGTCGACATATACGCGCGTGGCCCGCATGGTCTGCGAGGAAAAGCAAATCCCCTACGAACTCAAGCAATCGCCGCCGCATTCACCGGACGTCGATGCCATTCATCCGTTCGGTAAGGTTCCGGTCATGCGTCACGGCGATTTCGAGCTGTGCGAGTCGAAAGCGATCTCGACTTACCTCGATCTCAGCTTCCCAGGGCCGAAATTAATTCCAACCGAACCGCGCCATGCGGCGCTTACCGAACAGTGGGTGTCGCTGGTCAATACAAAAATGGACGGCACGTTGGTGCGCTCGTATCTGCTGAACTATATTTTTCCGAAGGGCAGCGACGGCAAGCCGGATCGCACCCTGATCGACGCGGTCGTGCCTCAGGTCGAAAAGGAAATCGCGCTGCTGGATGGTGCGGTCGGCAAAGGCGGCTTCCTGGCCGGCGACAGCTTCACGCTTGCCGACATCAACGTGATGCCGATTCTCGCCTACCTGAGGAACTTTCCGGAATCCGCAGCCGCCATAACGGCGGCGAAGTCGCTTTCGGCCTATTACGACCGCCTTGCGGTGCGGCCGAGCTTCCAGAACACGGTGCCGCAGCGGCCGCAGGCGAAAGCATCTTGACGCATTGCATTCGGCCGTCACTGCAGTGAAAGTGCGGGGCGATGCGAATCGTCCCGCTGCTTTTTTGCGCCCTATTGGCCGCTTGTGTTAACGCCCGCGGCGCATACGCCGCCGACGCGGCGTTCCAGTCTTTCCTGCAATCCCTGTGGCCGCAGGCGCAGCGGCTCGGCATCTCGCGAGCCACTTTCGATGCGGCGACGCGTGACCTCGAGCCTGATTTGAGCTTGCCCGACCTTGTCATTCCGGGCCGGCCCGAAAAGCCGCAGGCCGGGCAGCCGGAATTCGTGCAGACGCCGGCGGACTACATTAAAGAGAGCGCGATCAGCGGACTCGCGGCGACAAGTCGCAAGCTCTACGACCAGTATCGGCCGGCCTTGGGAACCATCGAGCGCCAGTTCGGCGTCGATCCGACCGTCGTGCTCGCCATCTTCGGCCGCGAAACCGACTACGGCCGCGCCAAGGATACGCGCAGCGCGATCCGCGTGTTGGCGACGCAGGCCTATCTGGGCAAGCGCAAAGACAAATTCCGCGAAGAATTCCTGCTCGCGCTGAAAATCGCTCAGGACGGACAGATCCGGCTGGCCGACATGAAAAGCTCGTGGGCCGGCGCGATGGGGCTGACGCAGTTCCTGCCCTCGGACTATCTGAAATATGCGGTCGATTTCGACGGCGACGGCCGCGCCGACATCTGGAATTCGGTACCTGACGCGCTTGCCTCGGCGGCAAAACAACTTGCCGACAAGGGCTGGCAGCGCGGCCTGCACTGGGCCTACGAGGTACATCCGCCGACCAATGTCGATTGCACGATCGGCGTACCGGAAAACACGCTGACGATCGAGGAATGGCTCAAGCGCGGTTATGTGCCGGCCTACGGCCGAACGTTGTCGCCGGCCGAGCGGGCGGCGACCGCTTCGCTGGTGCAGCCGGAAAGCATTTTCGGCCCATCCTTTCTCGCGCCGGCGAATTATTTCGCGATCAAGGAATACAATTTCTCGGATCTTTACGTGCTGTATGTCGGGCATCTCAGCGACCGCATGCTCGATCCGCGGCCGTTCGAAACGCCGTGGGGCAAGCTGGCGCTGTTGCCGACGCGCGATCTCGACCGCATGCAGGAAATCCTCACTGCGCGCGGCTATTATCACGACAAAATTGACGGCAAGGCCGGAATGAAAACGCGCGCCGCGGTCGGGGAATATCAGAAGCGCAACGGGCTGAAAGTCGATTGCTGGCCGAGCGCGGCGCTGCTCGCGCATATGCAGGCGGCGAAGGGGAACTGATAGCCCGAGCCTCACGCCGCAAACGCGTGAAGCGTCACTCTGGACGCGACGTCAAAAAGAACTCAGTCCTCGCCTGGTACGGCGGGTGGCAGACGATCGTCATCGTCACCGGAAAAGCCGAGCGCGCGTTTGAGCCTTTTGGAGATCGAGCCGGTTGTGTTCGGCTCGCCATAGCCATGTGAGGCATATTGCGCCCGCACGCGCTCGGCGACCACTTCGCCGGGGATCGCGGCCGGCTGACATATGCGCCGGCCGCTGTAACGGCGCATCAGATCCACGTGGATGTGATTGTAGTGATAGATGTTGGCGCCCGGCGCCAGCACGGTGGTGAATTCGTTGCAGGCGGCGAGCTGCACGTCATGGAGAAAGGCCTGCTCCTCGGGTGAGCCGCGCCAGCCGTATTGAACCGTGACTTTGTGGCCGTCGGCGAGCACGAAACTGGCGATGTCGAGCGCGTTGCCGAAGGCATGCTCGGAAATGTGCGCGTTCGGATTGCCGTTCATGCCGCGGCATGAATAGGCCGATATTTGTTTGATCTCCACCACCGGCTGATGGAACCAGCGCAATGCCGCGGGCTGCACGGCCGTGGCGATCCATTGGTCGAGCGCCGACACGAGCGGGCAGGCGAGCGTCGCCACCGGCTTGACCTCCACCGGCCCGACCGATGCCGTGACGCTCGGGTCGCGCGGGGGGCCGAGCGGGACATGCTCTTCGACGCCGGGCGGCACGGGTTCGTGCAGCGTGTAGGGGGCCGACGAGGAATTTCGCTGCGGGTAGCTGGCCGCCGGCGGCGAGCTTCCCCGTCCTGGCAGCGTTCCGCCATAGGGGTGCGGCGGCTCAGGTTCAAAGGCGGCGTCATCTTCATGTGGATCCTGCACGCCCGGCGCATAAAGCGACATCGGCCGCCCCGCTGCCGCCGGGGTGGCGGATCGCATCGGGCCGAACTGAGCCGGAGCGGCCGGCGATGGGAGCCCCTGTGGAGCGGCGGTCGGCGGCGGCCCGTATTCCGGCGCCGGCCCCGATGCGACGTTCGGAGGCAGGGTGCTCGATTGGACGACCGGCCACTGCTGCGGCGCCGAGCCGGAGGAGAGTGCGGCCGGCGGGCGCACCGGCTCGTCGCTGTAGCCGAGTGGTCCGGTCTCGCCGAGCGCCGATATCCGGATGGGGTAGTCGGCCCCGCAGATGCCGGGCCCGGTAATCGCCGAGATGCGCACGCGCGCCGGACTTTCCTTGATCGCCCCGGAATTCAGGCAGGCGACTTCGGCCTCGCCCCGCCACGCTTCGCGCTCGCCGGAATAGAAATTGTGCCCGCATCCGGCGAGCGCGATCAACGCCGCACCAGCGATCGCGCCAAAAATCCACAGCCGAACGCCACGCAACATGCGCGGGACAATGCGAGATGTTCCGTTAAGGACTGTTCAATGATGTTTGTTCCGATGGAAAGAAGGAACGTATTAACCATGATGGATCGTTTACTGCCGATTGGACGTGCCGATCACCGGCCATTCGCTGTGCGACCTCAGCCTCGATCGCGCGCCTCAACGTGGGTCACGATGAATATCGTCATGAGCCCGGCATCAAATATCGTTGCGCCGTCTTGCGCCCGACCGCACCGCTCGTCCTTACTGAAGGCGCGCATTGCTGGGCGCGTTCCGCCGATTTCGGATCGCGGCTTCCAAATGAGGATTTCCGAGACGAGAATTTGTTTGCTCAGGATCGTCCGTCATGAGACGGTCACGTTTTCTTTCGGCGCTTGTGCATAAAATCGCAATGTCGTTTGCGCAACATTTTAGTGATCTGAAATTTTCTTCCACATCTCATGAGGTTGAGAACAATGACGTTGCCGAGATTGCCCTGCACAATCTTCGCCGCGTTGCAGCAATCGACGCGCTTCAACGCGGCCGCTTTTTCTGCTAGTATTTTCTTGCCAAATTGTGATGGAGGTCTAACGCGTGGATATCGCGATGAAGCTCAATGTGCTTGCGGTATGCGCTGCTTTTG
>DATMQV010000361.1:0-22179 GCA_035566615.1 Xanthobacteraceae bacterium
CTGCTCGCGCGGGCTTGCGGAAGCGGCGAGCGCTCGCGCCTTCTGGATGGCTGCGAAGGCGGGCTGCACCGCTTCCTCCGCCATCGGCATATTGATGTTGGGGCCGAGCACAAGCGCTTCGCCCCAAAAGCACATGGCGCAGCGCGTATCGAGTTTCTCGGCTTCGCGGAAAGCCCGCTGCGCTTCGGCGTGATTGAAGGCGTAAGCGAGCCGCAGCCCCTGATCGAAATAATTTTGCGCAGCTGGGCTCGGGGTGGTGATTTTGTAGCTCAACGAGCCCAGACCGTCCCACAGTGGCGGCTCGATATCCGCAAAGGCCGCATTCGGAGCCGCTGCCTGGATTTCCGCATTCGGCACTTCGGTGCGCGACGCCGCGAGACGGATCATGGCGCCGGCCCGAGCGGTCGTGTTGGGTGAACTGTGACAGAACGGGATGCCGGCCGGCGGAGGTTCTGGGCTCTGTAGCCGCTCAGGCTTGGCCGCAAGCGCGCCGAACGCGGCAAGCATGCCGGTGCCGGTCATCAGCACGGCGCCGACAACCACCCACGGTTTAAGATTTTTGCCAAAGCCAGCGCCAAGCAGGCCAACAGCGCTGCCAAAAATCTTACCAGAAGCTTTTGTTGTGTTCACGGGATGCCTCCACCGGCGAAGAAGCACACGGAACGTAAAGGGCCGGCGAATAAGCGCAAGCGGCTGACGGCCGAGGCTCTGCCGACAAGCTTAGGGGGAAAGCCTAGCGGCCTTCCCCCTGATCGGCAACGAAAGACAGGATCAAGAAAGCGTAAGCCGGCCCGCTTTACTTCTGCGTTAAAGCGGCGGCATAGCGCGCATAGAGCGAATCGACCCGCTCGCGCCACATCTGGACGAACGCGGCCGAGGTCATTTTATCGACCGACTTCCAAACGCTCTTGATGGCTGGGAGCGTATTGCCCCAAATCGCGCGCTTGCACCACCGCTCGCCCTTCTCTTTGCCCTCGTCGGTGGCGCACATCGACTGCCACGCTATCCGCTCCGGATGCTGCACGTGCTCCGAGGCGCCCTGCCAGCCTTGCTGGTGGATCAAATAAAGATCACTCGGGCTCGGGTTTTTATGCGTGTCCAGTTCGAACAGCGTCGCCTCGTTGACGAACTTGTAGGCTGCCGCAATCGCATTGTCGCGAGCATTGGTGATCTCGCCGGATCCGTATTTGTTGAATTCCTGCTTGCTGAGCTGGAACAGGCCGATGTACTGGCCGGTGCGGTTCCTGGGATCGAAATCGGACTCGATCTTGGCGACCGTCTTCATAAAATTGAAGTCGAGCCCGAACGCGTCCGCGGCCCGCTTGATCTCTTCGATCACCGAGCCCTGTGGCACGCTTTTCAGCGAATCCAACACAATGTCGGCCGGCCGCTTCGCAGGCGGCAACTCGGAATAGACGTAGTAAGCAACATACGTCAGATTCTGCGTTGGCGCGGGCTCGGCGGCGGTGTCTCGCAGCGGGCTGCCGGCGTCCCGTATGGAGAAGTCCGGCTCTTCGAGAGTGGCAACCTTCACCTCGGCGGCAGGCGCGACGCCAAGCTGTCGGTCGTCCTCATATGCCAATTCGCGCGGCGAAAACACGGCCGGCGGTATCACGACCGGCACCGAACTCACGCGCCGCACTGTCACCGCGGGCACAACCGTCTCCGCGATCGGCGGCGCCGTCGTCTCGGCGGACGCCTGCGTGTTTGGCAGCGCGCTCGTGCTCGTGATCTCCGCCTCGGCCGCCGCTGACGGTGGCGTAACGATCAGTCGCTTGGCGATGAGAGGCTGACAAATCGCGATGACGGTAATTGCAACGAGAATGCAAGTTACCTGCAAGATTTTCATTCTGCCCCCGATGAGTAGTTTAAGTCCCCCGCAGATTACTAATTTTGGATTATAATTACGTCGAATATGAGCAAATTAGTTAATGCGGGGGCGCTCTTAGCTCACATCGACAAAAAAATCTGCTGTTGAACACATTTTGGAACAAAAAAGGCCGCTTCATCGTCTCAAAGTGGATGGAACCGCGCTAGAAACGAGCTGGAACCCTGCGATTTCCTGATGCACGAGCCCGCTTCTCTCTGATTCTCTTCAGAACCGGCACCAAGAAAATTGTGGGGAATATCGAAGCGGGGCTGGTTATTTGCGCACGCAAATCACGCGCAGGACCGATTGGTTGATCGGCGCGGCGGCCGCGGCCGGCGCGACATGCTGTGCTTGCAAGAAGGCGCGGATCGTCTCGACCGGCACCAGCGTCACCGCTTGGCCGGCGCCAGCGCCGTTGCCCGCGACGATGCCCGGCCGCAAATCCACCATGCCGGCTAAGCGGCCGCGCGCATCCGCGGCGGCTGCACCGGAAAAGCCGAGCTTCGGCGCCGGCTCAATCGCCCGCTGCGAGAGGTGCGCCGGCGCGGCGGTGACCGCATCGCCGTTCTGCGCAAGCGGATCGGCAATGCCGACGAGCGTGAGATCGCCTGAATCGATGTTGCTCTCGGCGAACGGCGCCGGCGCGAGATTGCGCGCGCCGTAGAGGCGAACGAGCGCCAGCCCGTTGGTCTTGTCTTCGGCGATCCGCTCGGCATGACCGAACGGCGGCACGGTGATCGCTTCGCAGCGGTCGACGTTGCGCGCCGCGGTGATGAGCGTGCCGTCGCTTGAGGCGACGATCGCCGAACCGTATTCCACCCGCCGCCGCAAGCCGGCGGGCGGCGGCACATTCGGATCGGGAAAGCCGACGAACGCATTCGCGACCGCGAGTGCGACGCCGCTCATCGTGCCTTCGGTAGCCTGGTCATAGAGCACGGTGACGCCGCGCACCTCGCTGCCCTGCGCTGCGGCACGCACGACGAAATTCTTCAGCCCCTGGGTGCCGAGAATAAAAAAATTATCCGGCTTGAGATTGCTCGACGCCACCTGCCGGTGCGCCGACTTTCTTTCCTCGTCGAACAGCGCGGGCAAAGCCGCTTCGGGAAGCCGAAACGTCTCGATCTGAATCTGGCCCTGGGCCGAGCTCCAGCGGGTGCCGCTGCGCGAGGCGCCCAAGCGCGGCACGAGCTTTTCCGGCACGCCAAGCCGCACGCCGGTCTTGGCGTCCTCGATCAGCTCCCAGCCGACGGCTTCCGGCGAAAAGCTCGACGCTTCGGGCAGCGAGCCGGTCTCATCTTTGCCGCGGTGCGCGGCGGCGGGCCCCGGCTTGCCGGCGGGCTTCTTCGCCGCGGCTTTTGGCGCCGTCGCGGGGGCGGCCGCCGTCGCTCCTGCGCGCGCTGCCGCCGGAGCCACCGTGGCGTCACGGGCAAAGCTCGGCGGCGCGAACGCGGATGCGCCCGCGACGACCCCGCCGAGAATAATGACCGAACGCTTCATGTGCCCGTCGCCCTCAACCCCAAGCGTATCCGAAGGCGGTGCGGACGCCAATTGCCTGATGCGCGCTGCCGGCTTGCCGAACGCCGTGCGTCGCGGGTGGCTCCGCCCGCTTTTCATGCCTATCTTTAAGGCCATGCTGAGCGATGCGGAGCTGGAACGTTATGCCCGCCACATCGTGCTGCGCGATGTGGGGGGGCCCGGACAAGCCGCGCTCCGTCGCGCGCGCGTCCTTGTGGTCGGCGCCGGCGGTCTCGGCGCGCCGGTGCTGCTCTACCTCGCTGCGGCAGGCGTCGGCACGCTCGGCGTCATCGACGACGACGTGGTGTCGCTCTCGAACCTGCAGCGGCAAGTGATCCATGCCACACCCGATGTTGGAATGCCGAAAGTCGACAGCGCAGCCGCCGTCATCCAAAGACTCAATCCGCATGTCGCCGTCGAACAGCATCCGGTCCGGCTGACCGCGCAGAACGCGCTCGATCTGCTCGGCCGCTACGATCTCATCGCCGACGGCTCGGACAATTTCGCGACCCGCTATCTCGTGTCCGACGCCTGCTATTTCGCGAAGAAGCCGCTCATTACCGCCGCGCTCGGCGCTTTCGACGGCACGCTCACCACCATCCGCGCCCATGAGAAGGGCGCCGACGGCAAGCCCAACCCGACATATCGCTGTCTGTTTCCCGAACCGCCGCCGCCCGGCACCGTGCCGGCATGCGCCGAAGCCGGCATTCTCGGCGCGCTCGCCGGCGTCGTCGGCTCGATGGCGGCGCTGGAGGTGATCCGCGAGATTGTCGGCTTCGGCGAGGGCCTGGTCGGCCGCCTGATCATGCTCGATGCGAGCGCCATGCGGTTTGAGACCCTGCGCTACGCCTGGGACCCGGCCAATCCGCTGACCGGCACAAAGCCGATGATCAAGGATTTGTCGATCCACGCGTAGTGGCGTCGCCTTGCATGCTGACAGGAAATTCTAACGGTGTTAGATTTCCCCGCAAGCGAGGCATCGACGATGGCTCCCACCGTCATAACGAAACGAAAAAGCGCAGTCTCGCACCTCAAGCGCGGCCTCATTCTCGACGCCGCCCGTCGCGTCTTCGAGGCTGAGGGCTTGGAAGGCGCAAGCCTCCGCACGATTGCGGCCGAGTCGGGCTACACGCCTGCCGCGCTCTATTTCCATTTCGACTCGAAGGAGGCGCTTTACGCGGAGCTGCTGGCTCGGTCGCTCGCGGCGCTCAAAGATTGCGTCGACCAAGCGATCGCCCGGGCGCGAACGCCTGCTGCACGGCTGCAGGCCGCGGCGCTCGCTTTCTTCGACTTCTATGCGGAAAATCCGCGTGATCTCGACCTCGGCTTTTATCTGTTCCGTGGCGGCATGCGCCCGCACGGTGTCGGCCGGAAGCGCGACGACGCCATCAACGCAGCTCTGGCGGCAAGCCTGATGCCGATCGCCGACGCGGCAATCGAACTCGGCGCGTCGCGTTCGGACGCGAAGCTCTTGATGGCAGACACGCTCGCGCACGCCGCAGGCGTCCTTCTGTTGCTGCATACCCATCGTATCCGGTTATTTGAAGCCGAACCGCGCACCCTCATGGAGCGTTACGTCAATGACCAGATCGAGCAGCTCGGCCGTAGCAGGTCCGTCAAGTGACGACTACGGCTACGCCTCGCATGACGTCCTAAACCAGCCGCCGGCGCTTGCCGATTACGACGTCTACGGGTCCGACCCCGTCTTACAAAGCGTTGTGAGGACCTTCGATGCAGAGTGGGCCGAGCAAAAATTGCGGGATGCAGGGCAGGTGATCGGCTCGGCTCACGTCCAAGAACTCGCACGCCAGGCCAATCGTCAGCTCCCTGAATTGCGGACCCACGACCGCTTCGGCAATCGCGTCGATCGGATCGAGTTTCATCCGGCCTGGCACGAATTGATGACGCTCGCCATGGGCCATGAAACCCACGCCCTTTGCTGGAATGATCCCCGTACCGGCGCGCAGGTCGCGCGCGGCGCGCTGTCCTATATGTGGAATCAAGGTGAGAACGGCATTTGCTGCCCGATCAGCATGACCTATTCGGCAATCCCTATTCTGCGGCGCGATCCAGCGCGCTGGGCCGAGTGGGGCAAACTCCTTAGCTCGTCCCGCTACGACGGGCGGCAAATGAGGGCAACTGAAAAGACCGGTGCCACGGTCGGCATGGCGATGACGGAAAAACAAGGCGGCTCCGATCTCCGTCAAACCCAAACGGTCGCTCGGGCCAATGGCGACGGCACATGGTCGATCGTCGGGCACAAATGGTTCTTCTCGGTTCCCCATTCGGACGTGTTTCTTACGCTCGCGCGCACCGACGACGGCGTGTCATGCTTTGTGGTGCCCGGCTGGCTGCCGGACGGATCGCGCAACCGCCTCCAAATTCAGCGCCTCAAGGACAAGTGCGGCAACAAATCTAATGCCTCGTCCGAAGTCGAATTCCGCGGCGCGATCTGCCATTTGCTCGGCGAGCCGGGACACGGCATTCGCACCGGGATTGAGATGAACCACTACACCCGGCTCGACTTTGCCATCGGCTCCGCAGGGTTGATGCGGCAGGCCCTGTCGCAGGCAGCCCATCACGTGGCCCACCGTCGCGCATTCCAGCGCGCCCTGATCGATCAGCCGATCATGACCAACGTCATCGCCGACATGGCGCTTGAAGTTGAAGCAGCGACTTGGCTTGCCTTCCGGTTTGTTGCCGCTCTTGACCGCGAGAGCCAAAGCGAGAGCGAACGGCTTTTGACACGCATCGGCGCGCCGATCGCCAAGTATTGGAACTGCAAGCGTGCGCCAGCGATCGCGGTCGAAGCGGTGGAATGCCACGGCGGCAACGGCTTCATCGAGGACCATCTCATGGCACGGCTCTACCGCGAGGCGCCGCTCAACGGCATCTGGGAAGGCACCGGCAATGTCATATGCCTCGACGTGCTTCGCTCGATGACGCGGGAGCCCGATTGCATTCCGGCGCTGTTCGATGAGCTTGAGACGGCTGTCGGCGTGGACCGTACCTTCGACGCTTGCGTCGCGTCTCTAAAGGATGAGCTTTCGAAGCTTCACAAACACGAGGGACAGGCCAGGCGGCTCGTTGAACGGCTTGCCTTACTTATCTCGGGATCGCTCCTGCTGCGCTATGCGCCGCCCGAGGTCGCCGATGCGTTTATCGTCGCGCGGCTGGCCGGCGGCTGGGCCGGCCAGTTCGGCGACCTTCCGAGCGGCCTCGACGCCCCGCGGATCGCGCGTCGCGCCGTGCCGGAAGTCGCCTTCATGCATTGAGGCGCGCTGCGCGCCATGCAGGAGGGGAGATGCGCGGTGCGCCCGCGCGCGACCGGAGCACCTGTTACTTGCTCCAGGTCGCCATGATGGTCGAGCCCTTGAGCACCGACCATTTGTTGTCGCCGGCGCTGAGCACCGTGAAGCAGCTGTCCTTGCCGCCCTTCCACATGGTGCAGAAGCCGTCCTTCGACAGCTTCCAGGTCCCTTCGCCCCTGCTGCCGGTGCCGATCGGCTGGCGTTTCATTTTGCCGTCTGCCGTGAAGGTCATCTTGAATCTGAGATTCGATGGCGTGGTGGCGGTAAAGGGTTTCCCATCGAAGAAGGTGCCCTGGATATCCGTCGGCGCAAGCTTTGTGGCGGCCGGTTTTGCGGGGGCCGGTTTTGCGGGCGCGGGCGCCGCGATAGCGGATGCGACCGGCACCATACTCAAAACCGTTCCTGCCAAAACCGTTCCCGCCAAAAACTGTGCGGTAAAGACTGTTCCGGCCAAAACGCGCGCAACAAGTGCACGCATGGTGAGCCTCCTGAGCTCATGATTCGAAAATGCATGATAAGCGACGAACTTGATTTCGTCATGACTGCCGTTGTTTGCGGCCGGCGCCGAGGACTCGAATTTTAAAGGGATCGAGGCAACAGGAACGCCGCATGTGCCCACGGCATTCGTTTGTGATGCCCCTCGGCTTCCATTCACCGTGCCTGGCCATGATAAACGCTGTTCGGCCGCATGTCGGTCGCCGACGCGATCCGGTTCGACATGTTGAAAAAACCGGCGACAGCGGCGATATCCCAGATATCGCGATCGCTGAAGCCTGCCCGGCGCAAGGCGGCCCGGTCCTCTTCCTCGACGCCCCAAGGCTCGGCCGACAGCTTTACGGCAAAGTCCAGCATCGCCCGCTCGCGCGGCGAGAGCCGGGCGGCGCGATAAGTCATGACCATAAGTTCGCCAAGCGCCGGATCGCCGGACAACGCCCGCACCGCCGCGCCATGGGCGACGAGGCAGTAATAGCAGCGGTTGTACGAGGAGACCGCGACCGCGATCATCTCGCGCTCGAGCTTGCTCAAGCCCGACGGCGCCAGCATCAGATCGTTGTACATGGCGACAAAGGCTGAAAGCTTCGCATTGTCGAAGGGCTAGGCCTTGAGCACGTTGGGTACGAAACCGAGTTTTTCCTCGCATTTCTCAAAATAGGCGGCCATTTCCGGAGAAAGCGGCTCGGGCGGCAGCGCAAAAGCGGTTATTGCCGTGTCGTCGCCTGCGGTCGCGGACGTGCGCGGCTTCGTTGCGATCTTCTTTGTGACGGTTTTGTTGCTGCTCTTGGCCATTTTTTTCCTCTCGGCGGCTGACCTGCCGCGGTCGGTTCTGGTGGATAGGGCGACATTATAGTTCGGCGCGGTAGCGGATAACCGGGCCGCGCGGGTAGTATCGGCGGAAATTTGAGAATCGCGCCCAAGGGGGCAAACCAGGGGGAAACGATGGCCGTCGTGAACATGCCCCGTGCCGAGGAAGGTGAAGCCGGTCAGACGCTTGTGGAAGCAGCCGCTTCCGTCCTGGCCGCACGCCGCAGCGACATTCCCCGCGACTTTCTGATCGAGTTGTTCGAGCGCGCCGCGCCCGACGACCTCGTGCGTTACAGCCCGGAAGAGCTCGCCGGCATCGGCGAGCAATCTTGGTCTTTTCTGCTGCAACGCGAGGCCGGTGGGGCGAAAATCGCGTTTCGGCCCGTGCATTCCGGAGCCAGCACCGCCGTGCTGGAAATTCTCAACGACGACATGCCGTTCCTGGTCGACTCGGTGCTGGGCGAGCTCGGCGAGCGCGGGGCGGACATCCGGCTGCTGGTACATCCGGTTTTCAGCGTCGAGCGCGACCAAGCCGGCCGGCTCATCGCCTTCAAGGGCATGCGCAAGGGCGATGGCCACCGCGAAAGCTTCATCCACATTCATGTGGCGGGCGTGGACGATGAGAAAGAGCGCGCCGACATCCTGCGCGCGCTCGAAGAGGTGCTGGCCGATGTGCGGGTCGCGGTGCAGGATTGGCGGCCGATGCTGGCGCGCGCCAGTGAAGTCGCCGCCGAACTCAAAGCCAACCCGCCGCCGCTTGCGGCCGACGAGATCGCCGAGGCGATCCAGTTCCTGCAATGGATCGCGGCCGACAATTTCACGCTGCTCGGCGCCCGCGACTACGCCTACGCGGACACCGACACCGAGCTGGTGCCTAAATTCGAAACCGGACTCGGGCTCCTTCGCTCGCCCGACATGCGGCTTCTGCGCCGCGGCAATCAGCTCGTGACGATGACGCCGGAGATCCGCGAATTCCTCAAAGAACCGAAGCTCCTGATCATGACCAAGGCCGCGGTGCGCTCGCGCATCCACCGGCGCGTGCATTTGGATTATGTCGGGGTGAAGCGCTTCGATCCCGACGGCCATCTGGTCGGCGAATGCGTGTTCTGCGGGCTTCTGACCTCGACCGCCTACACCCGCTCGGTGCGCGCCATTCCTTACCTTCGGCGCAAGGTTGATCGCGTCATCAGCCGCGCCGGCTTCGACCCGGCGAGCCATTCCGGCAAGGCGCTGGTCAACGTGCTGGAACATTATCCGCGCGACGATCTGTTCCAGATCGACGAGGACACGCTTTATCAGTTCGCGATGGCGATCATGCAGCTCGACGAGCGCCCGCGCGTGCGGGTGCTGCCGCGGCGCGATCGCTTCGACCGTTTCGTCTCCGTCTTGGTTTACATCCCGCGCGACCGCTACGATTCACGGATCAGGGCCAAGATCGGCGACTATCTCGCCACCGCGTTCCAGGGACGGCTGCGCGCCTTCTATCCGTTCTTCCCGGAAGGCCAGATGGTGCGCGTGCACTTCATCATCGGCCGCTACGAGGGCGAAACCCCGCACGTCGATCGCGCAACGCTGGAACACGCGGTCGAAACCATCGTGCGCAGCTGGACCGATGCGCTCGGCGATGCGCTTGCGGCCGCACGCCCGCAGCAGGAGGCGCGGGCGCTATTGGCGCGCTATCGCGAGGCCTTCCCGGTCGACTATCGCGAGGTCTATCCGGCGCCGCTGGCGCTTTCCGATATCGCGACCATCGAGCGGCTGACCGCCGAACATCCGCTGGGCGTTGAGCTTTATCGCGACGCCGGCACCGGAGCATCCGGCGCCGGCCTCAAAGTGTTGAGCCGCAGCCGTCCGATCCCGCTCTCGGAGCGCGTGCCGGTGCTGGAGAATATGGGCTTTCGTGTCGTCGACGAGCGCACCTATCACATAAGGCCGCACGCGTCTGACGAGGTGTGGTTCCATGACATGACGCTCGAAAGCGCCCTGGGCCGCCCGGTGGACCTCGATGCGCTCAAAGACCGCCTGCAGGATTGCTTCCTCGCCGTGATGGGCGGGCAGGCCGAGAATGACGGCTATAACGCGCTGGTCCTGGCGGCGAGCCTCGTCTGGCGCGATGTCGCGCTGCTGCGGACGCTGTCGCGTTTCCTGCGCCAGGTGCGCGTTCCCTTCTCGCAGGATTACATGTGGGCGACACTGTGCAAGCATTCGCCCATCGCGGCACAGATCGTGAGCCTGTTACACGCCCGTTTCGATCCGCAGCTCGGCACGGCGCCGGCGCAACATGCGGCGCGCGAAGCCGAGATCGCCTCCGCGATCGAAGCCGCGCTTGCCGCCGTCGAGAGCCTCGACGAGGACCGCATTCTCCGCCGCTTCGTCAACGCGGTGACGGCTGCGATCCGCACGAATTTCTATCAGCACAACGATGCGGGTACGCCGAAGGAGCTGATTGCCGTAAAGTTCCTGAGCCGCAAGCTCGACGGCCTGCCGCTGCCGCGGCCGCTCTATGAGATTTTTGTTTACTCGCCCCGCGTCGAGGGCGTGCATCTGCGCTTCGGCAAGGTGGCGCGCGGCGGCATCCGCTGGTCCGACCGGCCGCAGGATTTCCGCACCGAAATCCTCGGCCTCGTCAAAGCACAGAACGTAAAGAACGCCGTGATCGTGCCGGTCGGCGCCAAGGGCGGCTTCGTGCCGAAGCGGCTGCCGGCCGGCGGCGCGCGCGAGGCGATCCAGGCGGAAGGCACCGCAGCCTACAAGCTCTTCATCTCGACGCTGCTCGACATCACCGACAATATCGGCACCGGCACAATCGGCGTCGTGCCGCCGCCCAACGTGGTGCGCCACGAAGGCGACGATCCGTATCTGGTCGTCGCCGCCGACAAGGGCACCGCCACCTTCTCCGACATCGCCAACGAGCTCGCCATCGCGCACGATTTCTGGCTCGGCGATGCGTTCGCTTCCGGCGGCTCGGCCGGTTACAACCACAAGAAAATGGGCATCACCGCCCGCGGCGCCTGGGAATCGGTCAAGCGCCATTTCCGCGAAATGGACGTCGATATCGGCACGACGCTGTTCACGACGGTCGGCGTCGGCGACATGTCGGGCGACGTGTTCGGCAACGGGCTGTTGCGCGAGAAGACCACCAAGCTCCTTGCCGCCTTCGATCATCGCGACATTTTCATCGACCCTGATCCGGACGCGGAGCGCACGTTCGCCGAACGTAGGCGCCTGTTCGATCTGCCGCGCTCGAGCTGGCAGGATTTCGACAAATCGCTCATCTCGCCCGGTGGCGGCGTTTATTCGCGAACCGCCAAGGAGATCAGGCTTTCGCCGGAAGCGCAGCGGCTGTTCGGGGTCGGCGAGAAGCTTACCCCCGCCGAATTGATCCGCGCGCTGCTCAAGGCGCCGGTCGATCTATTGTTCTTCGGCGGCATCGGCACCTATGTGCGCGCCTCGGACGAAAGCGACGAGGCGGCCGGCGACCGCGCTAACGACGCCGTCCGCGTCGCCGGCGGCGAGCTGCGCTGCAAGGTGATCGGCGAAGGCGCCAATCTCGGCATGACCCAGCGCGGCCGCATCGAAGCGGCCCTCACCGGCGTGCGGCTCAACACCGACGCCATCGACAACTCCGCCGGCGTCAACACCTCCGACATGGAGGTCAATATCAAGATCGCGCTCAGCATCCCGCTGCGCGACGGCCGCATCGATATGACTGCGCGCAACGCGCTGCTGGCCGAGATGACCGACGAGGTCGCGGCCCTCGTGCTGCGCAACAATTATCTGCAGACGCTCGCGCTTTCGCTCTCGCAGCGGCGCGGCATGGAAGACTTCGGCTTTTTGCAGCGGCTGATCCAGACCCTGGAAGCGCGCGGCCTGCTCGATCGCGCGGTCGAATTCCTCGCTGACGACATGGCGCTCGCCGAGCGCCGGCGTCGCTCGCAACCCTTCACCCGGCCCGAGCTGTCGGTTCTGCTCGCCTATGCGAAACTCACGCTCTACGACGACCTGCTCGAATCGTCGGTGCCGGACGATCCCTATCTCGGCCGCGAGATCGGCCGCTACTTCCCGAAGGAAATTGCCGCGCAATTCCCGGACGCGCTGACGCGTCACCGCCTGCGCCGGGAAATCATCGCCACCCAGCTCGGCAACTCGATGATCAACCGCGGCGGCCCTTCGCTCATCGTGCGCATTGCCGACCAGACCGCCGCCGCGCCGGCCGCCATCGCCGGCGCCTTCGCCGCGGTGCGAGATAGTTTCGGCATGACCGCGCTCAACGGCGCAATCGACGATCTCGACAATCGCATCCCCGGCAAGCTGCAGCTCGACCTTTATGCGGCGGTGCAGGATCTCCTGCTCGACCGAATCATCTGGTTCCTGCGCAATGTCGATCTGGCGCGAGGCCTTGCCGGGGTCATCGCCCACTACCGCGACGGCATCGCCGAAGTCGAAGCGGCGCTCGGCACGGCCCTGCCGGAAGAGCCGCTGTGCGCGCGTGCGGCGCGGCAACAAGAGCTCGCGCAAGCGGGCGTTCCGGACGAACTGGCGCTCCGTATCGCCAATCTCTGGCCGCTGGCAGCCGCGCCCGACATCATTTTGGTCGCCAACCGGACCAGCAAGCCGGTCGGGGAAGTGGCCGCAACCTATTTCGCCACGGGTGCGTTCTTCAATCTCGACCGTATCGCCAGCGCGGCCGGCAAGATCCCGATCGCGGATTATTTCGACCGTCTCGCCCTCGATCGCGCGCGGGATTCGATCGGCGACGCAGAACGCCGCCTGACGGCGGCCATGGTTGCCAATGGCGCGACCGGCGCTGGCGCCGTTGAGGCTTGGGTAACGCCGCGCAAGAACGAGGTCGAGCGCATCCGTGGCGCGATCCACGAGATCGCCAATTCCGGTCTGACCCTCTCGAAGCTTGCCGTTGCCGCGAGTCTTCTGGGCGACTTGGTCAAGGATTAGCCGCGCATCGCTACGCGGACTCCACGACGGCGGAGAGAGCGGCGCGGCTTTCTCGGGATGCCGCTTGCGCCGGCGTTCCAAAAAATGTCCGACAGCTGGATGATGTGAACGCGGGGACGAACCAGCCGAAACACGCCTGTAGGCAAAAAAGAACCCCAAGCGGATTACGCGCTTGGGGTTCTCAAGTTGTTGCCTCAACTCAGGCTTATATGGCCGGGCGGCGGGGTGTCGGGGGATGGGGGAGCCGCCCAGTCTGGCCTAATGACTACGACATATTGCGCGCCTTCTTCCGATGCAATGTGGATCACGCGTTAGTGTTATCTGCTGCGGCAAAACGCCCATATTGATGCTTGAAGACTTTTTGCAGCGCAGCGTGTTTGCACACAAAATTCGCGCTTGAGCATCTAGGTGATTTTTCGGGCTTGCCCACCTAGGTAGTCTTCACGTGTCCAGCCATGGCGAAGACGTGCGATTTTGTTCCATCAGACAGACGGCCGCCGCCGCCGAGACAAAAGGCTTTTTGATTTCAGAGCCAAAGCTTGATTCAGAGACAAGGCTTGATTCAAAGGCAACACGCGCGTGCAGCGATTTGTCCGGAGCGCCATGCGGGGGCACCGTGCGCAAGCGACAAAAATCCCCTAAGCTGGTATCGGTTTGATTGCGCGATACTGGCCATCACGTCGGGGATGATGGCGCCGGGACCACAGCATGAGCGCGATTCCGTACCTCTATGCGATATCCGGCTTCGCCGTCGGTTTGCTGGTCGGCATGACCGGCGTCGGCGGCGGCGCGCTGATGACGCCGATGCTGATCCTCTTGTTCGGCATTCATCCGGCGGCCGCGGTTGGCACCGATCTTTTGCATGCCGCCGCGACCAAGACCGCCGGCAGCATTGTTCACGGCCTCAAAGGCACGATCGACTGGACTGTCGTGCGGCGGCTGGCCATGGGCAGCGTGCCGATGACAGTTGTAACGATCGCGGCCATGAGCTTGCTCGACATCAATGGCAATGCCGGGCGCACCCTGGTGAATGCCGTTCTGACCCTGGCGCTGATCGTCACCGCCGTCGTCCTGGTCTTTCGCGGCCGCATCGTCGCGCGTTACGCCGACCGGCTTGGCGGGCTTGCCCCGAAGCAGGTGACGGCGCTGACGATCTTCGTTGGCGGAGTGCTGGGGACGATCGTGTCGCTGTCGTCGGTCGGTGCCGGCGCGATCGGGGTGACTTGCCTGCTGCTCCTTTATCCCAGACTTCCGGCCGTCAAGATCGTCGGATCCGACATCGCGCATGCCGTGCCGCTCACGCTTGTCGCCGGCATCGGGCATTGGCTGCTCGGTTCGGTCGACTTTCAGGTTTTCGGCCTGCTGATTTTGGGATCGGTGCCCGGCATCTTGATCGGAAGCTATGCGGCGGTGCGCTTGCCCGAACCGGCGTTGCGCGTCGTGCTGGCGGCGGCGCTCTTGGTCGTCGCGGCCAAGCTGTCGTTCGGTCTCATTACGCCGCAGGCCAATGTCGTAGCGGTGGAGACGCAGGGCCGACACTAGAGCATGATCCCGAAAAGCGGAAATCGGTTTTTCGGAAAAGATCATGCTCCGATGTAATATCTAGCCCACGATCCGATCAGGCCGAACCGAATCTCCGTTCATTCCCGCGCGGGCCGGAATCCAGTGGAACGTGTGTGACTTGCAGTAGACCCCTGGGTCCCCGCTCTTTCGCGGGGACGAGCGGAAGGTAAGTAGCCGAGTGACGCGCAGCAGAACGCCAGCTACACCTGACTGCCATTCTGCGGCAGCCCGTAGCGATGCAGATCGCTGCCGTGCACGTCGAGCCAAACTTTGGCCCGCTCATGATCGGGACACAGGCGCTGCACCAGCCGCCAAAACCGGGCCGAATGGTTCATCTCGACGAGGTGCGCCACTTCGTGCGCGGCGAGATAGTTGAGGACGAAACTCGGCGCCAGGATGAGCCGCCAGGAGAAGGACAAGACGCCCGCGGTCGAGCAGGAACCCCAGCGGCTCGCCTGGTCGCGCACCGAAATCCGCCGGATCGCAACACCGAGCTCGGCAGCGTGACGCTTGCTTGCGGCCTCGAGCTCACGCTTGGCCTCGCGGCGCAGGAAATCGCCGACGCGCCGGTCGACGTGCGGAGCGTCGCCGGCGACGCACAGCAGCCGTCCGCCGTCCTCCTCGCTTTCTGTCCACACGGTGCCGCGCACATTGCGCCGATGCGCGATCCGGTGCGGCATGCCGCGCAGCGGAATGATGATGCCGTTCGCGAACCGCACCGCTTCCGGCAGCCGCCCAAGCCGCGCCGCGATCCAGCCGCCGTGCTTCTGGGCAAATTCGCGCGCTTCCTTCAGCGTGCCGCGCGGCGGGATTGTCAGCACGACTTCGCGCGTGGCGGCCGCGATGCGCAGCGTATAGCGGCGCGCTTGCCGGTGCCGGCGCACCCGCACGAGATAAATCGAGCGATCGAAGATGACTTCAATAGCGCTCGGCTCATACGGCCGACGATAAAGGAGCGCACGCGATGACATGGCCGACGACCCAAGACCCAACCCTGGGCCGATAGTGCCACATCCGAAGAAGAGTAAAGTGCCTTTGATAAAGGCGCTGTTCATATACCAATCGTGGTATTGGAAGGAGAGTCGGCGCACAATATAGTGCGTTTAATGAAATGAATATAGCTTCATCTCTTTGCTTGTCACAGTTGCGAAAATTTGACGTCCATGATTCCCAAAAAATGCCGATTTCTCAAAAGCTTGCCATGATCGACCCTGTCCGGATGCGGCGCACGCACCGCGGGCCGCATTTTGGCCGATAAATGGGGTCTTCCCGACGCCGGTCGCGCTTTCATGCCCGCCTTGGTTGCTCAGCGCCTAGGCCTTCACCTTCGCGCGCGTCGCTCCGTTACCCCGCGGCCCGGCGGCGGAAGCCGTCGACCGGCTATGGGCGCTCTGGCTCATCGACAAGATGAAGTCGGCAATGCGCGGGGCGATTTCGGCGCGGAAACGCGAACCGTTGAACACGCCGTAATGACCGACGCCGGGCTGCAGCCAATGCGCCTGCCGCTCGGGCGGCAGGTTGACGCACAGCCGGTGCGCCGCTTCGGTCTGCCCGACGCCGGAAATATCGTCGTGCTCGCCCTCGATCGTGAGCAACGCCACGCGCCGGATCTGTTGCGGATCGACCGGGCGGTCGCGATGCATCATCTCGCCCTTGGGCAGCGCGTGACGCACGAACACGGTGTCGACCGTCTGCAAATAGAATTCGGCCGTGAGATCCATGACCGCGAGATATTCGTCGTAGAACTCTTTGTGCTTCTGCGCCGAGTCGCCGTCGCCCTTCACCAGATTGAGGAACAGATTCCGGTGCGCCTCGATATGGCGATCGAGGTTCATGCTCATGAAGCCGTGGAGCTGCAAAAAGCCCGGATAGACGTCGCGCATGAACCCGGGATTGGGAAACGGCACCTTGGTGATGACGTTGTGCCGGAACCAGTTGATGCCGCGCTTTTGCGCCAGCATGTTGACGGCGGTTGGATTGACCCGCGTATCGATCGGGCCGCCCATCAGCGTCATGGTGATCGGCAGGTAGGGATCGTCGTCGGCGTCCATCAAGGCGGCGGCGGCCAGCACCGGCACCGCCGGCTGGCAGACCGCCACAACATGCGTCTCGCCGCCGAGCGCATGCAGGATGGAGATGACGTAATCGATGTAATCGTCGAGGCTGAACATGCCTTCCGACAGCGGCACCATGCGCGCATCGCGCCATTCGGTGATGTAGACATCGTGATTGGGCAGGAACGCTTCGACCGTGCCGCGCAAGAGCGTGGCGTAATGGCCCGACAGCGGCGCAACGATGAGAAGTCTGGGCTGTTGCCGGCGTGGCGCCCGCTCGAATACCCGCTCGAAATGCAGCAGCCGGCAGAACGGTCGCTCCCAAACGCTTTCGACGCGCACCGGCACGCGTTCGCCGCCGACCAGTGTTGAGGAGATACGCCACTCGGGCTGGCCATAGCGTCGCGTCGAGCGCTCGAACAATTCGGCGGCGGCGACCACCGATTTTCCGAAGCTCGTCGAATAGAGCGGATTGATGGGATTTCTGAACGCCAGCCGCGTCGCATCGGCGACAGCACGCGCCGGATTGAGCGCCGCATGGGTTAACTCATAGAGCCAGTAGAGCGGCGTCGACGCCAGCACGCCGCCCGGCACGGCAGGCGCACCGCCAAACTCCCCGATGGCCATAGACGATCCTTGCCCGGCTTGCTGCATTGCAGCAATATGGGAGTGGTTTGTCATACCGCGATCATAAACGCAAACTTTTCCCAGTTTCTTACGGAATTGCGGTTCCGTGCCGACAAAAGGAAACGCGCCGGAAACGATTTCGGCTTGGCTTGTGCGCGCCTATTCGCCCGTTTGCATCAAAGAGCCCTGGCGGCGGGCGGCTTGCAGGAGCTTGAGGAAGCCGAAGACGCCAATGGCCATGAAGACGACGTTGAGTGCGAGCGCCTCAAGCATGAGATCGGCACGGAAGGTATGGTCGATCAGCAGCGCGCGCATGCCCTCGAACACGTAAGTCGGCGGCAGCGCCCAGGCGGCCGGCTGCAGCCAAACCGGCAGCGTCGTGACCGGGTAGTAGACGCACGCCAGCGGCATGAACAAGAACATGATCGACCAGGCGAGATTCTCCGCGCCCAGCCCGTTCCGCAATACAAGGCCCGACACGAAAATCCCCACCGCCCAACTGGTCAGCATCAGATTGATAAAGAACGCGACCAACGCGAACCCAAGCGCATAAAGGTTGAACCCGAAGAAGACGAAAGCGAGCAGCGTCACCGGCACGACCCCGATGGCGAGCCGCACGATGCTCATGACCATCAGCGCGGCGACGAACTCGATCGGCCGCAACGGCGACATCATCAGGTTGCCGATGTTGCGCGCCCACATTTCTTCCAGGAACGAGATCGAAAAGCCGAGCTGGCCGCGGAACAGAATGTCCCAGAGCAGCACCGCGCCGATCAGCGTGCCGCCGGCGCGGGCGAAGAAGCCGGCATTCTGCATCACGTAATACTGGATGAAGCCCCAGGTGATCATCTGCACCGCGGGCCAGTAGATCAACTCGATCAGCCGCGGCCAGGACGAGCGCAAGAGATACCAGTAACGCAGCATCATCGCCGCCACGCGCCGCGGCGAGAATGCGAACGCGCTTTCGGTCGCCGTGATCATTGCGCGGCCTCGGCTTCGTCGCGCCCGCGCGCTACGTCGAGGAAGACCTCTTCCAGCGTGCGGCGGCCGTAGCGGGTCAGGAGCCGCGCCGGCGTGTCGTCGTCTTCGATGCGGCCCTGCTTCATGATGATGACCCGCTCGCACAGGCGCTCGACCTCGTGCATGTTGTGCGAAGCGAGCAGCACCGTGGCATGCCGGTCCCGGCAATAGCGTTCGAGGTGGGCGCGTACCCAATCGGCGGTGTCCGGATCGAGCGAAGCGGTCGGCTCGTCGAGCAACAAAAGCTCCGGCCCATTGATCAGCGATTTGGCGAGCGAAACGCGGGTCTTCTGGCCGGCCGAAAGCTTGCCGGTCGGCCGGTCGAGCAGACGCGTCAAGTCGAGCGCTTCAGCCAGCTCCGCGATCCTCTCGCCAAGATGGCGCACGCCGTAAAGCATGCCGAACACGGTCAAATTCTGCCGAATGGTGAGCCGCATCGGCATGTCGACATAGGGGCTTTCGAAATTCATCCGCTGCAGCACGCGGTAGCGCTGATGCGGCATTTGCGCGCCAAGCACCTTCACGCTGCCGGAGGTGGGCATGAGTAGCCCCATGATCATCGCGATCGTCGTGGTCTTGCCGGCGCCGTTGCCGCCCAGCAATCCGGTGATCGAGCCGCGTGGGATCGAAAACGAGATGCCGTCGACGGCCGGCACCTCCTTGTAGATCTTGACGAGGCGCTCGACTTCGATGGCCGGTATGGCGGATTCCCGGGACATGACCCGCACATGTGGCGCGCCCGACGGGGCGAAGCAAGAGCGTCGCGCATGGCTCTGCCGCCCGCGCAGAGGATGGCTCCGCGCCGCGGAAAATGCCAGAAAACGAACCGAAGAAGGCCGGCGCACGCTGACGCCAAGTCGCGCCGCAGGCACAAACCGTTCCTTCCCTTTTTGCGGGGGAGGGTGAGGGAGGGATAGCGTGAAAATCGGACTTTTCGATCACGTCGAGGATGGCGCACGGCCGGTCGCGCAGCTTTTCGATGAGCGGATTGAATTCGCCGCCGCCGCCGACAAAGCCGGCCTTTATTGCCTGCATGTCGCCGAGCACCACGCCACACCGCTGAATTTGGTTCCGGTGCCGGGCATCTATCTTGGCGCCGTCGCCCGCGAGACCAAGCATTTGCGGCTCGGCCCGCTGGTCTACCTGCTGCCGCTCTATTCGCCGCTGCGGCTGATCGAGGAAATCTGCATGCTCGATCATTTGAGCCACGGCCGCCTCGATATCGGCGTCGGCCGCGGCGTGTCGCCCTATGAGCTGGAATTTCACAATGTCGTGCACGACGATTCGCGTGACATTTTTTTCGAGGCCTACGACTGCGTCAGGTCCGGCTTGGTATCGGAGACGTTCAGTTTCAAAAGCAGCCGCTACCTCTATAACGACGTGCCGATCGCGCTGCAGCCGTTGCAGCAGCCGCATCCGCCGTTTTGGTACGCCTCGTCCAGCGAAATCGGATCGACCTGGGCCGGGGAGCACGGACTGCATTATGTGACGCTCGGGCCGACCGCCATGGCCAAGGCCAACATCACCGCCTTCAAGCACGCTCTGGCGAAACGCGGCGCGCCGGCACAGCCGAAGCGCGAGTTCGCCGGCGGGGTCGTGTTGGCGTGCAGCGCCACATCTTCGTTGCCGACACCGATGCGGAAGCACATCGTGTGTTCAAACCCGCGATGGATGTTCACCTCGCCAACCTGAATTGGCTCCGCGTGTGGAAAAAGGACACCGGACTCACATCACGCCTGAAAATCCCGCACGGCACGAGCTACGAGGAGATGGTGGCGCATGGCGGCATCATTGCCGGCTCGCCGCAGACGGTGCGCGCGGAACTCGAACGCCAGGTGGCGGAGCTCGGCATCAATTATCTGCTCACCTATCTGTTCCTCGGCACCATGTCGTTCAAGGATGCGATGCGCTCGCTCGAGCTGTTTCACACCGAGGTCATGCCGCATGTGGAGAAGCTGTGAGGCCTCTCCTTCCGCTCATTCCGCGAAAGGCGGACGCGGGAATCCAGCGAGAGCCTCAGAGCAGGACTGGGTCCCCGCCTTCGCGGGAACGAGCGTGGTAGAAACCTAGCCGCCCGCGCCTACGGCTTCGGCGCCCGCAACGCCGTGAGCACGAAATCCATCAGTTGATCGTGTGTCGCGCTCGGCTTGTCGGCGAATTCGGCGATCAATTGCGGATGGATGAACCGCAGCATGGCCGTCAGAACGCAAAGTGCGGTGACGGTGGGATCCGCGGTCCTGAATTCACCCGACCTCATGCCGTCTCCGACCACGCGCGCGGTCACGGCGATGATATTGTCGATATGCGCCTGGCAGACGTCCCAATTCTCCTCCATGGCGACCGCGACCATCTCGTGCATCTTCGAGTCGCCCGCAAAGCGTTCGGAGTTCATCCGAAAGATGGTGATCAGCATTTCGCGCAGGCGCTCGGTGGCGCTCTGCGGTTGCCCCGCAATGGCCTGCAGCGCCTGGTCCACGTCGCCCATCTGCCGGCTGACCACGTCGGCCGTGATCGACCGCTTGGAGTCGAAGAAGCGGTAGACATTCGCGGGACTCATGCGCAGCGTCTTGGCGATATCGGCGACCGTGGTCTTCTGATAGCCGATCTCGCGAAACAGACGCTCGGTCGTGATGAGAATCCGTTCCCGGATGTCCGTTTCGGTTTGGTCCATCACATCGGTCGTAGGCATAGCGGTCTCTTGCGTTTCTTTGTCTTATCCAGCATCGGGCTGCCCACAGCAGCCGGCACAATGTCATTCGGCCGCGACTGCAAGCGGCACGACTCGCTCCCTCCGCTCATCGGCCGGCAAAGCGCCGCCCAGGTGGTCACCCACATGATCACCCACGTGGTCACCCACATGATCACCCACGTGGCCACCCACATGGCCGCGCTCGTCCAGCCGCTTACGATACCACAGCGCATAAAGGCTGGGCAGGAACAGCAGGGTCAAGAACGTCGCCACAAACAGGCCGCCCATGATGGTAATGGCCATCGGCCCCCAGAAGGCCGAGCGCGACAGCGGGATCATGGCCAGAATCGCGGCCAGCGCGGTCAGCACGACCGGCCGGGCCCGGCGAACGGTGGCCTCCACGATGGCGTCCCGGCGGGTCGAGCCGTGGCTGACGTCGGATTCGATCTGGTCGACCAGGATCACGGCGTTGCGCATGATCATCCCCATCAGCGCGATCAGGCCAAGCAACGCGACGAAGCCGAACGGCTTGTCAGCGACGTTGAGCCCGAGCGAAGCGCCGACGATGCCGAGCGGCGCGGTGAGGAACACCAGGATCAGCCGCGAGATGCTCTGCAACTGGATCATCAATAGCGTCAGCATGACAAAGATCATCAACGGGAAGAGCACGAAGATCGACGCATTGCCTTTCTGCGATTCCTCGATGGCGCCGCCGATCTCGAGCCGGTAGGCCGGCTCAAGGCTGTCGCGGATGGACTGAAGCTTCGGCCAGATCGCGTTGGTCGCGTCCGGCGGCTGGACGCCGTCAACGACGTCGGCGCGCACCGTGATCGACATGTCGCGATTGATGCGCCACAGGATCGGCTCCTCGTGGCTGTATTCGACATGGGCGATCTGCGACAGCGGTACCGCGACGCCGTTGCGCGAATAAAGCGACAGATCGTCGATATGCGCGAGATCGAGCCGCTCCGCCGGAACGGCGCGCGCCACGACGGCGACCTTCTCGATGCCGTCGCGCACCGTCGTAATCGGCACCCCGGAGATCAGCATGCTGAGTGACTGCGCGATATCCTGCGGCGTCAATCCCATCGCCCGCACGCGATCCTGATCGACCACGAGCTTCAAGTACGGCGCCTGTTCGTTCCAATCGAGATGCGGATCGACCACCTGATCGTTGGCGCGCATCACGTCGCGCACCTGGTAGGCGATCTCCCTGACCTTGTTCGTATCGGGACCGATGACGCGGAACTGCACCGGGAAGCCGACCGGCGGCCC
>DATMQV010000362.1:0-3257 GCA_035566615.1 Xanthobacteraceae bacterium
GACCGAACGGCGCATCGCTTTACCGAACTCGCCGTCATTGACGATGTCGATGCCGGAGCCGGATTGCGCCCGCACCACGTCGGCGATCGCCGATCGCAAGCGCGGCAAGAGTTGGCTTTCGGGCGCGTCGTTCCGATAGAGCTCCACCAGATCATTGGGCCGCGCCAAACTGCCGACGTGGTGAGAATGCGATCGAGGCTCCGCCTCACCTTGTTTCCTCCCGGCGATCATCTCAAAGCGATTGTCCGCAAAGTTCTTGGGTCGCGAGCCCGCCCATAGGCTGTTGCTTGCGGCCAAAACACATGTGCGCCGCCCGGATGCCTAAAGCAGACACGATCTGAGACCGATCGGCAGTTGCGTTGGCTGCCGAAACGATGCGCTAGAACATCGGATAGGACGGATTGAGCGCGAGCCCGAATTCGGCGCGGCCGAAATTCTCCGCCGGTACGTCCCAGTTCATCACCACGTGCGAGGAGATGGCATGAACGTCGCGCCAGCAGCGCTGCGCCGTGTTGTTGTCCATCAGCCCGCTTGAGCCGCTGATTTTGATCAGCGAGTCCATGGCGTCGCGCAGCATCCGCATGGCGAAGGTGAAATCGCGCCGCAGCAGCGTGCGCGTCTCCATGGTCATGCCGGCATAATCCTTGCGCGCGGTGGCGAGCGCCCGCCGCGCCAGGAGCTCGGCGGCATCGATCTGCGCCGCGATCTCGGCGACCTTGAGCTGCACCGGCACGTGTTGGGCGATGTTGAGCTGCGTGTAGGTCAGATAGCGCTCGCGCGTCCATTGCACGAAATCGGCGTAGCCGCCGCGGGCAAGCCCAAGCGCGGGCCCGAGCAGCGCATAAGAATGCACGGCGATGAAGGGCGTGCGGTAGATCGGATTGGGATTGACCTTCGAGCCGGGCGAAGACGCATCGCGCAGGTTCTGAAACGAAACGCTGCGGTGCTCGGGGACGAACACATTGTCGGCGATGCAGGTGATCGAGCCCGAAGCACGCAAACCGGCGCAGTACCAGGTGTCGTCGGTTTTCAGCTGCGAGACCGGGACGATGTAAAGCCGCATGTCGGGATGATCTTCGCCGGGACGGAACGCCAAGCCGCCGATCATGATCCACTGCGAGTGCCGCAAGCCTGAGCACCAGGACCAGCGGCCGTCGAGACGGTAGCCGCCCGGCACGACGGTCACGGTGCCAGTGGGCGCCGCCGATGTGGCGATGCAGGCGGCTTTGTTTTCGCTCCAAACGTCGTGCTGCGCTTCTTCCGGAAACAGCGCCAGCATGCAGGCGTGATCGGCCAGATAGTTCAGGCACCAGGCGGAGGATCCGCAGGTCGATTTGCCAAGCTCGATGGCGATGTCGAAAGCGACTTCGTGGTCGTGCTCGTAGCCGCCCCAGCGCTTGGGCCGCAGCGTGTGAATGAGCCCGGCGTCGATATATTCCTCGACGGACTCCAGCGGAATCTGACGGTCGCGCTCGGCCTTGAGCGCGCGCTCGCGCAATTTGGGCGCGAGCTTACGGGCGCGGCCAACCAGTTCTTCGGCTGTCGGGACGCTGCCCGGCGCGGCGGCCGGCCGCAATTCGGCAATGCTCATGTCAAAATTCCTCCCTTTGACGCCAGATTGCGCCAGGGTCACAATGGAATCAAGAAGCGGCGGTGCGGCTGTCGCTCAAGATCGACCGCGGCGGCGGCACATTGGGGGGACTATGCGGCTCGGATTTTTCATGATGCCGGTGCATCCGCCGCTAGGTGTTCGTATCCGTTCGCATTTGATGTGAAAGCGCCGCTGTAGCAGCGGCTTTGCGCCGATTTGTTTCCGTATCTGTTCGCTTGCTCCCATGGCCGTTCGGGCCTACGAAAAAGGGACGCAATAAGGGACGGAAATGCCGCGCAGAGCGAAAGGAATATCAGCCGCATTGGTGGCGCGCGCCAAGCCCGGGCGATATGGCGACGGCGCCGGCCTCTACCTTCTGGTCCGATCGCCAGTCGCCAAGTTCTGGAGCTTCCGTTACGTTCGTGCCGGCAAGATGCGCGAAATGGGGTTAGGCACAGCTAGTGGTCGAACCGCCATCTCCCTGGCCGATGCACGTCGACGAGCGCGCGATCTCTACGACATGCACAAGGCCGGCCGAGATCCGCTCGAGGAACGTGCTTTGGGGCGCGACCTGCAGGCCGCTGAGGCGACGAAGCTGGTGGCGTTCAGTGAGGCCGCCGAGCACTATATCGCCGCCCATAGCGCCGGTTGGCACAATGCCAGGCACGCCGCGCAATGGTCGACCACGCTGCGCGAATATGCCGGCCCGGTCATCGGCCGTTTGCCGGTGCAAGAGGTCGACACCGGCCTGGTGCTCAAGGTACTGAGCCGATCTGGACGGTGAAGCCGGTCACCGCAGGGCGCGTTCGCGCGCGGATCGAAAGCGTTTTGGACTGGGCCAAGGCGCGCGGCTATCGGCAGGGCGAAAATCCGGCGCGCTGGCGTGGTCATCTCGAAAACCTGCTGTCGTCCCGTGTGCACAAGGTGCGGCATCACCCTGCCCTCTCCTACGATCAGGTTGGCGCCTTCCTGGTCGAGCTTCGCCGGCACAGTGGTGTCCGGGCGCTCGCCATGGAATTCGCCGTTCTGACCGCCGCGCGCAGCAGTGAAGTGCTTGGGGCCGAATGGAGCGAGATCGACGGCAACGTCTGGACGATCTCGGCTGGGCGAACCAAGACCGGCAAAGTGCATCGTGTGCCGCTATCGGCGCCGGCTCTCAGGGTTCTCGACCAAGTCCGTCGTGACGGCGCCTTCGTCTTCCCTGGCCCGGGAGATCCAGGGCAGCCGCTCGGTGATGATGCCTTGCGCGGAATGCTGCGGCGCATGGGCCGCAGTGATATCACGACGCACGGCTTCCGATCAGCGTTCCGCGACTGGGCAGCCGAACGGACGAACTACCCGAACGAGGTTGCCGAAATGGCGCTCGGCCATGCCATTCGAAGCCAGGTTGAGGCTGCGTACAGGCGCGGCGATTTGATCGACAAGCGCCGTCGGCTCATGGCCGATTGGGCGGCATTCTGTGCGGCGTCGATGCCGGCCGGCGAGATTGTGCCGATCCGCCGCTGATTTTTTTGTCTAAACCCAACCGGCGCCCGCTCTGAAATCTTAATACCTAGTCCCGTCGCACGCGATCACCGCGCGGTGTCATCGTCCGCAATGCCTCGTATCTGTCTTGACACTGCTTTCAGCTGGGCAGAAGATCCATCTCAAGTTGACCCCTAATGCG
>DATMQV010000363.1:0-2693 GCA_035566615.1 Xanthobacteraceae bacterium
GCGTGAACTTACCAAAGGCGTAGACGCGCCGAGCATGACGGCCGATATACCGCCCCTGACTCGATGGATACCAATGCGGGTCTTTGCTTTATGAAAAGACCAGCGGCACTGGCAGCATCCCATTGGACTATGAATGAGAAGGCGCTAGCCGTTAGGCGGCGCCGCGCCGCTGATAGCAGGCGCTACCGCGCGCGGCTGAAGCGCGGCGCCATGATGCTTTCGCTCGAAGTTGACGGCTCGATCCTCAGTCTGGCAGAGCGCTTCGCCGGCCTCCGCCCGAACTAAAAGCGCCGACGCGGCTCAGAGTCGGTAAAAAGCATTTTTCCCTGAAAAGCTTGACCCGAAACTGGTCAAAGACTGCCTTCGCGCGCTGCCGCGCCGATCATCAGCAGGCGGCAACGTTTGTTGATGGTACGCGGCAAATGGTTGGCATGCGCCTTTCGGCGCTTCGCCTCCCTCTTTTGTTGCCCGGGGGGCGAATCTTTTTTGCGCGTGGTGGTAGGCACAGCTCGGACGCACAGGCGTCGCGAGAACGATCCCTCACGTCGTCATTGCCGGGCTTGACCCGGCAATCCATGCGAGGCGGCGGCTTGCGGGGATTGGCCGCCTATCGCTCCTTCGCTGCAAATCAGCATGGACCACCGGGTCAAGCCCGGTGGTGACGAGGAAGGAGCCGACGAGGAAAAGGGTGACGAGGGAAGTGCCGTCGGAAATGGGTTACGGTTTTTGCAAAAGCCCTACTGGCTCGGACCTTCATGGCAGGATTGCGGGGCGGTTGGCGAATCGCGGTGCCAGGTCGGCACGTCGCACTTCGAGCAGGCCGCAAGCGAGAGACCGAGCGCGAGCGATGAGACGATGGCCAGGAAAGGTCGAACGAGAAGCCGCACACGCCGATGGCCGCTACCACGCAACTTTGTCCGCATACTCAGCACCCCTTACGCCCCATACTATAGCGAAATGGCACGCGACTGCGACCTTCTTGCGGCGCCCGCCCGGAGCGGAGCGCCTCGCCGCCGGCTTTCCATAATCTTATGCTTCGATTGAAATTTAAGTACCGAAACACAAGAGGAAGCGGACATGGAGATAAGAGCATCCGGCTCGACGGCTTCACGCCGGGCGCCGGCCGAGTATTTCACCGGAACGGTGTGGCAGGATCCCGTGGTCGCGCGCCCGGAAACGTGCGCGCCGCGCTCGTGCATTTCGAGCCGGGGGCGCGCACCGCCTGGCACACCCATCCGGCCGGCCAGACGCTCTATATCCTCTCCGGGTCCGGTCGCGTGCAGAGCGCCGGCGGTCCGGTGCGGGAAGTGCGCGCGGGCGATGTGATCTGGTTTTCGCCCGGCGAGAAGCATTGGCACGGCGCCGGCCCGACCACCACCATGTCGCACATGGCGATCACCGAAATGCTCGACGGCAAATATGTCGCGTGGATGGAAAAAGTCGCCGATGAGCAGTATAAGACAACGCCCGGTTGATCCGGCCGGCGCCCCGTTACAGAGCTATTCCGGAAATGGCCATTGCGGAAGCTATTCCGGCAATCTGTGACATTGGACACGCCGCGGCCGGCAATGAGCACATAGTGTCACTGCCGCTGGGAATGCGCTTCACCGATTGAGCCGCGCCGACGCGGCGGAAGAAGACAGAGGGGCAACCATGATTCGGAATACTACCGGCACTATCCTCCTTGCGGCCACCGTCACCGCGGCGGCGCTGACTCAGGCGACGTATGTTCGCGCGGCCGGCAAATATGACGGCACCTGGAGCGTCGTCGTCTATACCAGAAGCGGCCCATGCGACGCGGCCTACCGGTTCAGCGGCCAGATCGTCAATGGCACGATCGTCTATAATGGCGGCGGGATCGATCTCGCCGGGCGGGTGCGCTCGAACGGAGCAGCCTCGCTGCGGGTTTCGAGCGGCTCGGCCTTTGCGGTTGCGTCCGGCCATTTGAGCGGCGCCCGCGGCGCCGGCACATGGTACGGGCAGGCGTCCGGCGGACGTTGCGCTGGCAGCTGGGTGGCACAGCGGAGCTGAGCCGCCGCGCGATCGTCCGCGCCTGCAAAGAATCAGTACCGCGCTTACAGCGGGTTTGGTTTCATCGGGACCTTGATCCGGTTGCACGACTGGATCGAGGTTTCGCTTTTTCACGATGCCGGATTGCCATCGGCGGATCCGGCTTGGGGCTTTTTTGGAATCACGCGGAGCCAAGCGGATGCGCTACGAGCTTTACTACCATCCGACCGTCCAGGGACGCGGCGAGTTCGTCCGGCTGGCGCTGGAAGACGCCGGCGCCGACTATGTCGATGTCGCGTGGCGCAAAGGCAAAGCCGGCGTGCCGGCGATGATGAAAATCATTGACGACAAGCGCAGCGCGCGGCCGCCGTTTGCGCCGCCGTTCCTCAAAGCTGGCAAGCTCATCATCGCGCAGACAGCGAATATTTTATTCTTATCTCGGCCCGCGCCTGAATTTGTCGCCGCGCGA
Organism: Xanthobacteraceae bacterium; assembly: GCA_035566615.1. Lineage (GTDB taxonomy): Bacteria > Pseudomonadota > Alphaproteobacteria > Rhizobiales > Xanthobacteraceae > BOG-931. The sequence goes on from DATMQV010000363.1 coordinate 2,480, forward strand.
CGAAGAGGGACGGCTTTGGGCGCATCAGCTCCAGCTCACCATCACCGATCTCGTCGTCGAGATTCACGACACCCACCATCCGATCACGAGCTGGCTCTATTATGAGGAGCAGAAGCCGGCGGCGAAGCGGCGCACCCACGACTTCTGGCGCTATCGCGTGCCGAAATTCCTGGGTTATTTCGAGCGCGTGCTGCAGAAGAATGGCGGCCAATAT
>DATMQV010000364.1:0-19623 GCA_035566615.1 Xanthobacteraceae bacterium
GCCAAAGACGTCGCGATGGCTCCCGCGGGAAGCGCTATCTCGGAGCGGTGAATCCTTGCTCACGCGGTCGGATATGTTCGGGCATCGCGTCATGCTCGAGTCCGGTGTTGGACCACGTCGCCACAGTCCTATGTTTTGAGACGGCATCGACGAGCGTGTCGCGTTCCGATAGTGCCCAGTCGCGGAAAGTGATCGAGGTGATGGCGGTCTTGTCGTCGGCAAAGAAATTCCAGGCCTCGCAGCTTTTGTCGAGTCAGCTGCGAAGGTGTCTAGCTGGATTTCGAGATCGCCCGGCGGTTAGCAGCTCTTGAATAGGACGCCGTCGAACTCGCGGCCATCGGGCGGGCCACACAAGCGCTTGGCATTTAGTCCCGCACGGCCGTCGATCAAACCACGCGGGTCAGAAACATCTGAGCCGCATTTTCTGGCCGAACAGCAATCCGCGCGCCGATGGAAGCCCTCCGTTTGGTCAACGCTGCGATGCCAGTTCGACGATCTTGTGCAAGATTGCGTCTTTGTTGGTATCGGTTGGCGCCCGATCGCCCTCGCGGGGCCCCCGCGCGGCCTTGATCGCCTCGCGAAAATCGGGCAAAAAGCCCGTCTGCCGCCGCTCTTCGTCGTAACCCGCCCCCTCCGGCTTCTCGGGCGTCGCATCCATGCCGCCTCCCTTGCGCATCGGCATTGCCGGTCTCGGCACCGTTGGAGCCGCGGTAATAATGCTGCTCTGCCGGCAGGCCGAGGCGCTGCGGCGCCGGACCGGCCGGCAAATCGCGATAGCCGGAGTTTCGGCCTGCCACAAGGCCAAGCAGCGGGGGATCGATCTCGCCAGCTTCGCCTGGTTCGACGATTGCGTGGCTCTCGCGCGGTCCCCCGGCATCGATCTTTTCGTCGAGCTGATCGGGGGCGAGGAGGGCGCCGCGCTTGCGGCGGCGGAAGCCGCGCTCGACGTGGGCAAATCCGTCGTCACCGCCAACAAGGCGCTGCTCGCCAAGCACGGCATGCGGCTCGCCTCGCTCGCCGAGGAGAAGGGCGTCGCGCTGGCCTTCGAGGCTTCGGTCGCGGGCGGAATACCGATCGTCAAAACCTTGCGCGACGATTTGGCCGGCAATTCCATCGAGCGCGTCTATGGCATCCTCAACGGCACCTGCAACTACATCCTGACACGGATGGAACAGGAATCTCTCTCCTTCGCGGACTGCTTGAAGGAAGCGCAAAAGCTCGGCTATGCGGAGGCCGATCCATCCTTCGACGTCGGGGGGCACGACACCGCGCAGAAGCTGTCGATTCTCGCGAGCCTTGCCTTCGGCACCAAAGTCGATCAGGCGGCGGTCTATGTGGAAGGCATTTCGTCGATCACGCTCGCCGATCTCGATGCCGCGGCCGAGCTCGGCTACCGCGTGAAGCTTCTCGGCGTCGCGGTGCGCACCGACGCCGGCATCGAACAGCGCGTGCATCCGACCATGGTGCCGAAGGAGTCCGCGATCGCGCAGGTGATGGGCGTGACCAACGCAGTGACGGTCGACGCCGCCGGCCTTTCGCCGATCACGCTCGTGGGGCCGGGCGCCGGCGGCATGGCGACCGCGTCCGCCGTCGTGTCTGATCTGGCCGATATTGCGCGCGGCGTGCGAACGCCGCCGTTCGGGCAACCCGCCGCGCGCATGACGGCGGTGCGCAAGGCGCCCATGCAGCGCCACGAAGGCGGCTACTACATCCGGCTGATGGCACGCGACCGCCCGGGCAGCGCGGCCACAATCGCGCGGCGGCTGGCGCAGCGGCAAATCTCGCTCGAATCGATTGTGCAGCGCCACGAAACCCGCTCGCAGGACGCCGGCAAGTCCGGCGATCCGGTTCCGGTCATTCTCATCACCTACGCGACCACCGAGGACGCGGTCCACAAGGCGCTCGCCGCGGTGCGCCGCGACCGTGTAATCTCCGGAAGGCCACAGGTCATCCGGATCGAAAAGAACTAGATATTACGCTGGAGCATGATCTTTTCCGAAAACCGATTTCCACTTTTCGGGATCATCCTCTACCGCGCATAGAACAAGACGGGGAAACGAAGAAATGGCGTCGTCGATCACCGTACCGCACAATCTGATGCTTGACCGCATTCTCACGATGGAGATCGTGCGGGTGACCGAGCGCGCGGCCGTCAATGCCGCGCGGCTGCGCGGCCGCGGCGAGGAGAAGGCGGCCGATCAGGCGGCGGTCGACGCCATGCGGCGCGAGCTCAACAATCTGCCGATCGACGGCACGGTGGTGATCGGCGAAGGCGAGATGGACGAAGCGCCGATGCTGTTCATCGGCGAGAAGGTCGGCGCCAAGGGCGGCTTCAAGGTCGACATCGCGGTCGATCCGCTGGAAGGCACGACGCTGTGCGCCAAGAACATGCCGGGCGCCATCGCCACCATCGCCATCGCCGAGGGCGGGACACTGTTGCACGCGCCCGACATCTATATGGACAAGATCGCGGTCGGGCCCGGCTATCCCAAGGACGTGATCGACCTCGACGCGCCGGCCGACGAGAACATCCGCGCGCTCGCCAAAGCCAAGGGCGTCAAGCCCGAGGGCATCACGGCGATGCTGCTCGACCGGCCGCGCCATGCCGACATGATCGCGGCGGTGCGCAAGACCGGCGCCGCCGTGAGCCTGATCACCGACGGCGACGTGGCCGCCGTGATCCATACGGCCGAAGCGGAAAAGACCGGCATCGATATTTTCCTCGGCATCGGCGGCGCGCCGGAAGGCGTGCTGGCGGCCGCTGCCTTGCGCTGCATCGGCGGCCAGATGCAGTGCCGGCTCGTGGTCGATACCGACGAGAAGCGCGAGCGCGTCGCCAAGATGGGCATCAAGGACCCGCGCAAGAAATATCAGATCGAGGACATGGTGCGCGGCGATTGCCTGTTTGCCGCGACCGGCATCACCAACGGCCGCATGCTGCAGGGCGTCAGGTTCGGCAACGGCATTGTCGAGACGCAGACGGTGGTGATGCGCTCGGTCACCGGCACGGTGCGCTGGATCCGTGCCGAGCACCGGCAGCTGGAGAAGTTCTAGGGCTTAGGCTTTTTCATTGCCGCCTTCAGGTCAAGGGCGGTGCGCTCCCCCAACAGTTGATTTTAGGACCGCTGCGTCTTTTTTTGGCTACCGCGCCCGCTTGGACAAGGTAGTCAATCGTGCGTCGCACGTTGGTCTTTGGCTCGCTCGATCGCCTCGGTGATAAAGCGCTTGGCCTCGTCGGCGTCGCCCCAGCCGCCGAAAGTCACCCACTTTCCCTCTTCGAGGTCCTTGTAGTGCGCAAAGAAATGCTCGATTTGGCGCCAGGTAATTTCCGGCAGATCGGTATAATTGTGCACGTGCGCGTAGCGCTGCGTCAGTTTCGGTATCGGCACAGCGATGATCTTTTCGTCGCCGCCCGCTTCGTCCATCATCTTGAGCACGCCGATCGGACGCACTGCAACGATGGCGCCTGGAACGATCGGCCGGGTATTGGCGACGAGGACGTCGCAAGGGTCGCCGTCCGCGGAGAGCGTGTGCGGAATGAATCCGTAGTTCCCCGGATAGCGCATCGGCGTATAGAGAAAGCGGTCGACGACGAGCGTTCCCGCTTTCTTGTCCATTTCATATTTGATGGGCTCGCCGCCGATGGGAACTTCGACGATCGCGTTGACCTCTTCGGGAGGATTTCTGCCGATCGAGACATAGTCGAGATTCATCGACGGCTCGCACCTTTGTGTCTTTTGGAGATTCGTCGCGACAGCTGACGCTTCCGCGCTATTCCAGAGTCGCAAGCATGCCACACGGGCATCCACAACGGCAAATGCGACTGCGTTGACGCTCCAAACGGGGCTCGGCATTCGCGCGAGCCCGCCACCGGGTAGAATTGTGCGCCCGCGATGCCGACGTGTTTCAATTTTCGGCGGCGGGGTTAACGGATGTAATCTTGTCGAAGTTTTCTCTATCACCGCCAGCCGCAAATCGACTGGAACCGACATCGCCATAACGGGACTGTGGTCGTGAGGCGCATTGCAAGATTTTTGGCCAGGCTTCCTGCATTGCTGCGCGAACACCGGGTGCAGCTTGCGCTTTCCATCAGGGTGACGATTGCCGCGCTCGTGGCTCTCGCGCTCGCGCGACTTTTGCAGCTTCCCTTGCCGTTATGGGCAGTATTGACGGCCGTCATCGTGACCCAGATGAGCGTCGGACGCTCGCTGATGGCGACTTTCGATTATCTCGTGGGGACGCTTGGCGGCGCGATCTATGGCGGCGCCATCGGCGTGCTCATTCCGCATGCGAGCGAAATCGCGCTGCTCGCGGTTCTCGCTCTGGCGGTGACGCCGCTTGCCTTCATCGCAGCGATCAATCCGCGATTCTCCGTTGCGCCGATCACCGCGATCATCGTGCTGCTGATCCCCACCATGACTCATGCAACTCCGTTCGCTTCGGCGCTCGATCGCGTCATCGAGGTCGCGCTTGGCGGCGTCACCGGACTCGTTGTTTCCTTTTTGCTGCTGCCGGCAAGCGCTCATCCCCAGGTCGTCCGGGCGGCCGCCCGCACGCTTTATGAAATGGCAGGCGCTCTGGGCGAACTGCTTGCGGGCCTGACGCAGGGTCTCGACGTCGAAGCGCTGCATCGCATTCAGGACGGTATCGGCCAGGCTTTGGTGGACATGAATGTCGTGGGGGCTGAGGCCGAGCGCGAGCGGTCGACCCGTCTCGCCGCAGGGCCCGACACCGGGCCACTGTTGCGCACACTGCTCAGGTTGCGCCACGACCTTGTAATCATCGGCAGAGCCGCGACGATCCCGCTGCCCGAAGCGTTGATGCCGCGGCTTGCAGCGACGCTCGCACAGATCGGCAAAGCCTTTGCCGACTACTTCCGAGCCAGCGGCGCTGCGCTGCAGGCCGGTCGCAGTCCGCCGTCGCTCGAGGCGGTCGAATCGGCTCTTGATGCTTATGCCGCGGAAATCGCCGCACTCCGAAGCGAAGGCCTGACGCGCAGTCTTCCCGGCGACGCCGCAGAGCGTTTCTTCGCCCTCGGATTTGCGCTTGAGCAGATGCACAGCAACTTCAAGGATCTGGAACGCTGCGTGGCTGAAAGGGCAGGGACGGCCAAATCCTCAAAGCGCGGTGAGGCCGATTGATTTCGGTCGCGAGGGCGCCGCCGCGGCGATGTCCGGATTGCTAAGGCTTGGTGGGCAGACTCTGATCGATCCCGTAGCTCGCGTAGATGCGGCTGACGGTTCCGTCCGCAAGCATGTGATCGAGCGCCGTATTGACGGCTGCCAAAAGTGCGTCGTCTGCCTTGCGCATGCCGACCGCGACCTCCCAGCGCAGCTCCGGCATGCTGTCATAGTCTTGCACGAGCGTCACGGGCGCGTCCTTGTGAAGGAGGTTGTAGTAGCCGATGGTCGCCGGGGTGGCGAGCGCAGCGTCTAGTTCGCCTTTGCCCAGCGCCTCGAGCATCTCATCTTCGAACGTGAACGGAATTGTCTGCAGCCCTTTCTGGCCGAGGCGCACGCGCGCCAGCGAACCGCCGATGGCGCCGACCCGCTGCACTTTCTTGAGGTCGCCAAAGCCTTTGATCCCTTCAATACCGGGCCGCAGCGCAATCGCGACGCCGCTCGTCGTGTAAGGTCTGGAAAGCCGAAGATGCGCATCCTCGGCGGTCTCGCGATCCACGATCGAGTCGAACACGATGTCGCAATCGACGCGCGCCATGTGGAACGGAAAGATGACCCATCCGACCTCTAACGCTACGCCAAGCTCTTTCGCCAGCGCTTCGCCGAGTTCGAGCTCGAAGCCCCGCCGCTCGCCGTTTTTGCTCGAAAACGGCGGTGCGTTCGGATTCGCGCAAACCAGCAATTTGCCGCGCGCCTTGATGGAGTCGAGCGGCCGCGCCAGCGCAAATGATGCTGCGGCAGCGAAAATCGTCACCGCAAAGATGCGCGTGAAAAGGCCGAAGCGGCGTGCGCGGAGCGTCATGGATTGCCCTCCGGTTTCAGGCTGCGGATATAAACGAGCAGGGCCTGCATGTCTTCCGCGGTCAACCCTTCGCCGAATGCCGGCATCTTTCCAGGCGAGCCGGCCGCGATGCGGCTAAGGATGAAGTTGTCGTCGCGCTCCGTGCCCATCAGCTGCGGACAACGGCCCGCCTTGCGTCCGCCGCCCTCATGGCACCAGCCGCAGCCATAGCTGATGAACAGCGTCTTTCCGCGTGCGATCTGCGCCGCTGGTTCGGCGGGCGCCGTCTCGGCGGCGCGAGTTGGCGACGTTCCGCCGAGGCAGCCGCACACGATGGCCGCCAACAGAACCGTGCTGCCGGCACCGGCTCTTTTCTTCGTCATGCGTGCTTTCGTTTGCTGATCGCCGAAAAGCCACAGCTGGCGCAGATCGGCTCACCCGACTTGCGCCAGCAGAGGAGATCATCCGACGGCCCTATGCGCGCACCGCACTCATTCCAAAGTGTAGACGATCAGCGCGCCGGTGTTCTGCTCCATCGTCGTGTAGGGCGGACCGAACATCGCCGGATAGCCTTCGCTGACCATGCTCGGGAATCCGGTGACAACGGCAATGTACTGCTTGCCGTTGGCCTCGTAGCTGATAATGCCGCCGTTATGGAGGACGCCGTCGTTGGCCTTCCATAGATCCTTGCCGCTCTTGGCGTCGAGCGCGTGCAGCCAGCCGCGCGCATCGGGAACGAACACGAGGCCGCCTGCGGTCGAGAGCAGGCTTGCCAGCGGCGGCTCGGGGTACTTCACCGACCAGGCGACCTTGCCGGTGATCGGGTCGCGGGCATCGACGTGGCCGTGCATCTTGTCTCCGGGCGGGTCCGTGAACGTGAAGGTCGCCCCGATATTGAGCTGCGCGGCCGGCTCGGTTACCGGCTGAGTCTTGACGATATCAAGATCCATGCACCACTCGTTGACGATCTTGTAGTAGAGACCGGTTTGCGGATTGTAGCTTCCGGCGTTGAAGCTCAATCCGCCGGCGATCGCCGGACAAAGATTCGTCTGCTTGCCCTCGGTCATGTCGCGCCGGCCCTGCAGCTCGCCCGTCTTCGGATCGATGTTCTTCACGAAGTTGCTGGCCTTGGCGACGTTGTAGACGTTCTCGATCTTGGCGTCGGCGCGGTCGTAGACAAAAATGTAACCGCTCTTGTTGGGGTGGACGTAGTACTTCTTGCCGTCACGATCGATCGAGACGAATTCGCCGACCGCACTGTCAAAGTCCCAGGCGTCGTGCGGCAACTCCTGATGATAGAATTTGAGCTTGCCGGTATCGGGATCGAGCGCAATCACCGAGGTCGTATAGAGATTGTCGCCCGGACGCGCGCCTGAGGTCTTCCAATCCGTTCCGCTCCAGTCATAGAGCGGCGCCGGATTGGCGGTGCCCCACCACACGGAGTTGGTCTCGGCGTCGTAAGTGCCCGGCATCCAGCCGCCGCCGCCGCCCGTGCGCCAGGATTCATTGCCCCAGGTTTTTTCCGCCTCGGGCGTACCTGCAACGGTGTAGAATTCCCACACTTTCTGGCCGGTCTTCGCGTCGACGCCGAAGATCGGGCCACGGTAGGGCCACTCGCCGCCTTGCGAGCCGATGATGACTTTGTCTTTCACCAAAAGCGGCGCGCCGGTGAAACCGACCGTGAGCTTCTGCGAATTGACGAGCTTGGTATCCCAGACCGGCTTGCCGGTTTTCATGTCGATGGCGATCAATCGTCCGTCGACGGTACCGACATAAAGATTGCCGAAGCCCATCGCCAAGCCGCGGTTGTAAGGCGAATGGGTCTGACGCGTGACGGTATCTTCGTCGAGCTTCGGAATGAACGACCACAGCATTTCACCGGTGGCGCCGTTGACGGCGAAGACCTTGCTGTAGGACCCCGAGTAGTAAAGGATTCCGTCCTTGGCGAGCGGCGTCGTTTCAAGACCGCGGGTGGACCGGCCCACCTGCTGGATGAACGCCACTTTCAATTTGCCGACATTGTCGGTGTTGATCTGGCTCAGCGGGCTGTAGTTCCACGATTTGTAGCTGCCGTGGAACGTCTCCCAATCCTTGCCCGGTTCCGCCAGCGACTTAGCGTCTTGCGCGTACGCGGTTGCCGTGAGCGCCGTAGCGGCGAGTGCCACGGCCACCGTCGTCATCAATTTTGCTCGAAGAATCATTGTCTCGTTCTCCTCCCTACGATGACTTCCGCCACAACCTTATGTTAGCAAGTAAGTATGTTATCCGGAAAACGGCATCACGAGTCCGCCACCAAAGTTGAGTCGGCTACGCGACTCTCGCAGACGATCAAGCTGTGGCGTGCGTGGTGACGTCCGGCCGCTATTTGGCGGCCGGCAGCTTCACTGGAATCGCCCGCACCGGCGGACCCGGCTTTTTGCTCAGCTCCGGATCAAACAAATAACGCAGCGGATCATCGAGCACATAGGCGACGTCGCCCACCTGCACGAGCGAGACCGGGCCGTCGAAGCCGTCTTTCACCGTCTCGACTTTCGCGGAGTTGCCGGAGATGGTGATGAGATCGAGCGTTCCGACCTTTTCACCTTCAACCATGATCAACGATTGCGGTCCAAACCTGCGAAGGCCGTCGGAATGGTGGAGTTTGCGCGAGGTTTCGAGCTTGGTGATGGCGTCGGCGCTGCCGTCTGGCTTTATTTCAATGCGATACAGGCCGTCGCCCTCGAAAATGTTGGCGTAGAGATTGCCATCGGCGAGCATCGCGATGCCGTCAAGCTGCGGGCCCTTCGCGTCCCAGCGCGGGTCTGTTGCCCAGGTTTCCAGCGCCGAGGCGCCCTTCTTCAGCCGGAGGATCCGTGCGGAGAGCGAATCCGTAACATAAACAGTGCCGTCGGCGGCAACGATCATGTCGTTGCATAACGGCGTCTGGCCGGCAATCGTCGCCGCCGGCATGTCGTAGCTTGCCTTGGGTGCTCCGCTCTTCAGATCGAAAGTCTTCAATGCTCCGGGCTTTGTTCCGCTCGGCACGATCACACCGAAGCCGGACGCATCAAACGAGCAGGCGTAGAGCGTATTGGATGCCTCGTCGGCGAGCACGCCGATGACGGACAGCAAACCATTGCTTCCGGGCTTGATCCACTCGCTCGCCTCTGTTGCGCCGGGAGCCGCGCGGCTGATCCGGCCGCCGGCCAAGCTGCTGAAAATCAATGTTCCGTCCGATGTTGCCGTGATGCTCTCCGCAAAGTCATGCGGGAACGGCACCAGCACCGGTTCAGCCGCCAGCACGGCGGTGGAAAAGCCGGCTGTGACCGATATTCCAAGTGCCAGCCCGATAGAGCGAAGCGGGTAAAATCGGCGCACGCGCGTGATCGCTGAGTACATCGCAATTTCCTCCCGGTTTTTTTGCCACACCCGGCGCCTTTGACGCCGCAATGGCTCTCATGGCTTTTCGTGGCAGCGCGCACTATATCCAACTGAATATAACGGCTCAAGTGCGCAACCGAGGTCGCGGGCGTCGGATTCGATATTTGATCGCCTGCCGCTGCTTGAATGGCTGCGAATGGACCTCGGCACCCACGCGATCAAATTAATTTCAACGCGGTGCGGTCACCGGATTGTTTGCGGGAATTGTCAGCGCGTTGCCGCTTGCGCCCGGCCCGACTATTCGGCCTCCTTGTCGATGCTCATGCTGCCAGCGCCGTAGGCGACGACGTAGAGGAGTCCACCCGTCATCACCAAATTCTTGTAGAAATTTATCATGTTAGCTTGATCGCCGACCGGCAGATGCACGCCAAAGGCGGTGCCGAGGCAGAGCAAAATGAGCAAGGCAGCAGCCCACCGTGTCTTGAAGCCGGCAAGGAGCGCCAAGCCGCCGAGGAGATGGACGGCGATGGAGACCCAGACGGCCACGTCCGGAACCGGCACATGGACGCTCGCAAAATACTGGGCCGTGCCGACGGGGTTCCGGAGCTGCAGAACCCCGTCCCAGATGAACAGGCTCGACATCAAAACGCGTGCAAGTGGAAGCAAGTAGGTTTTCATGTTCCGCATAGTCTGATCGGATCCGTCTTCGACAGCATTCATGATCTCGTTCCGCGCGTTGAAATTCCCGGTCAACGGCGCCCGGCGGCCGATACGCGCTGGCCGGACGAAACGTCAGCCCATGAGCAGCTTGCCGGTCACCTCGCGTCCCATTGTCGTGATGTGATCTTTGCCGAGACCGGCCTTCATCAGGTCGGTGACGAATAGCTGTAAGCCATCGGCCGGGGTTGGGTTGCCCATCTGACCAAGATCCGTCGCGAGGATGAAGTTTTGCGCGCCGATCCCGTTCACAACGGCGGCGGTCTCCTCGACCTTTACGCGGCGCCAGTGCCGCATCCATTCCAGATGCGCCTCCGGACCCATCAGCGGGCCCATGGCGCAGAGTTCGAGCTTGGCGCCCATCGCGGCTGCCTGCTTCATCTGCTCGAGGCTCATGTTGACGACTTCGAACTGCGCATGGGTGACGACCATACGATCGACGCCGGCATCGCGGCCGGCTTCGATGACCGCAAGCGCTTCGGCCGGCGACAGGTGCCCGGTCTGGACGATAAGCTTCTGCGCGGCGCAGATTTTCAGCACCTCACGCACCGCCGGAAGGACCTTTCCGTCAGCGCCCATCACCTTGATGCCTTCCGGCGCATCCTTGAAATGCTTCACATGATTGTCGGAATCGAAGGTGGGGAACCAGACGACGCGGCCGTAGCCGCCTTGCATGCGCGCCATCCAATTGACCGCATCGGGATTGATCCCGCCGGCCGGGGAATTCAGCGCAATCCCACCGAATACCTTGAGGCCGGCGACGTGCTTGTGCGCAAACCAGGCGCGGTCCGCGGTTGTCGCGACGTGATTTTTCAGAACCAGCGCCTCCAGTCCGCGATCTCGGTAGATGATCGCGACCTCCTCATCGTCCAGAGCGCGGCCGAAAACGTCGGGCGCCGCGTGGACGTGTGTATCCATGAGGCCGGCGATCGGGCTTACGGCCGGTGGCGGTGGTGGAAACACGCGGACCTGCGCGAATAGTTCGCGGGGGTCGACAACCGTCGCCATGCCGGCAGCGCCGACGATCGCAATCCCGGTTTTAAGGAAGCTCCGCCGACTTGTATGGGCGCACAGTGCTTGGTCGCAGTGGGAGCAGCCGACGTGGATGGCTCCGGAGGTTTGGGGACGGCCGCAACTATCAGTGAATTTCCACCTCGGGAGATAGGACCGGCCCATGGATCAGGCTCCTGCCGATAGGCACTAGCGAAGAAAGATCGTCGGTCACCTTCGAGTGCGACGCGTTACTGACGGACACTTGCCCAGCGGTTTGGTCGAAGCAGAAATTTCGATGCGCCGCACTGCACAAATGCAGTTCTCAGACAGATTACATCATTCGCTCGCCCATGCGGAGCGCTTGCTACCGCTTTCAGACTAACGAGACCGTGATGATATTGGCATCTCTCGGCGGCCAAACGAGACGGCGGCCGTGTCACGGCCACGACGTAAATCAACGGGACGTGCGATGCCCCCCGGTCTTTGCGCCCGATCAGCGACGCGATAGGCTTCACGGAACGGTCAATGAAGTTCGCAAAACGACTCAAGGGAGGCTCAGTGAAATGAAACGCTGGATGCTTGGTGCGGCGCTGTTCGGCGCTCTCGTCGTTACCGCGCCCTCGGCCTGGTCACAGGTCAACCTTCTCGGTCTGGAACAGGCGCCGCCCGAGCAGGTCGGAGTGTCCAAAGAGAAGCTCGGCCGCATCCACGATGCGCTCCAGGAAAGCATTGCCGATGGCAAACTCGCCGGCACGGTCGTGCTGGTCGCGCGCAAGGGCAAGCTCATCTATGCCGACGCCGCGGGCTTCCAGGACAAGGATGAAGGCAAGTCGATGGCGCTGGATTCCATTTTCCGCATCTATTCGATGACCAAGCCGCTGGTCTCGGTCGCCGCCATGATGCTGGTCGAAGACGGCAAGATCGAACTCACCGATCCGGTGTCGAAATTCTTTCCGGCGTTCAAGGGCCAGCAAGTCAGCGTGGCGCGTCCGGACGGCGAATTCGCGCGCATGACCTACACGACGGTTCCGGCCGATCGCGAAATCATCGTGCAGGATCTGTTGCGGCACACCGCCGGTCTCGCTTATGGCGAGATCACGCTCAATGCTCCGGTGAAGGACGCCTATACCAAGGCCGGGCTCTATTTGCCGGGCGTCCGCGACTATGACGCGCGTGATCTCACGCCCGCCGAGGAGGTCGAGCGTCTCGCCAAGGCGCCGTTGGCGCACCAACCCGGCACGGTCTGGGAATACAGCCTTGCGGTGGATTTGCTCGGCCGCGTGGTCGAGGCGGCGTCGGGCAAGCGCTTGGCGGATTTTCTCGCGCAGCGGCTGTTCGAGCCTCTGAAAATGCAGGACACGGGGTTCTGGGTGCCCGGCGCCAAGATGGACCGCGTCGCTCAGCCGCTTGCGGTCGATTTCGCAAGCGGCCAGCCGATCAAAGTCATCGATGTCTCGAAAGAGCCGAAGAACGATTCCGGCGGCGCGGGCGGGGTATCCACCGCGGCCGACTATCTGCGCTTCGCGCAGATGCTGCTCAACGGCGGACAACTCGACGGCACGCGGGTGCTGTCGCGCACGACCGTCGCGCTGATGACATCGGATCATTTGGGCACGCGGATCGCGGCTCCGGTCACGCCGAGCGAGCTTCTGCTCGGCACGCCCGGTTACACGTTCGGGCTTGGTTTTGCCGTGCGCCAGGGCGCCGGCGTCGCCGGCGTTCTAGGATCGGCCGGAGAGTTCATGTGGGCCGGCTATGCGGGGACCTATTTTTGGGTCGATCCGAAGGAGGAACTTGTCGTCGTTTACATGAGCCAGGCGCCGAGCACCGCGCGAGCTTATTATCGCAAGCTCGTCAAGCAACTGGTCTACGCAGCCATTGTGAACTGAGTGACGGAAAAATCATCTGGCGGCGCGGCGTGCGCGGCGCGCAATTTCCTATCTAAGCGGCGAGGGGATTTCAGCCGATCAGGGTAGAGCGGCTTCGCCTTCGCCGCGGTGACGGTCTCAATCTGGGAGCGCGGGCTTTGCTGCCGGCTTGCCAGCCGTTGCTGTTGTCGCAGGATCGGCGCCGCGTTTGTGCGTCGTTGCATCGGTCGTCGCGACGTGCGTGTCTGAGACGGCCTTGGAGCCGGGGAGGGCGCCAAAAAATTGGTTCGCCAATGAACCATCATTGTCGGTCCAGGGGACCGGCGGCAGTTGCGGCAGTTCAATTCCAGCTCCAGGCGCCAGGACGATCGCAAGCGGCACGATCTTGGCTGGAAACCGCGCGTGGAAAACAGTGTTCATTCCGCCGTCCAGCCCGCTGTGGATCGGGGCGACTGACACGTTGTCTTTGACCAATTGGGCGTATTCGACCTCGTCGGCGCGTTGTTTCGCCAGCGCTGCCCGCGCGATTTTCGGATTGACGACAAAAGCGGGGCATTGAGCGTTCGGATCGAACACAAGCGCCTGTGTCGAATTCGGCGGCGGCTGCGCATCGAACACATAGCGGCGAGCGCACACATCCACCTTGGGCTGAAGATGCGTCGTTTCGAAATGATCGTTGCCGATCTTGAGCATCTTCCAGAAGGCCATGTGCGGATTGGTGCGATGCCGCGCCAGGTTCGCCGGTGTCATGCGGAACGGATAGGCCTGGACTTGGAACGACGGCTGGCCGCCAAGGAATGTGTCGCGCGCCAATGAATAGATTTCGGCAATCTGCTCGTCGGTCACGGCAAAGCAGCCGCTCGACGAGCAGTCGCCGTGGATCATCAGAAAGGTGCCGTCGCGGGCGTTCGCCTTGTCGAAGCTGTTGGGAAACCCGGTGTTGATCGCAAGATAGTAGTTGGAATTCGGATTCATTAACGCGGGCGTAATTGTATAGAAACCCTCAGGAGTCTGACGGTCGCCCTCATGCATTTTCGGCCCAAGATCGCCCGACCAGCGACAGATCGGATACGTCTTGAGAAATTGGAAATGGCGGGTGGTATCCTGCTTCCAGACTTCAATTTCCGCTTCTTCCTTGAAGACGCGCAGAATGATCGGCGAATTCTTCGGCATCTTCTTTTGGTGGAGCAGCGAGAGCAGTGCGGGCGGAAGCTCCCTCGTCGCCTTTTCCGGCAACTGATTGGCGTCTTCGGCAAGGCACTGCAATGGCGTCAAAGCGCCGGCGAGAGCCGCTGATAGCACAAACGCGCGAAACAGCTTGGCGCGGATCAATGCTACACCCCCAAACCGTGGGACCTTTCCCGGGATCTCATACCTGTAGCAGGTGGCGCTCGTAAGGCAACTCACGCCGGATGCCCGCAAATGATGCGGATACGGCGCATCGCCGACTCAAAACGAGGCATGGGATCAATGTCGCAGAAGTGCCACGAAGCGACAAATCCGTCGGGGCGAACGCGATGGTAATCAGAAGGGGCGTTTGGCGGCCTCTGTCTCGGCCGCGTTACGATGCGCGCACTTCCGGTCTTTTGTCGGCCTGACTTAGAAAGCCGGCGACCAGCGTATCGAGCTGCGGCGCCGTCATCGGCTTGCCCAGCAAAAATCCCTGACCCATGTCGCAACCAAGTTGCGTCAAGAGCTGAAGATCGGCCGGCGTCGACACGCCGACGGCGGCGGCCCGGCAGCCGAAGTTATGAGCGATCTGTATGATGGTCTTGCAAATGTTGGCGTTTGTCGAGACGGTGCCGCAGCCCTCAACAAGCGAGCGGTCGATCTTGATCTCGGAAAACGGCATTTGGCTTATGGCCTCGAAACTGAACGACCCCCGCCCGAAATTATCGATCGCTATCGAGGCGCCGCATTGCTGAAGCCTCGGCAGGCGGGCCTGGAGCGATTCCATCTTGTTGACGATCTGGCGCTCCGGTATCTCGAGGATCAAGCCCGCCCAGTCGCTGCAGTCCGGCCGATGCAGCAGTATTAGTTCAGCCACCGGGAGCTGCAGCAGCACGTCGGCCGTTATGTTGATGGAGATCTCAAGCGCCACGCCGAGCTTGTGGAAGTGAGCGCTGGTCTTGAGCGCATTGATAACCGCCAAACGCGTCAGATCCGCGAGCGTTTCTTGCTCGGCGCCCTTGAGGAATTGATCGGGTGTAATGACACCGAATTGCGGGTCGGCGATGCGGGCCACGACTTCGGCGCCGGTGACGATGCCTGCCTTGAGATCGATTTTTGGCTGGTAGAGGAAGGTCACCGCCTGTCTCGCCAGGGCGTCCTTGAGCGAGATGCCGCCGCCCTTGACGACGGGCGCGCCGAGCTTTTGCTCGCGAATAATGCCGTGCAGGGTCGCCACCTTGATCGGCATCCGCAGCGGCGGCAGCATTTTCAAGCCGCAATCCAGTCCGGTGACCTTGAGGCTTTCGAGGAATTTCGGCTCGCAATTGCCGAACAGCTGCACTGCGCCGCCATAGCGGCACTCCTTCAAAGCCAATAGTGCGCGCATACTTTCGTGCGGCGCGGCACCGACCACATTGATCAGGACGATATCCGGATTCTGGTCGTCGACCATCCCCAGCAATCGCGAGCTGTTCGAGAACTCGACGACATCGGTCCCCTGCCGCCGGAGTTCTTTGCTCACCTCCTGGCGCAGGCCGAAATCCTCATCCACGATGAAGCATAGCGGCGCCGAGCCTCTAGGCTGCTGCGGAGGCATATTCGCGAATTGGCGGTCCGCCATCGTGAAACCAACTCAGGATCGTCGGATCGAAAATCGAGCCGAAACCCAGCCTAAAACAAGTTGATTGAAATTTTCTTTAAAAACAATTTATGAGCGAATGGAGCTACTTACACCTTGCTGCCGCGAACCGGGCACAGCTCACGCAAGGGCCTGGACGGCGGCTGCCACGCTTAGCTAACCGGCGTCTTTTCCGGCCCGAAAGCTGAAGTCCGACTTGGCGCAAATTGTCCAATTGGTGACTTAAAACTGGAGACGATGTGGAAGATGTCTGTTCATCCCCTCAAAGAGGCGGATGGCAAATGTCACGCGACATCTCTATCTTTCCTTTCGATCTTTCTTTGGTCGCGCTGATGTCATGCTGCGAGTGCTATTTGGCTTCCAGCTTTTTCCCGGCGCGCTGCCAGAGAAGGAGTAGAGGCGTTGGCGTGCGACCCGAAACAGATGGAATATGGAGCGCAACTGGAATAAGCTTTCAATAGAATCTCCGAAAAATTCGTCGGCCAATTCGATGTTCAATCCAACGCTGATCGTCATCGAAGCGTTCATTCGCGAACTTCGGACGATGTACGAACGAACATACGGGGTGATGGAGCCCGGCTATCCGGGCGTTATCGCCTTTTTCGCACAGCTTGCGCTTGAAAATATCGCAACCAGCGACGCCGCCTACCACGATGTCAATCACACCATCATGGTCACGCTTGTCGGGCAGGAAATTTTGCGCGGCCGGCACATCAGCGTCGGCGGCGTCACGCCCCGCGACTGGCTGCATTTCATCGTCTCGCTGCTCTGTCACGACATCGGATATGTGCGCGGGATCTGTCAGGGTGACAGTGACGGCTCCTTTGTCACCAACCTTGCCGGCGACAAGGTGACCCTTCCGGAGGGAGCCACCGACGCATCGATGGCGCCGTATCATGTCGCGAGGTCGAAATTGTTTATGCGCGAACGAACCGCCAAGGCCCTTGTTCATCTCGACACTCCCGAGATCGAGGCCAACATCGAGCACACCCGCTTCCCGGTGCCCGAGGGTGAACAGCACGAGTCGACTGACGATTTTCCAGGCCTGGTCCGAGCGGCGGATCTGATCGGACAGCTCGCGGACATCAACTATCTGCGAAAGCAGCCCGCCTTGTTCAACGAGTTTCGCGAGACGGGAATGAACGTGAAACTCAAATACAACAGCGTCGCGGACTTGCGCGCAAACTATCCGGATTTTTTTTGGAAGACGGTCCGGCCTTATATCGGGGATGGCTTGCGTTACCTGCGCGTGACGCAAGAGGGCCAGCAATGGATTGCCAATCTCTATGCCAACGTCTTTTCAATGGAGCATAGAGGCCAGCTCCTGAAATAAGTTCAAATTGTCTGTGACAAGGTTGTGAATCGCAGCGCGGCCGAGCGTAGCCGGCGTTTCGCGTTCGTGTCACAATCGACACGACAAAAGACCTATAACTTCAGGCGAATTTGCGCCAAGCCGTGCGTTTCACGGCGGCGCACGGAAATTATAAGTTGGCCAATCGCGACTTAGCATTTGCGAGGCTTCGATGCTGTCACGTCGTGCGTTTTTCTTGTCCGCTATCGCGACTTCTGCCGCAACTACACTCGCTCGTTCGCAGACTGAACCGCGCGCAAACGTCGACACGGGTGGTGCAACGCAGACAGTGCTGCGGCTCGAGCGCCGCGGCGTCGAGGTAAACGGCAAATCCGCTTCGGTCTACAGAATCTCGCAGCCTGACGGTACCGCCGGCATTGTGACGCGGTCGGGCGCGCGGTTTCGTGTCCGCGTGGAAAATAAGATCGGCGAGCCGAGCCTGATCCATTGGCACGGTCTGACGCCGCCGTGGCAGCAGGACGGTGTCCCCGGCGTATCAGGACCGCCGATACCGGCTGGCGAAAGCGCCGATTATGACTTCCCGTTGCGCTTCGGCGGAACGTTCTGGATGCACTCGCACCAGGGATTGCAGGAGCAGCTGCTCATGGCCGCTCCCCTCATCATCCATGATCAGCGTGACCGGCCAGATCAGCAACAAGTCATTCTCATGTTGGCCGACTTTAGTTTCACGCCACCGGAAGAGATCTTCGCGACCCTCAAAAAGGGCAGCAGGATGCCACCCATGGCCGGCATGCCGTCCGGTCGTTCGGCAGGCATGGACGGATCAAAGGACGCGGGCATGAGGATGGCGTCTGCCAAGCCCGACCTGAACGACGTGAAATACGACGCGTTCCTGGCCAACGACCGCACGCTCGGCGATCCCGAGGTGGTCAAGATCGAGCCCGGCGGGCGCGTGCTGCTGCGCATTATCAACAGCTCTTCGATGAGCGCCTTCCACATCGATCTGGGAGAGCTCGAGGGCGGATTGATCGCCGTTGATGGGTTCGAGGTTGTGCCGGTCACGGGCAGGCGCTTCCCGATCGCGGTGGCGCAGCGGCTCGACATCCGTCTCGCGATTCCGAGCGCCGCCGCGAGCTATCCAGTGCTGGCAGTGCTCGAGGGCGAAAACAAACAAACGGGCATCGTCCTGCGCGCGGGAAATGCATCGATTGTGCGCATCCCTGATACGGCCGCCATGGCTTCGTCCGCGCTCACGCTCGATCTGGAACGCCGACTGCGAGCGGCGGCGCCGCTCGAGCCGCGCAAAGCCGATCGCCGCCACACTCTCAATCTCACCGGCAACATGGCCACCTATAGCTGGTCGCTCAACAACGTAGCCTGGACCAAAGAGACGCCGCCGCTGCCCATTGCGCAAGGCGAGCGCGTCGAGCTTCTGTTCGTCAATCAGACGCCGATGCCGCATCCGATGCATCTCCACGGGCATGAGTTTCAAGTCGTGGAAATCAACGACCAGCAATTTTCCGGCGCTGTGCGTGACACAGTCTTGGTGCCGCCCGGGCATCGGGTGGTGGTTGCATTCGATGCCAACAACCCGGGGCTTTGGGCGCTGCATTGCCATTTGCTGTATCACCTGGACGCAGGGATGTTCACGACGTTGCGTTACGTCTAGACCGTGATCCAATTTGACTTGGCTCACGGTTGAGCATGATCTTTTCCGAAAACCGGTTCCCGCTTTTCGGACTCATGCTTCTCGTGCGGAGGTAGGTGCCCGAATTTTCAAGCGAGGGCGGAGGTGACGTGTTTCGATCCGAGCGGCGCTGGTCTTGGACGCAATGCTCTTGGATACGATCCTCTTGGATACGATCCTTTTGGGCATTGGCCTGCGGCGCGTTGGCTTTAGCCGGCGCATCCAACGGGCTTGCGACCAGGGCGTGGAGCCAGGCGATACGCGCGGACAATCCAGCTCCGGCGGGTCAGTCGTACCTGACGGGGGATTGGGGCGGGCTGCGGTCCTATCTCGAGCGCAACGGCGTCACCCTCACGCTGACCGACACCACCGATTTCCTGGCTAACGTCAGCGGCGGGATCAAGACCGGCGCGGTAGGGCTCGGCGCGGTCCAGCCGCAGCTCGATCTCGACTTGCAAAAGCTTGCGGGATGGCAGGGCGGGCTCGTGCACGTCCACGGGCTCGTCACCTACGGTCCGCTCTTCAGCGCGAACTATCTCGGCAACATCATGCCGGTGTCGAACGTCGAAGCGGGACCGATGGCGCGGCTCTACGCGTTCTGGTACGAGCAAAACGGGTCCAACGATCTCTGGTCCGTCCGCGTCGGCCTGATGCTGGCGGACAGCCAGTTCCTGCAGAGCAAGACCGCAGCCAACTTCATCAACAACGGCATCAGCTGGCCGGAGTTTCTCGGCGCCAACCTGCCGGCGTCGGGACCCGCCTTTCCGTTGCCTGCCCCGGGCATTCGCGTGCGCGTCAAGCCGCGCGACGACCTGCAGTTTCAGGCCGCGGTGTTCAGCGGCGATCCCAGCGGCGGCAACGGCTCGAATCAGCCGGTACCGCTTCCGACCGGAACAGTGTTCAGCTTCAGCGGCGG
>DATMQV010000365.1:0-11302 GCA_035566615.1 Xanthobacteraceae bacterium
CGATAATCGAGCCGGTCGAGCGAGGCTTCGACGCGCGATAGCTTCGCGTTGATGTCAGCATCCTTGCCCGCTCGGCGCGCGCCGGGCGTGCGGTCGGGCTCGAGCGAGGATCGGCGGTCCCGCGCTTGCGGCGACATTGGCGAACCGGCAGGAGCTGCACTTCCTGGCGACTTGATTGCGCCGGTCACGACGGGATCGGCAATCCCGCCAAGTGCCGTCGCCCTCGACTCGAGCGTCGATTGACGGCGCATCAAATCATCGAGCTTTTGCTCGAACTGCTCCTGATCGAGCAGTTGACGGCTGGTCGTGCGATCGATGCGCGCGCGCAATTCAATGATACGATCTTCGTAGGCGTTTTGCTGCTCGGCCTGGCGCGCGATGAGACCTTTCAGGAGATCGTCGCGGAAAGCGAAGTAGGTGGCTGTTGCGATCGTCCAGCCCGCCATAATCACGACGGTTCCGACGAAAATCCAGAATGCGACCGGGCCTAGCCTGATCTGGCGCCCGGCGTGCGCGAAGATATAGCCGGCGACCGCCGCCGGTGATTGAACGCTGCCGGCCGGGCGTACAGCCACTTGTCCAGCGTGCTGCGCAGTCTGCCGCGGATGACCCGTTCTCCCGACCGACATTGACGCTCCCACTCACGGCCCACTTTTGGCTGGCAGGGAGCGGATTTGAGCCGTCTATGGTTAATTTTTTGGAAACTGTGAGGGACATTTTGCCGATTTCGGTAAATGGCGCGGTAACTTACGCGGTTTGTAAGCATTACAAGGCCTTTGCGGCCGCCAGCACTTCTTCGGCGTGTCCTGCCACCGAGACCTTTGGCCAAACCTGAGCGATCCGTTGGTCGGGACCAATGAGGAAAGTTGCCCGCACGACACCCATGAACTTCCGGCCGTACATGGATTTCTCCTGCCAAACTCCGTAGGCCTCGAGCATGCGGTGCGCTTCGTCTGAAGCAAGCGAGATGCCGAGTTTGTGTTTAGCTTTGAATTTGTCTTGCGCCGGCACCGGGTCGGCGGAAACACCCAGGATGCCGGTACCGGCTTTTCCGAATGCAGCTTTGAGCCGATTGAAGTCGATCGCTTCTTTGGTGCAACCGGGCGTGTCGGCGCGGGGATAAAAATAGAGAACGAGCTTGCGCCCGGCAAAATCAGCAAGGGAGATCATTCCACCGCCGTCGCGCGGGAGTGTAAATGCCGGCGCCTTGGCGCCGGGCTGGAGTTCGCTGGGCATAATGCCTTCCTTTCGACGCTTTCGCAGGGGCATCCTGGCTCGACGACGCGTATGGGTGAATTGGGGTAGACAACCGCGAGCCGAGCACGGTATCGCAGGCTGGTTTGATCGACGCAAAGCCAATAGAGTGAGGGCGCCGAAGCGGATTCGAATTAGCGCCGCAGAATGAATGACTTGCTGGTGTTGCTTGCGTTGCGGCTCTAAGGCGATCGGCTCTTCATATCGCGGTTGAATGTCGGCCCGGAAGCGCGCCGTTCTAAGGCACCACGGACGAGGGGACGCCCGAGGGGCATGACGAACCAGGAAAGGCAGCGCGCAAGGCTTCCGCGGTGGCGATCCGTCGTCCCCCTGCGTCGCCCGGTCCGCCATGGTGCCATCGACCGATCCGGCCATGCACATGTTGGCGGTCGATTTCCTCGCGTTCGCTGGTTTTTTGTCCAATATGGCTACGTGCTCCGCCGTGTGGCTATTGGGGCCGGTGCGGTCGCCGCGGTTTTGGCGGTCGCCTGCCTCGGCTTGTGGTGGAGGCTGTCGAGCGGGCCCATCCAGCTCGACGTCGTGACGCCGTGGCTTGCCTCCGCCATCGAGGAGAATTTCGGCAACGGCCGCCGCGTGGAAGTCGGCGGCACGCAAATCGAACGCACCGAGGATGGTGGCACCGCCGTGCGCATCCGCGACATCGTGGTGCGCGATGCCGACGGCACGATCGTAGCGAGCGCGCCGAAAGCCGAGGTGCGCGTCTCCGGGCTTAGTCTGTTGCGCGGCCATATGCGTGCCGAGAGCCTCAATCTTGTCGGCGCGGAAATGGCCCTGCGGATCGAGCAGGACGGTGGCGTTACGATCTTTGCTGGCGCCGACAAACATCCGATCGCGACTGCAGCAGTACCGGCTACCGCTGCCGCCGCATTGTTGCGGTCCGCCCGCGAGAAGCAGGATGCGGCCGTGCAGGGGCTGTCTTCGACGGGGTCGCAAGCTGCGCTGCCCCCAGGGGCATCTCCCGACATGCGTTCGGCTTCCCCGCATCGTGCGCGCGACGTCTTTGCCGCGTTTCTGTCCTGGATCGATGGAATCGGCGAAACCGGCCTCGATGGCCATGACCTGAAAGAGCTGGGACTCAAGAACGGAAACCTCACCGTCGACGATGCACGCACCGGTAAGCACTGGACGTTTCGGGACATCAGCCTGAGCGCCACGCGGCTTCATGGCGGCGGTGTCGAAGTCAGCGTCGGCTCTTCCAATCCGACACGGCCTTGGGTGCTCACGGCCGCCGCCACACCGACACGCCAAGGTTATCGCAGGGTTCAGTTGGAGGCGCGCCGCGTTCCGGCGGGCGAGCTTCTTTTGGCCTCGCGGCTCGACGACGGAAATCTGCGCATCGACCTGCCGCTGTCGGCGGCGATGAACGGCGAAATAGGTCCCGACGGACTGCCGCAGAATTTCGTCGGCCATATCATTGCCGAGACCGGTTCGATCGGTGAGGCCAACGACGACGAAAGCCGCATCCCAATCGAGCACGCCGAGTTCAAATTCAACTGGGATGCGGAGAATCGCATCCTGTCGGTGCCGTTCCAGATCCTTTCCGGCGGCAACCGCATCACCCTGCTTGGCCAGATCGAAGCGCCGCAGGAGGCGAGCGGCACTTGGCTGTTCAAGATCGGGGGCGGCACCATCGTGCTCAATCCCGCAGGCGCGACGGGCGAGCCCCTGGTGCTCAACCGCATCGCCGTCGGCGGCCGGTACGATGCGGCCAAGCAACGTTTCACGGTCGATGAAGGGGATGTCGGCAATACGGGCGTCGGCATCGCCATGTCCGGCAGCCTTGATCTTGCCGGAGGCAATCCTCGGCTGGCGGCCGGCCTTGCGGGCACGCGCATGCCAGCCGACGCGATGAAGCGGCTTTGGCCCGTCTTCATCACGCCGAAAGTGCGCGACTGGTTCAACGAGCACCTTCTGAGCGGCACGCTCGAGCGCATCGTTATTGCGGTCAACTCGCCGATCGAAAATCTCAAGGACAGCGGGCCGCCGGTTCCCGACGACGGCCTTTCGATCGACGCTTCGGCGATCGGTTGCGTTGTCCGTCCGGTCAACGGCCTGCCGGCGCTCCGCGATGCCGATATGAACGTGCATATCGTCGGGCGAGACGCCGTTGTTTCGATCGGCCGGGCGACCGCCGATATGCCGTCCGGGCGCAAGCTCACTTTCACCTCCGGCGTGTTCGAGGTCCCGGATACCTCGCCGCATGCGCCGCCGGCGCGCGTGCATTTCAAAATGGAGGGCCCGGTGCAAGCCGCCGCCGAGCTCATGCGCATGGATCGGCTTCGCGACGTGTCCGACGCGCCGTTCGACCCCTCGGCCATGCGCGGCAATTTGAGCGCCCAGGTCTCGCTCGGCATGCCGCTCAAAGCCGATCTGCCGCCCGGATCGACCAACTATTCGGTCTCGGTCGAAACCACGAACTTTGCCGCCGACCGGATGATCATGGGGCAAAAGGTCGAGTCCGCGATGCTGCGGGCGACCGCCAACCCGCAAGGCTTCCAGCTCAAGGGCGATGTCAAGATCGGCGGCGCGCCGATGAGCCTCGAATATCGTAAAGCGCGAAACGAGGCGGAGGCCGAAGTCCGTCTGCAAGGCATGCTCGACGAAGCAGCGCGCGCCAATCTCGGCTTTGAGATGGGCGAGGCGGTCTCCGGCGCTATTCCCATTCGGCTCTCGGGCCGGGTCGCAACCGGGTCTGATCGCGAAGGCCGCTTCAATATCGAGGCGGATCTGACGTCCACGCAGATCGACGGACTGCTGCCAGGTTGGGCCAAGCCGTCGGGCAAGCCGGCGCGCGCCACCTTCGTGCTCACCACCAAGCCGCAATCCATCCGCGTTGAGGATTTGCTGATCGAAGGCGCCGGCGCTGGCGTCAAAGGCACGATTGATTTCGACGGCTCCGGCGAAGTGCAATCGGCAAGCTTTCCGTCGTACGGTTTTTCCGACGGCGATCGCGCAAGCCTCAAGATCGAGCGCGGCGCCGAGGGCGCGCTGCGCGTGATCATGCGCGGCGAGGTTTATGACGGCCGCGGTTTCGTCAAGAGCACCGCCGGCGCCACGCCGCAGAATTCCAACGCCAAGCGCCGCTCGGTCGACGCGGACCTCGATATGAAGGTCGCTGCGGTCGTCGGCTTCAACGGCGAGGCGTTGCGCGGCGTTGAACTGAAAATGTCGCGCCGCGCCGGAGAAGTTCGCAGCTTCGGGCTCAATGCCAAGATCGGCCGTGATGCGACGCTGACCGGCGACTTGCGCGGTCGTTCGAGCGGACGCCAGGTCGTCTATCTCGAGAGCACTGACGCCGGCGCGTTCTTTCGCTTTGCCGACGTCTACTCGCGCATGACCGGCGGGCAATTGGCGATGACCATGGAAGCCCCATCGACAGACAACCAGACCCAGCAGGGCATCCTCAATGTCCGCAATTTCGCGGTGCATGACGAGGCGCAGCTCCAGCGCGCCGTGAACAACGGCACGCAGGCGCAACGCAACGCGATCGATTTTTCCGGCATGCGGGTGGAATTCACGCGCATGCCGGGCAAGGTCGCGCTGCGTGAAGGCGTGGTGCGCGGGCCGCTGCTCGGCGGCACCATCGACGGCGTCGTTGATTACGGACGCGACGAAGTGCACATGCGCGGCACCTTGGTGCCGCTCTACGGACCGAACAATCTCCTCGGTCAGATACCGGTGGTCGGTCTGTTCATGGGCGGCGAAAAAGAAGGGCTTTTCGGTATTACCTATGAGGTCGTCGGCCGGCCGGGCAATCCGTTCCTGCGCATCAACCCGATTTCCGCGCTGACGCCTGGCATATTGCGCAAGGTGTTCGAATTTCCCGCCAATGGCGACGGCAGCAGCGTCGAGCCGCAGACACGCCAGCATTGACCACCACTTAAACCGGCCTGTCGTCAAACCGGCTTCAGCAAAACGTGGCGCTTGCGGCCGAGCGAAAGCTTGACGACGCCTTCCGGTGTGACATCGGCTTCGCCGATGACGGCCTTGTCGCTGGTGACGCGAACGTCGTTGACCAGAATGGCGTTGTTGGCAATGGCACGCCGCACTTCGCCGTTGGACGCAGCGAGGCCCGCCTTGACGAAGGCCGCGAGCACGCCAAGCCCGCTTGAAACTTCGCCGCGCGGGACTTCCACCGTCGGCAAATTCGCGCCGAGCCCGCCCTCCTCGAAAGTGGTACGCGCGGTGGTGGCGGCTTCCTCGGCGGCGGCGCGGCCGTGGACCAGCGCGGTCGCTTCGGTGGCGAGCACCTTTTTCGCCTCGTTGATGTCCTGACCACGCAGTGCCGCAAGCCGCGCGATCTCGTCGAGCGGCAGCACGGTGAACAATTTCAGAAAGCGTTCGACATCGGCGTCTTCGGTGTTGCGCCAGTATTGCCAATATTCGTAGGGGCTCACGAGATCGGCATTGAGCCACACCGCGCCGGCCGCGGTCTTGCCCATCTTGGCGCCCGAGGACGTCGTGATCAGCGGTGCCGTCAGAGCGAAGAGCTGCACATTCTCTAGCCGGCGGCCGAGATCGATGCCACTGACGATATTGCCCCATTGATCGGAGCCGCCCATCTGCAGCACGCAGCCGTAGCGCCGGTAAAGCTCGACGAAATCGTAGGCCTGCAGGATCATGTAATTGAATTCGAGAAACGACAGTTCCTGCTGACGATCGAGCCGCAGCTTTACAGAATCGAACGACAGCATGCGATTGATCGAGAAATGGCGTCCGACGTCACGCAGGAAATCGATGTAGTTGAGCGTATTGAGCCAATCGGCATTGTTGGCCATGACGGCGTTGCCGCCGGCATTCTCGAATTTCAGGAACTTGTCGAAGATCGCGCGAATACCTTTTAGATTTTCGTTGATCATCTCGTCGGTGAGCAGACGCCGGCTCTCGTCCTTGCCGGAAGGATCGCCAACGCGCGTAGTTCCGCCGCCCATCAGCGCGATCGGGCGATGCCCGGTCTGCTGCAGCCAATAGAGCAGCATGATCGGCAGCAATGAGCCGATATGCAGCGACGGCGCGGTGCAATCGAAGCCGATATAAGCGGTGATCGCTTTTTCGCGCGCCAGCGCATCCAGCACATCAGGTTCGGAGACCTGATGGATAAAGCCCCGGGCGGCCAGGACATTCAGAAAATCGGATTTGTACGTGCTCATAGTCTGCTAACTTAAACTTCTTTCCGCGATTGCCGCTGATAGTGCGACCTCATTTCCGTCACCCTGCAGTGAGACACGGGCCGCTCGCGCTGGTGTGTACAGTTCCAGCGCCGCCGGTTCAACCGAAGAACTTAAAGCATGGGTACAGCGCAAACATTGCCGAAACCATCGCAACGACCGGCGCCATCGGCGTCGGTGCTCGCGATGGGACTGATGAGCGGAACTTCGCAAGACGGCGTGGATGTCGCCCTGATCGAGACCGACGGCGACATCATTACCCGTTTCGGCGGCACCGCCTATCGTTCCTATTCGACGCCGGAGCGGGCGCTCATCCGCAGCGCAACGGCGGTGGCGCTGAATATCACCGAGCGCACGGCCCGACCGGAGATCGTCGCCGCGGCAGAGGCGGCTGTGAATGACGCGCACGTCGAGGCGGTGGCAACGTTCTTGGCCGTTAACAGCGTTCGGCCGCATGACATCGCCGTGATCGGGTTCCACGGCCAAACTCTGCTGCATCGGCCCGAACGCCGGCTGACAATTCAAATCGGCGATGGCCGCGTACTCGCGGCCCGGCTCGGCATCCCCGTCGTTTACGACTTCCGCGCCGCCGACATCGCCGCCGGCGGAGAAGGCGCGCCGTTCTCGCCGATGTATCATCGCGCGCTGGCGCGGCGGCTCGGGCTCGAGCCGCCGGTCGCGGTCCTCAATATCGGCGGCGTCGCCAACGTCACCTACATTGACGGCGACGATCTGATCGCTTGCGACATCGGACCAGGCAACGCGCTGCTCGACGATTTCGTGCGGCTGCGGATCGCCAAGCCGCTCGACACTGACGGGCATATGGCGCAGGCGGGCAGGGTGGACCAGGAGGCGATCTGGCGATTGCTCAGGCATCCGTTCTTTGCCAAGCCGCCGCCGAAATCGCTCGACCGCAACGAATTTCGTGGCTGGGTGGGTACTGCATTCGACAGCGGCAGCGTGGAAGACGGGGCCGCTACCTTGACCGCGCTCACCGCTACAGCGGCCGCGCGCATCGTGCCGCTTTTGCCGCGGGTGCCGAAAACCTGGATCGTGTCGGGTGGCGGCGCACGCAATCCGACGTTGATGCGCATGCTCGCCGAGCGTCTCGCGCCGGCCCGCGTGCAGACCGCGGATGATGCCGGCTGGTCGATCGACGCGCTCGAGGCGCAGGCCTTCGCCTATCTCGCGGTGCGCAGCCTGCGCGGCCTGCCGATCAGTCTGCCAGCCACGACCGGCGTGCCGCGCCCGCTTTGTGGCGGCGTGTTGGCGGAACCGTAGCATCGGCGCGCTTGCCTTTCGTTCCCTCGATCGAGTCACCGCATCGCCCCTGGCCCGGGAACCGCACCCGGCGGGCATTTGCCGAGGATGATCATCCCGAGCACGTCGTCCTTGCTCACATCGGCGACGCGCGCGGTGCCGACGACGCGGCCGTTCTTCATCACGCAGATCCTGTCCGAGAGATCGAACACGTCGTGAATGTCGTGGCTGATCAGAAAAATGCCAAGCCCATCGGCCTTGAGTTTTTTGATCAGCGCTGCCACTTGCGCGGTTTCCTGCGGACCGAGCGCTGCCGTCGGCTCGTCCATGATCAGGATCTGCGCGTTGAACAAAATCGCGCGCGCGATTGCGACTGATTGGCGCTGCCCGCCGGACAGGGCTTTGACCGGATCCTTGAAGCGCTGAAAGTGCGGGTTGAGCCGGCCCATGACCTTGCGGGCTTCCGCCTCCATCGCGATGTCGTCGAGCGTACCCCAGCGCGTGCGTAATTCGCGGCCAAGAAAAAGATTGGCGGCTGTATCGACATTGTCCGCGAGCGCGAGATTTTGATAGATCGTTTCGATGCCAAAGCCCTTGGCGTCGCGCGGATTGGCGATGGCGGCTTCGGCCCCGCGAATGAAGATCGCCCCGGAATCGCGCCGGTAGGCGCCGGAGAGAATCTTGATCAGCGTCGATTTGCCGGCGCCGTTGTGGCCAAGGAGCGCTACCACCTCGCAGTCGTGAAGATTGATCGAAGCGCGATCGACAGCGTGCACGCCGCCAAAAGCAAGCGAGATATCGCGCATCTCGACGAGCGGGCTGGGCGATCCATTCATCGATCGCTCCACACGTTCGTCCGCTCATTCCCGCCCCCGATCGGGGTCGGGGGTAAACTCCAGCGGAAATCCAGGCGCGCTTGCTCCGTTTCAGGAGAAGCTGCTGGGTTCCCGCGTTCGTGGGGACGAGCGGATGAGAGATGGTTTTGGTTTGAGGCGTTCATGCGCTATCCCGCCCGCCGCCGGTAGAGCGTGTCGAGCCCGACGGCGATCACCAGAACGGCGCCGACGACGATGTTCTGTACCGGCGTATCGACGCCCAGCAGCACCATGCCTGACTGCAGCGACTGCATCAGGACGGCGCCAAGCATCGCGCCGGCCACGGTGCCGACGCCGCCGGCAAGCGAGGTGCCGCCGATCACGGCGGCCGCGATTACCAGAAGTTCGGCGAGCGTGCCTTCCGAATTGGTCGCCGCGTTCAAGCGCGCGATGGAAATGGCGCCGGCGATGGCGGCGAGAAGCCCCATCAGCATGAAGATCTTCATGATCACCCAGCGGGTGTTGACGCCGGCAAGCTCCGCAGCTTCCGGGTTGCCGCCGATCGCATAGACGTAGCGGCCGAGGCGCGTGCGCGTGGCGAGGAACGTCATCACCACGCCGACGCCGATCGCAATCAAAACCGGCACGGCGATGCCATGCGCGATGAACAGCCCGCCTTCCGGCAGCGCGATGTGATTGAGTTCGGCATAGCGCCGCACGCTGCCGGCTGGCCAAGGATAGGTATTGGCGATGGCGACCGCGGCGACGATCAGCGCGCAGGCGACGCCGCCGAGAAAAACGTCCGCCGCAATCGGCCGCAGCGGAAAAGCGAAGGTTTTGCGCCGGGCGCGGCCATGCGTCAGCAGGCCGATGACTGCGGCGCAGCCGAGAAGGCCAACCACCCAGCTCCAGGTCGCACCGATCGCGCCTTCCGGCCCGCCGCCCATGAGCCGGAATCGCTGATCGAGCGGCGCGATCGTTTGCCCGCTCGTGACCCACCAGGCGCCGCCGCGCCAGACCAAGAGGCCGCCAAGGGTGACGATGAAGGACGGCACGCCGAGATAGGCAATGATATAGCCTTGCAGCGCGCCGATCAGGACGCCGATGACAAGTCCAACCGCGAGTGTGACCGCCCAGGTGGCGGGATTGTCGAAGCCGAGAAGCTTCGGCAGCAGATCGGCCTGAACGACCCCCATGATCATGCCGAGGAAGCCGAGCATCGAGCCGACCGACAGATCGATGTTGCGGATGACGATGACCAGCACCATGCCGGCCGCCATGATCGCGACCGACGAAGACTGCACCGACAGATTCCAAAGATTGCGCGGCGTCAGAAACAGGCCGCCGGAGAGAACGTGCAAAGCGATCCAGATCGCGGCCAGCGCGCCGATCATGCCGAGCATGCGCGTGTCGATCTCGGTGGCTTTGAGAAAGCGGGCGAGGGGAGGCGAGCGGGTTGCCATCGTTGTCGGACGCGGAGGCCCGTGGCCTTCGCCGGCCACGATGTCAGGCAACTCGGCGCTCATGAACGTGCCTTGTCCCCTTGCGGGAGAAGGCAGCGCCGGCGTCCGATCCGGCACGTTCGGATGAAGGGGCGCGGTGCACCCCTCACCCATTCTTGTCGTGGAGACTCAGAGCCGCCCTCTCCCGCAAGGTTCTCGGAGAGGAGTTTCCTAGAGATGGAAGTTGATTGCCAGTCGTTCATAAGCTGCTGATTTTGCTTGTGTCGATTCGGACGGCGTAGCACGTTCGCTCCCGACGTTTCATTTCTGCTGCTACCTATGTGGAATAAAGGTAGCAAGGTTGCCGGAGCCTCGTTGCATGCCGCGCGTGAAATTGACGAAAACTGTCATCGACGCACTGCCGACTCCGCCATCCGACATAGTCTACTGGGATGCCGCGCTCCCTGGCTTTGGCGTCAAGGTCACGCCGAAAGGTCGCAAGGTATTCATAGTTCTGTATCGCACTGGCGGCGCCGGCGCAAAGCTGCGCAAGTACACCATCGGCCCATACGGACAGGTGACCCTGCACCAAGCCCGCACAGCAGCGCAGAAGGTCTTTGCCGCAAGGGTGGATGGGCGCGATCCAGCGGCTGAGAAACGAGAGAAGAAACGTCGGGTCGTGGCGGATCGCGTCGCGGATCTGCTGGAGAGGTTCATCGACCAGCGTCTGTCCCAGAACCGTTCTGGGGCCGAGATCGCCAGACTTCTTCGCCGCGAGATGGGAAAGACCTGGGCGGGCGGAAGCATCCATGAGATCGGCAAGCGAGATGTGGTGGAGGTGATTTCCGCGATTGAACAACGCGGGGCTCCGGTTGCCGCCAACAAGACGTTGAAATCAATCAAGACGTTTCTGCGTTGGTGCGTGGGTCGAGCCGTCATCGATCAGTCCCCGGCCGAAGGGGTGCCACTACCTGCAAAGGAAATCGCCCGCGACCGGGTGCTAGACGACGATGAACTTGCCAGGGTCATTCTTGCCGCCGGACAGATCGACGATCGTTATGGCGGCATTGTCGAACTGTTGGCGCTAACCGGACAGCGCCGCGAGGAGGTCGCAAGGCTTGCCTGGGACGAACTGGACCTCACGCAGCGAGTTTGGACGATCCCAAAGTTGCGGACAAAGAACGCCAAGCCCCATCTTGTACAGCTTTCGGATCAATCTATCGCCGTCCTAAGGCGCATGGAGAAGCGAGGACCTTACGTATTTGCTGACCATGGGGCCAAACCATTCCAACATTTTGCGATTGCCAAACGCAAGCTTGATGAACTTTCCAAGGTCACGGGA
>DATMQV010000366.1:0-11640 GCA_035566615.1 Xanthobacteraceae bacterium
AGGGCAGCGCCGACCACATGTAAAGCTGCTGCACCGGCATGCCGACGAACAGCGCGCCGAGCAGCGGACCGACGATCGAGCCGATACGGCCGAGGCCGAGCTGCCAGCCCGAGCCGTTGGCGCGCAGCGAGGTCGGATAGAGCATGGCGCCGACCACGTTGATGCCGATCTGAATGCCGAGCACGATGAAACCCGGCGAAGAAGGTCGCGGTCAGCAAAGCGGCTTGCGATGCCAGTCCGGCAAAGCCGATCGAGCCGACGACCGGGACGGCGAGCACGAACAGAAAGGAGATGGCGAGGAAACGATGCCGCTGCAGCCACCAGCACAGCGACAGCGCGCCGACCGTGCCGCCGACTTGCAGCAGTGCGGCGGCGATCGCGGCCGTCGCCGGCGGCAGCTTGGCGGCGGTCAGAAGCGTCGGCGTCCAGCCGGACAGGAAGAAATAGCCCATCAGATTGAGCGCGAACAAAAGCCAAGACAGCGGCGTGATCAGCCACAGCCCATGCTGGAACAAATAAACCGGATTCGACGACGGCGTCTGCCGTTCGTCCTCGATGACAAAGCGCGCGTCGGGCGGCACGGTGAAACCCGGCCGCAGCGCGGCGACCACCTTGGTCATTTTCGCGCGCTGGCTCTCGTGCAGTGCCATGTATTTGATGGATTCCGGCAGGTTCATGATGGCGGCGAGCGCGATGACGATCGGTGCGACGCCGCCGATCTGAAACAGGATCTGCCAGCCGTACTGGGGTACGAGGAAGGCGCTGACCACACCGCCGAGCGCGCCGCCCATCGGCACGCACCCCACGGCGACGATCGGCAGCGTGGCGCGCAGATTGCGCGGCGCCGACTCGGTGCAGATCGCCACCAGATTTGGAATGACGCCGCCGATGCCGAGGCCGGCAATCAGCCGCAGCCAGAAGAGTTGCGTCAGGTCGGTCGAATAAGCGGCGATGAACGTGAAGACGCCGAACAAAATGTTGGCGCCGATCAGAGCCGGCTTGCGGCCGTAGCGGTCGCCGACCCAGCCGAAAATCGCCGAGCCGAACAGGACGCCGATATTGCTTGCGCTCAGCACCGGCCCGAGCGCACTACGCGGAATGCCCCACGAGGCGACCAGGTGCGGGGCGGCAAACGCGATGGCGGCAATGTCGTAGCCGTCGATCAGCGAGAGCAGGATCGCCCAGAACAGCAATCTGACCTGGAATGCGCCCAGTCCGCGCTCGTCGAGCAACCGCGAAACTTGGATTTCCGGCGCGCCCGCCATCGTTTCCCCCGAAATTCTCTCGCAGCGTATTTTTGCCGGCAGTCGCCGCGGCCAGTCGCGTGCCGGGAGCGTATGTCTGAATCGCCATGGCCGCAATCGAGCGGGAGGCCTGCGTGGATGATGGCGGGAGTCAGAGTGGGCGACTTTGAGCGCAACGCGGTCTTGGACCGCCGGTTCCGCGCCGCGTGCTTTATGCGACGACCTCAATGACACCCATCATGCCTTTGTCCTCGTGATTGACCGAGTGGCAGTGATAGACGAAGCGCCCGACAATCACCGGATCGGTGAAGGGGATGACCACTTTCAACGTGCCGGGACCCTGGTCGGTTGCCGGCGGCACCGCCGCAGTGTCGCGCAAGCTGTCGTCGTCTTGCGGCTTGCCGCCGGTCTCGGTCACCAGAAACGGCGTCTGATGGATGTGAAAGCTGTGATATTGCTGATCGGTATTGACGATCGTCCATTCCTCGGTGTCGCCGAGCCGGACTGTCTGATCGATGCGATCTTCGTCGACGGTGCGGCCGTCGATCATGAACACCTGCCTGTCAGGCGTGCGTGAATAGACAAGCGTGCGGCGGTGCGCGATGGGTGCCGCCCGTACCTCGTCGATCCATCGGGCGCCTTCGGCGCGCTGGCGCAGAATTTCGTCTCCAACATTGGCCGTCGGCGCCGCCGCGCCGCCCGATACGATCAGCGCCAGATCGCGCACCGCTTCCGGCGGGCGCCAGGCTTCGTTCTGAAATGAAATCGTGCGCATGGCGTATTCGCCCGGCGGCGGACCGACCGCGATCGCCTCCATCCGCTCGCCCGGGCCGATGAAGAACTCGGACACCTTGCGCGGCTGCGACAGCGGATGGCCATCCGTTCCGACGACATAAAGCGCCATGCCCTCGATGCGGAATTTGAGAAAGAGCGAAGCGCCGATGTGCGCGATGCGCCAGAACTGCATCTCGCCGGGGCGCATCGCGATCAGCGGATTGATCTGTCCGTTGATCGAGACGACCTCGCCGCCATCGATCTGCGCGTGCTTGATGAGAAGAAAGCGCTCCGGCAATCCGCGCAGCAAAGGATGGAGCCGCTCGAATCCATCGACCACCAAAGCGCCGGACATGCCGCCGAGAATCTGATCGTCGACGGAACCGTGCGCGTGCGGATGATACCAGTAAAGGCCCGGGCCTTGCCGTCCGGCGGACGGGATCCGCACCTCGTACTGGAACGTCTCGCCAGGATGAACGTGTACGAACACGTTGTCGCTGTGTCCCTGCGGCGAAACGCTCATGCCGTGATAGTGCAGATTCGAGGGTTTGTCTGGCAGCGCGTTGCGAAACGTGATGCGCAAGGTATCGCCAAGTTGCGCCCGCAACAGCGGCGGCAGATATTCGCCGTTGTAAAGAAATCCGGAGAATGGATGTGCGCCGAGCAACACCGGACCTGCTGCCGCGGTGAGCGTTGTTTCCAGCACGCCGTCACGGCTGCGAATCTTTGGTGGTAAGGCTAATGGTTCGGAGGCCGGCGTGGCCACTGGCGATTGCGCCGGGAGCCTAAGCAAGGGTGCAGCGGACAGGATGCCGCCTGCCGCGAGCAGCTTGGCGCCGCGCGCCGCGCCCGAAAGCACAGCGCGCCGGTCGAATGTCGGCTTTCGAACGTGAGGCATGAGTTTTTGTTCGAGCGTTACGCCGCGACACACAAATAAGTGCAGCGGCGGCTTCGGCAAGGCGGCAGATCTTATCCTTGACCAACTTGGGCAGGCTACGGAGCCAATTTGTGGCTCTCATGACGCCATAGTGCGCTAGAGATTTACTCTGCGGCCAGCGGTGGGCGTCGGCGGCCTCTATTCTGAGGCGCTCCGCCGCCGGCGGCGCTCGCCGGCTGCCGAGCTTTCATGTTTGCATACATGCGGCGCAGCGCGCTTTTCACCGCTGCCAACTCGTCGGGCCGGACGCCTGCGATGGCGGCCGCCTCGTAGTCGCGCGCCAGCGGGGCGAGCCGCGCCACCTGCGCCTTGCCCTTGGCCGTGAGCTTGACCGCGACTTCGCGCGTGCTGCTGGCGGAGCGCGTCCGCGACACGATGCCCATGCGAACAAGCCGGGTCACCAGCCGCGATAGCGTGGAAACTTCAATGCTGGTCAGGTCGGCAAGGTCGATCTGGCGCTGTCCGCCCTTGCTGGCCAGCACCGCCATCACCCGCCACATCGCGATGCTCAGCCGATAGGGCGCAAGCTGCTCGCCGCCCCACTGATCGGCAATGATAGTGCCGACCCGATTCACCAGATAGGGCAGATAATTATCGAGATCGAGCTTGGCGGAATCGTTCACGAGCCTGACGCATCCTGCGGGAAGAGCTTCCGTCTAGTTCAATTCGCCGCAGCGGTCAAAAAATGCCGTGCGGAACGCAAGTTGTGACGCTCAATTATTGCATTTACAACAGATGTATCGTCAACTATTATTCCGTATGTGGTTCCACCCGCCGGCCTTGGTTATGGTGGTGAGCGTAAGGGTCCGTTCGAGACCAGAACCAAAAGGGGAGGAATGCAACATGACGACTTATGTGCTCGTCCACGGCGCTTGGCATACCGGCGCTGAGCTTGAGCCGACCGCGGCGCCGATTCGCGCCGCCGGTCACGAGGTGCACACACCCACGATTGCCGGCAACCGGCCGGGCGATGCCAAGACCGTCGGCCTCGCCGAGGCAATCAAGTCAATCGTCGATTATCTGACCCAGAAAAATCTGAAGGACGTCATTCTTTTGGGTCACAGCTATGGCGGCATGGTCATCACCGGCGTTGCCGATCAGGTTCCGGAGCGAATTCGCCGTCTGGTCTATTGGAACGCATTCGTTCCGAACAACGGCGAAAGCCTCAACGATATGGTGCCGCCGCCGTTTGTCGCGCTCTTCGACGCCATTGCAGCGCAACGCGGAGATAGTTCGGTCGTGCTGCCGTTTCCGATCTGGCGGGATGCGTTCATCAACGATGCCGATCTGGCAACCGCACAGAAGGCCTACGACATTCTCAATCCGCATCCCGAGAAAACGTTTTCCGACAAGATCGCGTTGAAAACCAATCCGGCGGATATGCAGATCGCCAAGTCCTACATCAACTGCATAGAAGACACTGCACTGCCGCACCACTATGGCTGGCATCCGCGGCTGTCGCAGAAGCTCGGCTTGTTCCGGCTGGTTCAGGTGCCCGGCAGCCATGAGCTCTGCTTCTCCAATCCGAAACTCTTGGCGCAGGCGATCATGGACGCCGGACGCGATTGATCCGGTAACGGCGAAAACTACGCGTGCGGCCGCGACGGCCGCACGCTGAAATGCAACATGAGCTCGAGGAGAGGATGATGGATTTCGGTTACTTCACGTTGAGCGACAACCACTACGCCAACAATACGCGTTCCTCCAATCAGTTCGTGGCCGATATCACGGCCGAGGCACTCTATGCCGACAAGCTCGGCATGCATTCGGCCTGGATCGGAGAGCATCATTTCAACTCGCTCGGCGTACTCTCCTGCCCGGATTTGGTGCTGGCCTATGTGGCCGCCAACACCAGTCGCATCCGACTCGCGCCGGCGGTGACGGTATTGCCGCTGCATCATCCCATTCGCGTCGCCGAGCAATGGGCGACGCTCGATCTTCTCTCCGGCGGCCGGGTCGATTTCGCCTGCGGCCGCGGTTACGACCAGCGCGAATATCTGCCCTTCCACGTGTCGTTCGCCGACAATCAGGGCATCTTCGAGGAAGGGCTCGAGCTGGTGCGCCGGCTGTGGGCGGCCGAGGATCGCATCTCGCATCATGGCAAGCATTATTCGTTCGATGATGTGCGGATTACGCCGAAGCCCGTGCAGCGGCCGCTGCCGACCTATGTGGGATCGTTCTCGAAGCCGTCGATCGAGCTTGCGGCGCGCCTGGGCTGCGGGCTGATCGTTGCGCCGTTCGCCGCCGCCATCAGCTATGGCGGTCTCAAGCAGGTCGCCGACCTTTATCATGAGACGTGCGCCAAGCACGGCACCAAGCCGGGCCGCTTGATGTGCAGCTACTTCACGCATTTCGCCGACAACAAGGCACAGGAAGACGCGCAGCGCGCCCGCCAGATTCGCTACTACAAGGAATGCGTGATCCCGGCCTTCCCGGGCGATCCGAAGACGGCGCCGCCGAGCTATCGCTATTTCATCGACATGGTCGAGCGGCTGCAGAAGGTGAAGCCGGAGGATTTGACGGAAAATTCCGTGCTGCTCGGCTCATCCGCGCGCATCACCGAGATCCTGAAAAAGGTCGAGGGCGCCGGCTTCGACGAGGTGATCCTCTATTTCAATGTCGGTCTGAAGCCGCACAATCAGGTGAAGGAAGAAATGGCGCGCTTCATGTCCGAGGTGGCGCCCGCCTTCACCGGCGCGCGCAAGGAGCACGCGGCGTAGTCCGTAATCCGTCATGGCCGGGCTTGTCCCGGCCTTCCCGACGGATTTTGGCAGAGTGGTGCCCGCCTCAACGGGATCGCCGGGGGAAGCCCGGCGATGACGGCTTACGAAATCGCCTCATCTTTTCCGCCGCAGTCGTCCGACGATGCCCTGCGGCAGGAAGGTCACGATCAGGATGAAGATGATCCCGAGCCACAACAGCCAACGGTCTGGGTGAAACAGCGCCGCCATCGGCGACTGGCCGGACATCGAGCCGGTCGCCATTTCGAGCGTGTTCTTCAAATAGTACTGAGCCAGCACCACCAGTATGACGCCGACGATCGAGCCGTAGAGCGTTCCCATGCCGCCGATCACGACCATCAGTAGAATATCGATCATCAATGTGAATGACAGCGTCGCGTCGGGGCCGTTGTAACGCAGCACCAGCGCCATCAAAGAGCCAGCCATCGACGCCATGATGGCGGAAATTATGCAGATCAGCGTGCGGTAGGCGACGACCCGATAGCCCATCGCTTCGACCCTGAACTCGTTCTCGCGGATGGCGCGCAGCACCAGCCCGAAGGGCGAATTCACGATCCGCAGCATGAGCAGAAACAGCACCAGCGTCACCGCGAACGTGATGTAGTAGGTGATCACCGGGCCGTTGATGATGACGCCCATCACCCGATCCGGCACGAGCCGGAAGCTGCGGCTGAGAACGGCAGGCACGTCGAACGTCAGACCGTCTTCGCCGCCGGTCAAAGTCCGCCATTGCTCGGCAACGATCTGCGCGAAAGCCGCGACCGCGAGCGTGATCATCGAAAAGAAGATCGCGCGCACCCGAAGGCTCAACAGCCCGATCACCGCGGCGACCACCAGAGAGACGACTGCGCCGATAAGCGTGCCTAGGATCACGCCGGTCCAGCCACTCCAGCCCTTGGCGAGCATGATCGCCACGCCATAGGCGCCGATCCCGAAGAACATCGTGTGCGCAAACGACACGATGCCGGTGAAGCCGAGCATGAGGTCGTAGCTCGCGACCAGGATAATAAAAATGCAGATACGCGCCGCGACGTCGAGCGCCTTTGAGCCGGGAAACACAAAGGGCGCGAACAACAGCACGGCCAGAATGAGCAGCATGGTCACGTTCAACAGCGCCCGGCCGGGTGGATCGTCCGAGACAAACCATCCCAGCCACGATCTACTTTTGCCCTCCAGGCTGAGTGTGGGTATCGGCGCGTCCGCCGCTGTGTCGGCGAAGCCGCCGGCGGTCTCTTGCATCGGTTCGTTGATCTGTCCGGCCGTCATCGCCGCCTCAATGATGCTCGGCGAGCGGAAACAAGCCGCGCGGCCGCCACAACAGGATCAGCGCCATCAGCAAAATATTTGAGCCGAGCGCCAGTTTCGGCGCGAGGAAGCCGACATAGTTGGCGGTCAGGCCCACCAGGATCGCGCCGATGAAACAACCGCCGACCGAGCCGAGGCCGCCGATGATCAGAATAATGAACACCAGGATGGTCATGCCGTCGCCGATCTGGCTGTTGACCACGGCCTGATACTGCGCCCACATCATCCCGCCGACGCCGGCAAGCGCGGTCCCGGCCATGAACACGCCGATGAACACCCGGCGGATGTGATAGCCCAGCGCCTGGATCATCTCGCGATCCTCGACGCCGGCGCGTACCACGAGGCCGAGCCGCGTGCGGGTGAGGAAGAGATGCATGGCGAGCGCTATCGCAAGCCCGACGAAGAGCGCGAACAGCCGGTAGGTCTCGATCGATGAGGAGCCGACGAACACGCTGCCGCGCAGCATCGCGGGCTTCGGTAGCGGTATCGCCTGCGGCCCCCAGATGACGATGATCAACTGCTCGATCACGGTCAGCGCGCCGATGGTGATCAGGATCTGCCGCAACGGCGCGCCGTAGACTTGGCGGATGATCACGCGCTCGAACACGAAGCCGAGCGCGCCGCTCGCGATCGCGGCCGCGACCAGCGCCACCAGCAGCGCGGCGATATTGAGCGCAAGCGAGGTCTCGTTGGTCCAGCCGGCGAGCGGGACAAGCACGGAGACGGCAATGTAGGCGCCGACGGTCACGAAAGCGGCGTGCGCGAAATTCAACACGTCCATCAGGCCGAAGATCAGTGTCAGCCCGGCCGCCACCATGAACAGCATGATGCCCATGGTGAGGCCGGCGACGGTCAGCGTCAGCCAGGGCCCCGGTCCGATCGCCGGCAGCGCGGCAATGATCACCAGCGGCGTGAGCGCGTACGGCGCCCATTGCTGCAGTCTTTTGTGCCAATCGCCGTTCATGCGCTGTCCGCCACGCTCAGGCCCAAGAGCCGGTGCTGCAGCCCGTGATTGGTCGCAAGCGCCGCCATCTCGCCGGCATGGATGATGCGGCCCTCGTCCATGACCGCGACATCGTCGCCGACGGCTTCGGCGACGCGGAAATTCTGTTCGACCAGCAGGATGGTCGTGTTCTCGCGCTTGAGCCGGAGAAGCGCCGCGACGAGCTGATCCACCATCGCCGGCGACAGCCCCTTGGTCGGCTCGTCGATCAGCAACAGCCGGCGCGGCTCGATGATGGCGCGGCCGATCGCGAGCATTTGCTTCTGCCCGCCGGACAGCGAGCCGGCCGGCGAGTCCCACTTCATCTTCAATGCAGGAAAGCTTTGCAGCACGCGATCGAGCTGGTCTTGGGCAAAGCCGGTGCGGCTGGTCGCCAGCAGCATGTTCTCGCGCACGGTCAGCTTGCCGAAGATGCCCATATTCTCCGGCACGTAGGCGATGCCGCGGCGCGCGATGTGCGGCGTTTCCAGCGCGGTGATCGGTTGGCCATCGAACACGATTTTGCCGAGCCGCGCCTTCCACAAGCCCATGATGGTGCGCAGCGTCGTGGTCTTGCCGGCGCCGTTTCGTCCCAGCAGCGCCGTGACGCGTCCGCGCGGGACGGAGAAGTCGACGCCGTGCAAAATGCGATAACGGCCGATATTGGTGAAAACGCCTTCGACGCGCAGCAAGACGTCGGCGGTCTCGCTCATTGTACCGACCCACGCCGCAATTCGCCGGCGCCATGGACGCCGAGGTAAGCCTGTTGCACCTCCGGGAGCGCGACCACGTCGGCCGGCGGGCCGTCGGCGATCAGCGTTCCATCCTGCAGCACGATGATGCGGTCGGCGAGCCGCGTGACCACATCCATGCGGTGCTCGACCAGAAGCAAGGTCTTGTGAGTCTCGCGTTTGATCTCTTCGATCAGATCGAGAATCGTCGGGATCTCGTCGAGGCTCATGCCGGCGGTCGGCTCATCGAACATCAGCACGCGCGGCTTTAGCGCGAGCAGGATGGCGACCTCGAGTTTGCGTTGGTCGCCATGCGACAGCGCTGCAACTGGAAGCTCGGCGCGGGGCCCGAGCTTGACGCGGTCGAGCCAATGCCGCGCCTCGTCGCGCACCGCGGTGTTGCGCGCCGCGATACTGAAACAATCGAAGCGGATTTGCGCCACCGACTGCACCGCCAGACGCACATTCTCGAACACCGGGAGGCTCGGGTAGAGATTGATCAGCTGGAACGCGCGGCCGAGCCCGAGCCGCGTGCGGTCGGGTGCGCCGAGCCGCGTGATGTCCTTGCCGAATAGGCTCACGCTGCCGGCTGTCGGGCGCAACTGTCCCGAGATCAGATTGAAGTAGGTCGTCTTGCCGGCGCCGTTCGGCCCGACGATCGCGGTCAGCGTGCCTTGGTGAAACGCGCAGGTCACGGCATTGACCGCGACCTGCCCGCCGAAATTGATGGTCAGATCGCGGGTCGACAGAGCAGGGACGTCGTCGTTCATTCCACGCCCTACCTCACGAACCGCGCCCCTGATGCCTCATCGGGCTTTCATTACCGTTTGTTGGCGATCGGGATCTTCATCTCGTCCATGGTGATGACGTGCGTCAGCTCGGGGATCGCCCAGGGCACATTCGGATCGACCTTGATCTTGAAGGCGTACATGGGCTGTAGCAGCTGATGATCCTCCTTGCGGAACAGCACGGTGTCCTTCGGCGAGTCGAAGGCCATGCCCTCCATGGCGGCGATCAGCTTCTCGGGGTCGGTCGAGCCGCCGGTCTTTTTCAGCGCCAGCACCACCGCCTGCGCCGCGATGAAGCCGCCGCAGGTGAAGAAATCAGGCGGCGCGCCGTTGAACCTCTTCTTGTTCTCGGCGACCAGCGCGTCATTCACCGGGTTCTTGGGAATGTCGAAATAGTAATAAGCGGCGCCTTCCAGGCCGGGAAAGTCCTTGTAGGCCACCAAGGCCGGCAGGATGTTGCCGCCGGTCGATATCTCGATGCCCTGCCGTTCGGGCCCCATGGCCTTGAGCGCCGCCAGCGGATTGCCGCCGCCCGCCCAGTTGACGAAAATGATCTTGCGGCCCTGCTCCTTGGCGAGCGCATCGAAGATGCGCTGAATGGGCGCCGTGAAATCGGTCGTCAACGGCGGTGCGTATTCCTCGAACACGAGCTTCGCCCCGGTCGGGGCGAGCGCCGTCTTGAATGCGGCGACAAAGTCGCGGCCGAAGGCATAATCCTGCGCCAGCGTCGCGATCGCCGTGCCGGGCTTGCCGATGGCGAGCGCGTTGGAGGTAGCGTCCTGCGTGGAATTCCGGCCGGTGCGGAAGATATAGCGGTTCCATTTGTCGCCGGTGATCGAGTCGGCGACCGCCGGTTCGACGATGAAGAT
This sequence comes from Xanthobacteraceae bacterium, assembly GCA_035566615.1. GTDB lineage: Bacteria > Pseudomonadota > Alphaproteobacteria > Rhizobiales > Xanthobacteraceae > BOG-931. The sequence goes on from DATMQV010000366.1 coordinate 10,372, forward strand.
CTTTTTGTTGTCGAGCGCCACCGGCAGCATGGCGAGCGCCACCGCCGAGCTCGTGCCGCCGACCGCGATATCGGCGCCGTCGTCGTTGTAAGCTTCGTTCAACAGATTGCGGCCGACGTCCGGCTTGGTCTGGCTGTCTTTCTCGATGACGATCAGCTTGTGGCCCTCGACCATCATCGTGCCGCCGGTGGCGTAGTCGAGGCCCATGGCGAAGCCGGCCGACGTTTGTTTGGCGTAGGCTTCGAGCGGGCCGGTCTTGTCGGCAATCAGCGCGATCTTGATCGGGGTTTCGGCGGCATGCACATGTGCCGCCGCGAGTGCGACGAGCGCGGCGCCGGCGGCCAGCAACACGCCGCTACGCAGGCCGCGCGCCCGCACGTGTTTCCAATTGCTCGCGGTTGGCCGAGTCTTCTTATTCATTCCTACACTCCCTCTGGAAGGCCGATACAATGACGGTCCTTTCACCTCCAGCCATGCGGGAGCGTGTTTGGACCGTCACCCCGCGGCAAGCTTGGTCAAAAAAAGGCCGAGGCACAAGCCTCCCGGCCAAATCTTGTGGCCAAGCCTTAATGCTCGTGTCGGCGCGGAGATGGATGCCGGTGAAGCCGAAAAGCCGCGATCGGGCGCTTATGGATCGAGCTCGGTGTCCCAGTAGAGATAGTCGAGCCAGCTATCGTGCAGGTAGTTGGGCGGGAAGAGGCGCCCGTTGCGGTGCAGATGCTGCACCGACGGCTGAAACGGCCGCTGCGACGGCCACATCTTCGACTCGTCGGTCGTCAGGTTGCCCTTCCTCAGATTGCAGGGCGAGCAAGCGGCGACCACGTTGTCCCAGGTGGTGTGGCCGCCGCGCGAGCGCGGCAGCAGATGATCGAAGGTGAGATCGTCGCGCGCGCCGCAATATTGGCAAGAGAAACGGTCACGCAGAAATACGTTGAACCGCGTGAACGCCGGGTGTGTGGACGGCTTTACGAAAGTCTTAAGCGATACCACGCTCGGCAGCTTCATCTCGAAGCTCGGGCTGCGCACGGCGCGGTCGTAGTTGGCGACGATGTTCACCCGCTCGAGAAACACGGCCTTGATGGCATCCTGCCAGGACCAGAGCGACAGCGGGTAGTAGCTCAGCGGACGAAAGTCCGCATTCAACACCAACGCAGGAAACCCCGATGGCGATACGTGAGCGTTCAAGACCACGTTCCTGTCGCGACTCACTTGCCGCAGTGCGGCGTCGAGACCTAGTTTATAGGGACGCGTGACAGGATTGTGAAGCCT
>DATMQV010000367.1:0-6917 GCA_035566615.1 Xanthobacteraceae bacterium
AACTTCGCCGATCTGAACACCGCCTATCATCAGTTCTGCAAGAACGAGAACGTCGCCAATCCGGTCGTCGATCTCGGCCAGGTGATCGAGTTCTTCAACAACGCGGCGGCCGATCTGCCCGACCCGGCGCGGCTCAAAGGCTGCAAGCTACCCTCCATGAGTGTGGTGCTCGACGGCAAGGGCGGCAGCTTCGCCAATGTGTTCGAGCCGCGTAACCGCCGTGTCTGGGTGCCGCTCGCCAAGATTCCGGACCTGGTGCAGAAAGCATTCATCGCCGCCGAAGACCGGCGGTTTTTTCAGCACCACGGCGTCGACGAGCGCGGCATCATTCGTGCCTTCATCGGCAATCTCGCCGAGCCGGGACGGCCGCAGGGCGGCTCGACCATCACCCAGCAGGTGGTCAAAAACCTCCTGGTTGGAGACGACGTGACCTACGAGCGCAAGATCCGCGAGATGATCGTGGCCTCGCGGGTTGAGAGCACGCTCAGCAAATCGGAAATCCTCGAGCTCTACCTGAATTCCGCCTATCTCGGCCGCGGCGCCTGGGGCGTTGAGATGGCCGCGCGCAGCTATTTCGGCAAATCCGCACAGGATCTCAGCATCGCCGAAGGCGCGATGTTGGCGGGCTTGCTCAAGGGGCCAAGCTTCTTCAACCCTGACCGCCATCCGGATCGCGCCAAGGAGCGGCTCGCCTATGTGATCGGCCGCATGAAGGAAGACGGCGTGATCTCGGCGGAGGACAAGGACCGTGCGCTCGCGGCCCCGCCCAAGCTTCTGGCGTTCGAGCAGCGGCGGCGCGACAGCGGCTTGCATTTCACCGATTTCCTGGGGCGCGAGGCGAAAACCGACGGCATCACCAGCCTGACGGCGGAACCCTACACCGTCCATTCGACCATCAACGCGGCCTTGCAGCGCGAAGCCGAAGTATCCCTGCAGGAGGGGCTTGCTCGTTTTGAGATGTCGTCCGGCCGCACGCAGTTTCGCGGGCCCGAAGCCAATCTCGGCGACGCGATCCAAAAGCTCGGCGCCGGCGGCGGCGCGGCAGCGCCCGGCGCCTTGCCGGCGTGGCAACAAGCGCTGCAGGCGCTCAAGCTGCCGCTTTCCGACGTGCATTGGGAGCCGGCCGTTATTCTCGACAAGGGCGGCGGCAAGCGCGGCGACGGCAATATCCGCGTCGGTATCCGAGACGGCCGCGTGTTGCCGCTCAACGCGGCGAACCTGGGCGCCAAGCGCAATATCGGCCTTTATGACGTCGTCTATGTCCGCGTGATCGAGGGCAAGACCGCTGCCAAGCCCAAAAACGCGGGCGGCGGGCCGGGCGCCACCGTCACGGCCGGCGGGCGGGCGGAATTGCGGGTGCGCCCCACGGTGCAAGGAGCGGCGCTGGTGCTGGAGAACAAGACCGGACGCATTCTGGCGATGGCGGGCAGCTTCTCCTATTTCGCGAGCCAGTTGAACCGGACGTCGCAGACTCAGCGCCAGCCCGGATCGGCGATGAAGCCGCTCACCTATCTGACCGCGCTGCAGGCAGGACTGCAACCCAACACGCTCGTTTCGGACGATCCGATCACGCTCGCGCCGATCGGCGCCAACACCGGCATTATCGCGCGCGAGTACAACAGCGCGCTGCGCGAGGAATATTACTGGTCGCCGCGCAACGCCGACGGCAGCATGGGCGGCATGTTCACCATGCGGCGCGGACTGGAGAATTCAGTCAACGTCGTGACCGCGCACTTGCTCGAGGGGGGCATCAGCGCCGATCCAGAGAAAAGTCTTGATCAAGTCTGCGCGACCGCGGTTGCCGCCAAGATCTACGCTGAATGCGTCCGTTACTATCCGTTCGTGCTCGGCGCGCAGCCGGTCCGCATGATTGATCTCGCCGCCTTCTATGCGGCGGTGGCCAACGAAGGCGCGCTGCCGAAGCCGCACGCCATCGAATCGATCGAGTCAGACGGGCACACGGTCTTTCAATATCCGAACACGCCGCTTCCCTTTATTAGCGCGGCCGACCGCACGTCGTTCTATCAGCTCAAGACCATGCTGCAGGGCGTGGTGGCGCGCGGCACAGCGCGCGCGATCGGCGGGCTCTCGCCCTATGTCGCCGGCAAGACCGGAACCACCGAGGATGCGGTCGACGGGTGGTTCATCGGCTTCACCAACGACGTCACCATCGCCGTGTGGGTCGGCTACGACAATGGCGATGGCAAGCGTCGTTCGCTGGGCACGACCGCGACCGGCGCGCGTGTCGCGTTGCCGATCTTCGAGCCGATCTTGCAGGCCGTTTGGGCACAGGGCATTGCGCCCAAGACGCCGCTCAGTGGGCCGTCGCCGGAGGCCAAGCGCTATTTGGTTGACCTGCCAATCGACTATTACAGCGGCACCCGGATTGGCGGCAGCCGCAACGGCGGCCAGTATGGCCAGTACCAATACAGCGAAAACAGCGGGCAAGGCTTTATCGAGCACCTCCGGATCGGACCGGATGGCAAACTTTATGAGACGCAATATCAGCTTATGGCGACGCGTCAGGAGGGCGACCCGGCCCGCAATCCTGAGGGCGAGGCAGAGCAAAGCTGGGGTGCCTGGGGATGGGGCGGCGGAGGACGCCGCGCGGGCGGAAACCCGTATTATCCGGGCGCTCAGCAGGACTACTACCAGCAACAGCAGCAAGGCTATTACCAGCAACAGCAGCGGCCGGTAGCGCGTGGCTTCTTCGCACCATGGAACAACCGGGAGGATCGTCGCGGGTCGTGGAGCGGGTGGCCGTTCTGACGGATAACGGAAAGTAATTCAATGTGGATACGACACGCGGTCGCGCTTGTCGCACTGCTTGGGGCGTTGTCCTCCGCGCGTGCGGAGGAGTTTCGCATCGAGGATGTCGGTTCACCGCCGAATTGGGATGTGGCCGCACTGAAGCCCGGCACGATCGCGTTCAGCGACGGCGCGGTGAGCGCGTCGGCCGCCGCGAACTTGACCGCATTTACCGAGTGGGGCCGGACGCTTCCGGCGCAGAAAAAGTTCTTATCGCTCTATCCCGCTTATTCCGAGCCAACCATCACCAAGGCGGCGAGCACCGATGCGCCCGCCGGTCCGGTACTGGAAAAGCTCGAAATGTACGTCGCGCAGGCGCGTTTCATTCTCAACAGGGCGCCCGGCTCATTCAATCTTTCACGCTATGTCTCGCTGCCGTTCCTGGAAAAGATTGACCCGGCGATCAAGCACAAGCTGATTGCCGCGACCGACATCTCCCCGCTCACCGACCCGCAGGGGACCGGCAACGTCAATCCCGATCGCAAGTGGTGCACCGGCCGCAATCCGCTGATCTGCATCGAGTCGACCTACAAGCTCGAAGGCAAGATTCCGCTCGGCGTGATGCTGGTCAACAAGCTGCGCGACACGCCCAAGAAGGTTTCCGACCATATCGATTTCCAGGGCGAGATGTCGGCGGTGTTGACCGCCGATATCGATCAGGCCGGCTTGAAGGAGCTCACCGGCCTCGATACGCCGGTCGCCGGCGTGCTCGAGCAGAATATCTTCTACGTCAATCAGATCATGAAATTCGGCAAATTGCTCGCCGTCTTCCAGGCTCATCCGAGCGAAGCCAACAAGACGGTGGTCACCGCCTACATGGTGCTGGCGATCCCCGAAAGCGTGCTCGACAAGAAGAAGGATTTCGAAAAAGTCCCGGTGCTGCGCAACCTCGTGCCGGCGCAAGTGCTGATGGGGCAGTCCTCGTTCAATTCCGGCGATTCGATCAGCGCCGGCCTGCCCAAATACGCGCGCAACGAGATCAGGACCATCGCCAATCTGCTGGCGGCGGACAAACCCTAGATCTAGACAACCGCGCTCGTCTCCACGTAAGCGGGGACCCAAGTCTTTTTCTGTTTCTTGCTCGATTCCCGCATTCGCGGGAATGAGCGGTTTGGATATATTTGCTTATGCCCGGAAGCTGGGAATTCTGGATCGACCGCGGCGGCTCCTTCACCGACGTGATCGGCCGGCGGCCCGACGGCAAGCTCGTCACCCGCAAGCTCCTGTCGGAAAATCCCGAGGCGTATCGGGATGCCGCTGTGGCGGGCATTCGCCATTTGCTTGGGCTTGCGCCGGAGGAGCCCGTGCCGGCGGCGCAGATCGGCGCGGTGAAGATGGGCACCACGGTCGCTACCAATGCGCTGCTTGAGCGCAAGGGCGACCGCACGCTTCTCCTCATCACTAAGGGCTTCCGCGATGCGCTGCGCATCGGCTACCAGGCGCGGCCGAAGATTTTTGCTAAGCACATCATCAAGCCCGACATGCTCTACGAGCGTGTCGCCGAGGTTGACGAGCGCGTGCGCGCCGACGGCACTGTCGAACGAGCGCTGGATCTCGACGAAGTGCGTGCCGAACTTGTGCGTGCGAAGAATGACGGGCTGCGCGCCGTCGCCATCGTGCTGATGCATGCTTATCGCTACAGCGCGCATGAACAACAGATTGCAATGCTCGCCCGCGAAGCGGGCTTTACGCAAGTGTCCGCCAGCCACGAAGTGTCGCCGCTGATCAAACTCGTCGGCCGCGGCGACACCACCGTGGTCGACGCCTATCTCTCGCCGATTCTCCGCGGATACGTGGCGCAGGTAGCGGGCGAACTAAATCCCTCTGCCCTTGTGAGGCAAAAACCCTCCCCCCTTGTGGGGGAGGGTAGGGAGGGGGGTCGGGAGGCGACGCACCAACGCGGAAGCGCCCGCCAGTCTGTGCAAAGAGTCGACCTCCCGACCCCCATCCCCGACCCCTCCCCACAAGGGAAGGCAAAGCTCATGTTCATGATGTCGTCCGGCGGGCTCACGGCGGCGGATTTGTTCCGCGGCAAGGACGCGATCTTGTCCGGACCGGCCGGCGGCGTGGTCGGCATGGCTGAGACCGGGCGGCAGGCCGGCTTCGATCACCTGATCGGCTTCGACATGGGCGGCACATCGACAGACGTGTCGCACTTTGCCGGCGAATATGAGCGCACCTTCGAAACCGAAGTAGCCGGCGTGCGTATGCGCGCGCCGATGATGCTTATTCACACGGTGGCGGCCGGCGGCGGTTCGATCCTGCATTTCGATGGCGCCCGCTTTCGCGTCGGTCCCGATTCTGCCGGCGCCAATCCAGGGCCGAAATGCTACCGGCGCGGCGGGCCGCTGGCGGTGACCGACGTGAATGTCATGGTCGGCAAGCTCATTCCCGATTTCTTTCCGAAGATCTTTGGGCCCGAGCAGAACCAGCCGCTCGACGCCGACGCGGTGCGCACAGCCTTCGTGGCCTTGGCGAAGGAGATCGGCGATGGGCGGACGCCTGAGCAAGCTGCTGACGGCTTCATCAAGATCGCGGTCGAGAACATGGCGAACGCGATCAAGAAGATCTCGGTCCAGCGCGGCTACGACGTAACCCGCTATGCACTCGCCTGCTTCGGCGGCGCCGGCGGCCAGCACGCCTGCCTCGTCGCCGACGCGCTCGGCATGACCAAGGTGCTGATCCATCCGTTCTCGTCGCTGCTCTCCGCCTACGGCATGGGACTCGCCGACATCCGGGCGACCCGCCAGCAGGCGATCGAGGAGCCGTTCGGCGACAAGGCGCGCAAGACGCTCGATAGCGTGGCGCGGCGGCTGGCGCGCGCGACCGTCGACGAGGTGACCGGCCAAGGCGTCGCGACGAATAAAATCACGGTGCACGTGCGCGCGCATATCCGTTACGCGGGGACGGACACGCCGCTGATTATCGATGCCGGCCGGGACGCCAAGCTTGCGTCGCTGCGGAGCATGAAATCCGCCTTCGAGCGCGCGCATAAAGCGCAGTTCGGCTTCGTCGATCGCAACAAGGCGCTGGTCATCGAGGCCGTGTCGGTCGAGGCGATCGGCGGCGGCGCGACGTTTCGGGAAAAAACCCGCAGGACCACGCGGGCCAAGCTGCCGGCGCCGGCGCGGCGCACGCGGTTTTTCTCCAACGGCAAGTGGCAGCGCGCGCTGGTCTATACGCGCGACACGCTGGCGCCGGGCCACAAAGTCAAAGGCCCCGCCATCGTCATCGAGCCGCATCAGACCGTCGTGATCGAGCACGGCTGGCAGGCCGAGCTCACCGCCAAGGATCACCTGGTGCTGCGGCGGGTGCAAAAACTCAAGCGCACGCGCGCCATCGGCACCCGCGCCGATCCGGTGATGCTGGAAGTGTTCAACAATCTGTTCATGTCGATCGCCGAGCAGATGGGCGTGGCGCTGCAGAACACCGCCTATTCGGTGAACATCAAGGAGCGGCTCGATTTCTCCTGTGCGGTGTTCGACGGCACCGGCTCGCTGGTCGCCAACGCGCCGCACATGCCGGTGCATCTCGGCTCCATGGATCGCGCCGTCGAGACCATCATTCGCGAGAACAAGGGCAAGATTCGCCCCGGCAACGTCTATGCCATCAACGCGCCGTACAACGGCGGCACCCATCTGCCCGACATCACCGTCTGCACGCCGGTATTCGACGGTGGCAAGATTCTGTTCTGGGTCGCCTCGCGCGGCCATCATGCCGACGTCGGCGGCATTTCGCCGGGCTCGATGTCGCCGAACGCCACGACCATCGAGCAGGAGGGCGTCTATATCGATAATTTCATTTTGGTCGAGCGCGGCCGCTTTCGCGAGAAGGAAACCTATCAGCTTCTCACCGGCGCCAAATATCCGGCCCGCAATCCGCTGCAGAACGTCAACGACATCAAGGCGCAAATCGCCGCCAACGAGATGGGCGTGCGCGAATTGCGCAAGATGGTGCGCCATTTCACGCTGCCTGTCGTGCGTGCCTATATGCGGCACGTCCAGGACAATGCCGCCGAGAGCGTGCGCCGCGTCATCGATCGCCTGCACGACAGCGCCTTCGCCATCGAGACCGACCAAGGCAACACCGTCAAGGTGCGCATCGCGGTC
>DATMQV010000368.1:0-23896 GCA_035566615.1 Xanthobacteraceae bacterium
GGGCGCTTGCGCTCGAACCGGCGCTCAACGGGGCCTTCCGCCACGCCGTGCATTGGACCGGCGCAGTGAACGTGGACAATCCGCTGGCAGTGACCCGTGCCTACTCGGCGCGATTCAATGCGCTCGGAGGCATGACGCTGAAGGGAGACGCGCGCTCGCTGCACCGTTCCGATCGCTCCTGGCGGGTGGAGACCGATTCGGGTCCAGTCGATGCGGGCGATGTGGTGGTCGCGCTCGGGCCCTGGAGCCTCGACGTGCTGGCGCCGCTCGGCATCACGCTACCGCTTGCGGTCAAGCGCGGCTATCACCGCCACTTCCGCCCGCTGGGCAACGCCGCGCTCAGCCGCCCGGTGCTCGATGCCCAATATGGCTATGTGCTGGCGCCGATGGAGCAGGGCATCCGGCTGACCACCGGCGTGGAGTTCGCCCCCCGCGATGCGCCGGCGACGCCGGCCCAGTTCGCGCGCCTGATGCCGGCGGCCAAGGCCTTGTTTCCACTCGGCGAGCCGGTCGAGCCGCAGCCCTGGCTGGGCGCCCGGCCGTGCTTTGCGGACTCCCGCCCGGTGATCGGGCGGTCACCGGGTCAGCGCGGGCTCTGGCTGGCGTTTGGACACGGCCACTGGGGGCTGACGCTCGGGCCGGCGACCGGCCGGTTGATGGCCGAAATGATGACCGGGGCCACGCCGTTCTGCGACCCCAAGCCCTTCAGCGCCGAGCGGTTCGGGAAGTGAGCGTCATTGGGCCTCACCGACGGGTCCGGCCCGAAGTGTGGCTGGCCCGATTCCAGGCTCCGCCACGAGCCTGGAATCCATCACCATCGGCATCACAGAAACAGGCTCGGCAGAAATCCGGGCACGACTGTGAATTATAGATTCCGGGTTGGGCGCTTTCGCGCCGCCCCGGAATGACCGTCCTTACTCGCCGATCGTGCGGATGACGCTGCTTTCAGGCCGCGTATTGTTGGACGACAGCTTGTCCTCGTGCGCGAGCATTTCGTCGTACTTCGGCACGGTCGTGAGCTCGCCCTTCGGCACCATGTGCACCACTTTGTAGCCGCCCGCCTTGAGCTGGCGGATAAGTTCCGGCATCGCCTCGGCGGTGTGGTGCTTAAAGTCGTGCATCAGGATGATGCCTTTGCCGTGCTTCTCGAGCTGGCTCATCACCGATTTGATCACGTCTTCGGGCTTGTGCAGCTTGAAGTCGCGCGAGTCGATGTCGGTGGAGAACACCCCGATATTGCGCTCGGCCAGATACGACATCAGCTGAGGAGGATGCTGGAGGGCCGGGAAGCGGAAGAACGGCGCGATCTTTCCCCCGCCGGCGGCCAAGTGCACCGCGCTGTTGCCCATCTCGATTTCCGCCTTGGCCTGCTCGATATCCTTGGCGTACGGGTTGCGCGCCAGATCCTTATGCGACCAGGTATGCGTGCCGACCGTCATGCCGGCCGCGATCACCTGCTTGGTGATCTCCGGATGCCAGGTCGCGTGTTCGCCGATCTCGAAGAAGGTCGCCTTCAAGCATTCGTCGGTCAGCGCCTTGAGCACGGCTGGCGTGTTCCCCGGCCAGGGACCGTCGTCGAAGGTCAAGACGACTTCCTTGTCGCGCAGGAAGTCATATTGCTTGAAATGCTCGAAGCCGAAGCCGGGGCCGCCGGTCGTGTCGATTTCGACAATACGGGTAAGCCCCATGCCGCCGGGCTTATCGCACGCCGGGATGGCGGTCGCGGAAGGCGCGGGCTTCGGCGGTGCCGAGGCGGCGCTCGGAGCAGCCGGCGTCGTCTGGGTCGCCTGCGCTACCCGCATCGGAGCCGGAGCAGCCGGAGCACTCGCTGCCGGAGTGCTGGCCGCCGGCGTGGTTTCCACGCTGGTTTGAGCCACTTGGCTGACGGGATTGACCGCCGGATGATGCCGCGCCGCAGCAGGCGCGGCTTGCGGCGCCGGGGCAGCCGCCGAATCAGAAGCGGTCGCCTGCGAGGGCGCCGTGGACATTTTTTGTGCCGAGACGACGCCGAAGGCCGCCAAGCCTAGGATCATCAAAGCTGCGACTATGCTGATTACGAAGCGCATTATAACCCTCTAACGCATGGTGCCCTGCTGTGCATCATGAGGCACGGTGCTCTCATGCACTGTGACAGAACGCACTAAACAGCACTTTAAGCAGCGGGGGTCTCCGACCAACAGAAGGCGGAATCGGCCAACGAAAGTCAACGACAGCGCTGCCGGTGCGGCGGAAAGATGGCGATTGTGCTTTCCGCGGCACGGCCGACGGCGGGCAAATACCGATAAATTGTCGGTTACCGCTTGAACAGGTCGGCCCAGCTCGGCAGAGCGCTCGGCAGTGGGAGAGTCGTGGCCGCGAATACGCCGCGCGCAATCGCCCGCGCGACCACGTTAGCCGCAATTGTACCAAGCTCGGCCAATCCAATGAGCGGGTCGGTCAATGGCTTGCGTGCGGTCGAGGCCGCGAACACCACGTCGCCGTCAAGCGGGGTATGGACCGGGTAAATGGCTCGCGAAAGGCCCGATTGGGCCATCACCGCCAGCCGTTTCGCCTGCGTCTTGCTCAAGATGGCGTCCGTCGCGACCACAACGAGCGTCGTGCTCTGGTTGGCAGAACCCTTCGTGACGGGCTTAAGCGCTTGTTCGGAAAGGCTTGTCGGCCAGCCAAGCCCGCCGAATTCGCCGGCGCGCTCGAACGGCGCCGCCCAGAACCACGGGCCATCGCCGATTGTGACGCTTCCGACTGCATTCACCGCGGCAAGCGCGCCGACGACGTGGCCCTCCGCGGTCACCGCTGAGGCCGAGCCTATGCCGCCCTTGCAATTGACCGTGGTCGCGCCGGTGCCGGCGCCGACGCTGCCGAGCGGAAAATCGGGGCTTGCCGCGGCAGCGGCCGCGTAGCCGAGCTCGCGATAGGGCGGGTAACGGCCCCAATCCTTGTCGCCGCCGCTCAAAAGATCGAACAGGATCGCCGCCGGAACGATCGGCACCCGCGCCGTGCGCACGGCAAAGCCGCGCCCTTGTTCCTTCAGCCACGCCTGCACGCCGGAGGCCGCATCAAGGCCGAAGGCGGAGCCGCCGGCGAGCGTGATGGCGTCGATGCCTTCGACGGTTTGCGCCGGGTCGAGCAGGGCGGTTTCGCGCGTGCCAGGTCCGCCGCCGCGCACGTCGATGGAAGCAGCCGCCGGTTGGTCAAAGATGATCGCGGTTGCGCCCGACCCGAGCCGCAAATCCTCGGCATGGCCGACTTTTATTCCGGGCACGTCGGTAATGAGATTGCGCAAATGGTGCTCCAGTCATTCCGCGGCGCGGACGAAGTCCGCGTGCCCGGAATCCATAACCACGAAACCCGCGAACATTACACGAGAGTTTCCCCGTCGACGCCGGAGGGCATGGATTTCCAGGTTCCTCGCGGAGCCTGTCATCGGACCGGCCACTTCGGGCCGGACCCGTTGGCGCGGGGGCTCGGGAATGACGAGGCCATCACAACCTCGCGGGCTCGCGCTTGCGGCGCTTGCGTGCGCAAGACCGGCCGGGCATTGAGTGCGCCATGCAAGTGACCATCGCCGCCGCGTTTGCCGCCGGCATGCTGAGTTTTCTCTCGCCCTGCGTGCTGCCGCTGGTGCCGCCGTATCTCGTCTATATGACCGGCACCTCGTTGGAGCGGCTTGCCGATGCTGAGCCCGAGCCGCGGGTTCGCCGCGAAACCGTGGCGGCGGCGCTGTTGTTCGTGCTCGGATTCTCCACGGTCTTCGTGACGCTGGGCGCCAGCGCCAGCGTCGTCGGCGCGCTGTTGCGCGCTTATTCGGGCGAACTCGCCATCGTCGCGGGCGTCGTCATCATCGTCATGGGCCTGCACTTTCTGGGGCTGACGCCGATCGCGCTGTTGATGCGCGAAAAGCGCATGGAGATGGTCAAGCCGGTCGGCTTGTGGGGCGCCTATCTGATGGGGCTTGCCTTTGCGCTCGGCTGGACGCCGTGCATCGGTCCGATCCTTGCCGCGATCCTCGCGGTCGCGGCCTCCGAGGAGACCGTGGCCAAAGGCGCCGGCATGTTGGCGGTCTACTCGCTCGGGCTCGGCATCCCGTTCATCGTCGCGGCCTTTGCCGTCGAGCCGTTCGCCGCATTCCTTACGCGCTTTCGCGCCCATCTCGGCCTGGTCGAAAAAGCGATGGGCGGATTGCTCGTTCTTACCGGCGTTGCCTTCCTCACCGGCGCGGTCTCGCAGGCAAGCTTCTGGCTGCTCGAAACCTTCCCGATGCTGGGGAAGATTGGGTAGTGCGACACTTGTCCGGGACGCGGTGCAGCAGCAGCGTCCAACGCTGCGCCGCAGATGCGGGACCTTCAAATACCCGGCAAATACTCTGTGTCTGCAACGATCCCGGGCCTGCGGCGCATCACTATCGTGCTGCGCCGCGCCCGGGAAACACGCTCAACTCCGCCCCGCCTCGCCTGCGATCTCGTCGTAATTGCCGTCTTTGTCCCAGCGATAGACGGCCCAGCCGCCCGACGTGATGTCGCCCTTGTTGTCGTAAGAGATGGGTCCGAGCACCGTGTCCCAGGTGCCGCCGCGCATGGCGGCGGCGACTTTCTGCGGATCGGTGGTGCCAGCCTTGGCGGCTGCCTGTGCCCACGCCTGAAAGGCGGCGTAGGTGTAGAGCACATAGCCTTCCGGATCGATGCCCTTGTCCTTGAACTTCTTCACGATCGCGGCGGCCGTCGGGCGCTTGCGCGGATCGGGCGGAAAGGTGATCAACACGCCTTCGCCCGCTGGGCCGGTGATGGAGGCAAATTCACGCGAGGCCAGCGCATCGCCCGCCATCAGGATGGTCTTGAGCCCCTGATCGCGCATTTGCCGCACGATCAAGCCGGCTTCCTGATGATAGCCGCCGTCATAGACGATATCGATATTGTTGCGCTTGAGCTTCGAAACGAGCGCGGTGAAGTCCTTGTCGCCCTGATTGTAGGACTCGTTGAGCTTCTCTTTCACGCCGGCAGCGTTGAGCGCCTTCTTTAGCTCGTCGGCGAGGCCTTTGCCGTAGGTGGTCTTGTCGTTGATGATGGCGATGTTCTTGTCCTTGAAATTCTTCGCCAGATAACCGGCGGCGAAGCCGCCCTGCTGGTCGTCGCGCCCGCAGGTGCGGAACGTGTTCCACATCCCGCGATCGGTGAACTGCGGATTGGTCGAGCCCGGCGTGATCTGGAGCACGCCGCTGTCGAGATACGCGTCAGAGGCCGGGATCGAGGACGAGGAGCAATAATGGCCGACCGAAACAACCACGCCCATGCCGGAGAGTTTCTCCGCCACCGAGCGCGCTTGTTTCGGATCGCAGGCGTCGTCGCCGACTTCGAGCCGAAGCTTTTTGCCAAGGACGCCGCCTGAGGCATTGATGTCGGCGACCGCCTGTTCGGCGCCGTCGCGGAACTGGCGGCCGAAGGTTGCCTGTCCGCCGGTCATCGGGCCTGCAACCGCGACCGGGATGTCCTGCGCGAGCGCGGGCGCGGTTCCAAGCATCGACAGCAGCGCGATAGCGGTAAGCGAAAGTTTGTTCATATGCGTCCTCTCATGCATGCGGGAGGATTGACGTTGCCGGACGATAACACTGCTACGTCCGGTTTTCTCGCCTGATTTCGCGCCAGCCGAGCGGGCCGGAACGGGCATAGAGCCAGGGATATTGCTGCACCATCTGGTTGGCGCGTGTCGCCCGCCAGGCCAGCATGCCGGCGATAATGAAGATCGCCGTGTCGCAGGCATAGGACGGCAGCGACAGAAGCTCGCCCTGGAATAAGGCGAAATGAAAGAAGCGCGCGGCGGCGCCGAGAAGAAGCGCGGCGATCACCACCTGCCACGGTGGCCGCCAGGCGCGCGCGATGGCGCGGCCCGATAGTGCCGCCGCGCCGCCGCCGATCACGAAGGTCAGCAGCACCACCTGGAGAATGGTTTCGCCCGAATAGAGTTCGTCCATGCGCCCTCAGCGGGTTCCGCCTTCGAGATAGGCGGCGCGGATTTCCGGCCGCTGCAGCAAGGCGCGCCCTTCGCCTTGCAGGGTGATTTCGCCGTTGACCATGACATAGCCGCGGTGCGCGAGCTTGAGCGCATGGTAGGCGTTCTGTTCGACCAGAAACACGGTCAGCTTGTCGCGCTCGTTGAGCGCGCGAATCGCGGCGAAGATCTGTTGCACGAGGAGGGGCGCCAAGCCGAGCGAAGGCTCGTCCAGCAGAATGAGCCGCGGCCGGCCCATCAGGGCGCGCCCGATCGCCAGCATCTGCTGCTCGCCGCCCGAGAGCGTGCCGCCGCGCTGGGTGCGGCGGTCGGCGAGCCTCGGGAACAGCGCGAAGACGCGATCGAGGTCGGCGGTGAAATGAGTTTCGTCGGTGACGGTGGCGCCGATCTGCAAATTCTCCAGCACCGTCATGCGCGGAAAGATCCGGCGGCCCTCGGGCGATTGCGCGATGCGCAGCTTCGCCACCTCGTGCGTCGGCAGCGCAGTGATATCGCGGCCGGCAAAGCTGATGCTGCCATCGTGCGCGCGCGGGCTGCCGAATACCGTCATCATCAGGGTCGACTTGCCGGCGCCGTTGGCGCCGATCAGCGCAACGATCTCGCCGTCATGCACGTCGAGATCGACGCCCTTGAGCGCGAGCACGTTGCCATACGAGGCTTTGACGCCGCGGAGCGAGAGGAGGGGCGCCGTCACGGTCTTGCCTCGGCCTGCGCGAGCGCTTCGTCCTCGTCGGCCACGCCGAGATAGGCGGCGATCACTTTCGGATCGCTGCGCACGTCGGCCGGCGCGCCGTCGGCGATCCTGATGCCGTAATCCAGCACCACGATGTGATCGGAGATTTCCATCACCACGCCCATGTCGTGCTCGATCAACAAAATCGAGGTGTCGTGCTCGTTGCGGATCGCCCGCAACAGCTTATTGAGATCGGCGCTCTCGTTGTTGTTGAGGCCGGCGGCCGGCTCGTCGAGGCAGAGCAGCACCGGGTCGGTGCACATGGCGCGCGCGATTTCGAGGCGGCGTTGCGCGCCGTAGGGCAGCGCGCCAGCCGGATCGTCGGCGCGCCCCGCGAGCCCGACGCGATCGAGCCAGTAGCGGGCTTTGTCGATGGCGCGCTCCTGCGCGCGCGCATAGGACGGCGCGCCGAACAGCCCGAGCAAAGTGAAGCCCGAAGCCAGCATCAGCGTGTTGTGCTGTGCGACCAGAAGATTTTCCAGAAGCGTCATGCCGGCGAACAGCCGCACATTCTGGAAGGTGCGCGCGACGCGCGCCTCCTTGGCGATGCGAAAGCCGGGCAAGCGTTCGAGCAGATACGAAGCGCCGTCCGGGTGCGCAAGCCGCAGACGTCCGACCGTCGGCCGGTAAAAGCCGGTGATGCAGTTGAACAGCGTGGTCTTGCCGGCGCCGTTCGGTCCGATCAGCGCGGTGATTTCACGCGCGCAGGCGGTGAAGCTCAGATCGTTGACGGCGACGAGGCCGCCGAAGCGCATGGTCAGATGCTCGACCGTGAGCAGCGACGCCGCGGTCACGCCGGGCTCTCCGTTCGCGCTTCGGCCACGAGCTCTGGCGGGACGTCCTTGCGCCGGCGCAGGAAGACGGACGGCGTGCGGGCAGAAACGAGCCCGCGCGGCCGGTAGATCATCACCGCGACCATGGCGGCTCCAAAGACCAGCATCCGATACTGGTCGAATTCGCGCAGTAATTCGAAGGCGCCGAGCATGACGGTCGCCGCTACCGCCACGCCGAGCTGCGAGCCCATGCCGCCGAGCACGACGATGGCGAGAACGAAAGCCGATTCGCTGAAATTAAATGATTCAGGACTGATGAAGTTTTGACGGGTCGCGTAGAAAGCGCCGGCAAAGCCGCCGAACATCGCGCCCATGGCGAACGCGGTGAGCTTGGTGGTCGTGGTGTTGATGCCGAGTGCGCGGCACGCGATCTCGTCCTCGCGCAACGCTTCCCAGGCGCGCCCGATCGGCAAACGGCGTAATCGCAAGCTGACCCAGTTCGTCAGTAGAGCCAGGGCGAGTATGACGTAATAAAGATAGAGGTACTTTTGCGTGGGAGAAAATGGGATTCCGAACGTTGCCGCGAAACCCTTCTCGCTCGAATTGAACGGCAAGCCAAAAAACGAGGGCCCCGGAATTCCGACAATGCCGTTGGGGCCGCCGGTGAGATCTTGCCAGTTGAGCAAGATCAACCGGATGATTTCGCCGAAGCCGAGCGTGACGATGGCGAGATAGTCGCCGCGCAGGCGCAACACCGGAAAGCCCAGCAGGATGCCGGCGAATGCAGCAAGGATTCCGGCAACAGGCAGGCAGATCCAGAACGACAGCCCGAAATGGTGCGCCAGCAGCGCATAGGAATACGCGCCAACCGCGTAGAAGGCCACGTAACCGAGATCGAGGAGGCCGGCGAGGCCAACCACGATGTTCAATCCCAGCCCGAGCATCGTGTAGGTGACGATGAGGATGCCAAGATCGATCAAGTAGCGATTGCCAACGGCGTAAAAACAGATCGGAGCAATAAGCGCGAACGCAAGAAGCAGCGCCGGCACATAAGGACCGATATGCGCCGCAATAGTTCTCCAGGTGGGAATCAAAAAGTCGAATGACGCTTTGATTCTCGCTCCAAAAAGCGCTCGTAAGAAAGCGCCGGCAAAGACGCCGCCGACGAGTACGCCAACGGTGCCAAAACGCGTGGTGATCACCAGCGCGCCTGTCGGTCCCTGATCTGTCTTGATGCCGACCATCAGCACGAACAGGCCGAACGCGATGGCGGCCGCGATGGCGGCTTCTTTCAGCGCGGCAGCAAGGGCGGGTGGCTTGAAGGGCTCGCTTTCGCGCGGCACGCGGTCCCCGCTTCTCTCACACCTTCTCGACTTCCGGCCGGCCTAGAATTCCGGTCGGCAGGAAAATGAGCACGATGATGAGGATGGAGAAGGCCGCAACGTCTTTGTACTCGATCGAGAAATAGGCCGACCACATGGTTTCGATCAGGCCGATCAGAATGCCGCCCAGCATGGCGCCGGGCAGCGAGCCGATGCCGCCGAGGACGGCGGCGGTAAACGCTTTCACGCCGGCCAGAAAGCCGATGAAGAAATCGATCACGCCGTAATAGAGAAGAAACATCAGGCCGGCGACGGCGGCGAGCGCAGCCCCGATGACGAAGGTGAGTGAGATGGTGCGGTCGACGTCGATGCCGGAGAGCGCAGCCATTTTCAGGTCCTGCTCGCAGGCGCGCATGTTGCGCCCGAGCCGGGTGCGCGCCACGAGATACGAGAAGCCGGCCATCACGATGAGCGTCGCCACCACGACGATGATCTGGATATTGGAGAGCCGTACCGCAAAATCGTTGCCTTCGAATACGGTGTAGCCGCCGCGGATCAGTGGTGGCAGCGGCTTGACGCGCGCGCCCTGTGCGACCTGCACATAGTTTTGCAGCACGATCGACATACCGATTGCGGAGATCAGCGGCGCGAGCCGGAACGACTGCCGCAGCGGCCGGTAGGCGATGCGCTCGACCGTCCAGCCGTAAAGCGCGGTGAGCGCCATGGATACCAGGAGCACCAGCAGGAGCGCGAGCGGCACGGCGGTGATACCGATGGCCACAAGCACCAGAAAGGCGATCAGGGCCAAAAACGCGCCGACCATGAAGACGTCGCCGTGGGCGAAATTGATCATGCCGATGATGCCGTAGACCATCGTATAGCCGATCGCGATCAGGCCATAAATGGAACCGAGCGTGATGCCGTTGATGAGCTGCTGGACGAAATATTCCATGCGTCCGCGCCTTCCGAATCCCCGTCGAAGTCTTAACAGGCTGATCCCGCGCGGCAAAGCGGCGCCGACTTGGTGCGGAGCGAGCGTTGACGGAACTGTGGAACCGCTGTCTTGCCTATCGTTTGAGCCGCATTTTCTTTTGATTTTCCAATTCGTTGCCGAAAGTCCGAGCAACGCCGGTAGGAACCACGCCACGCCTCAAGGGTTATCGTCTTGTCGTACGGGGGCTTCCCAAACTTATGGAGCACGTCGACATGGCGAACGAACAACAGGATCCGCGCAAGCAGCAGCAGCAGGGTAATCCGCAGCAGGGTGGGCAGGGCAAGCCCGGCCAGCAGCAGCAAGGCGGACAAGGAAAGCCCGGTGAGCAGCATCAGGGCGGCCAGCAGAAACCCGGACAGGGCGGACAGGGCGGCCAGCACGGCGGCATGAACCGCTAAATCCATTTCTTAACAGAGCGGCAGCCCGCCCGACCGGCGAGCTGCCGTTTTTTGTTCAAAAATCTGTCCGCTTGCCGCCCGGCGGCTTCTTCTTGCGCGCGATCCGCTTATGCTTGGGGCATGGCCAACGCGCTGCCCCTGTTTCATCTCTACGGCGATCCGCCGGACGACCAGGCATTCGATTTCATCCACGTCGAGACGATTCCCTCGCGCTCTTCGGTGCACGATTGGACCATTCGCGCGCACCGGCATCGCAATCTGTTTCAGATTCTTCTGATCGAGCGCGGCGGCGGCGAGATGATCTACGAAGCCGCCAAACTGCCTTTTGCCGCACCGGCCGCTATTCTCGTGCCGGCCGCCGTGGCGCACGGTTTCCGCTTCGAGCCGGGCTCCGAAGGCTGGGTCATGAGCTTCACCGAAGACGCAGCTTTCGCGCTCGCCGATCGCTCGGGCGAGGCGTTGTCGCGGCTGCGCGCGCTCGCCGCGCATCCGATCATCCCGATAGGCGGCGACGCCGAGCGCACGCGGCTTTCAGCTTTGTGCGCGGAATTGTTCGAGGAAGGCAGCCTGGCGCGCGAAGGCTATCGCATGGCGATGCGCAGCCTCCTGGCGCTGATCGCGGTCACCGTGGCGCGGCTTGCGGCAAGCCGCGCGCGCACCGGCACCATCACATTGCAGCCGGCCGACGCGACGGTCGCGCAGCTTCGCACGCTGGTTGACGAGTATTTCCGCCGCGAGCATCAGCTCGGCTTCTATGCCGAAAAGCTCGGCATGACCGTCGACCGGCTCAACGATCACGTCAAACGCGCAACCGGCGTCACCGCCGGCCATCTGATCCGCCAGCGCCTGCTCACCGAAGCCAAGCGCCAGCTCGTCTTCACCACGCAACCGATCCAGGACATTGCCGAGGAGCTGTCCTTTTCCGATCCCTCGCATTTCGCGCGCTTTTTCCGCAAGCAGACCGGCACCACGCCGCACGAGTTTCGCGATCGGCGGGGTTAATTTTCATTCCGGGGCGCGCACAGCGCGAGCCCGGAATCCGTAACCCCAGGTCACGCGGGTGGCACTCGGCGCCTATTCCGAGAGTCCAGCGAATATGGATTCCGGGCCCCTCGCTTGCGCTCGGCCCCGGAATGACAAGGGTCATTTCCCCAGCAAAAACTCCAGCACCGTATCCGTGTAAAGCTTCGGCTGCTCCATATTGGCGATGTGGGCCGCCTCGAGAACCGCAAGCTGCGCATTCGGCATGTGCTGGGCGATGAACTCGCCGGCTTCGAGCGGCGTGCCCAAATCGTGCCGGCCGGCGATCACCAGTGTCGGCGTATTGATCTTGGCAAGCAGCGGCCGATGGTCCATGTCGCGGATCGCTTGGCCGCAGCCGATATAGCCTTCCGTATTCGTCGCCAGGAACATCGCGCGGATGCGCTCCATCGCTTCCGGCGAGCCGTCGCGGAACGGCTTGGTGAACCACCGCTCCATGGTGCCGTCGACGACCGCGGCCAAGCCCTTTTCGCGCACGAGCTTGATGCGGCCGTCCCAAATCGTCTTGTCGGGAAAGTAGGCCGCCGTGTTGGAGAGGATGAGCTTGTCGATGCGCGACGGCGCGTTGGCGCCGAGCCACATGCCCACCATGCCGCCGATCGATAGTCCGCACCAATGCATCTTGGCGATGCCGAGGCCGTCGAGAATGGCGAGCACGTCGCGCCCGAGCCGCTCCATGGAATAGGGGCCCTTGGGCACGTCCGATTGGCCATGGCCGCGGCGGTCGTAACGCGCCAGGCGGAAGTGGCGCGCGAATGCCGCGGCCTGGTCATCCCACATATGCAAATTGGTGCCGAGCGAGTTCGACAGCATCAGCAGCGGGGCCTGTTCGGGCCCTTCGACCTCCACGTGAATGCGGCAGCCGTCGGCATTGATTTCCGGCATGAAAGTCTCCTCCCTGCGCTTTCTGTTGATCTTGATCCGTCGGCGCGCGCCGCGCAATCGCCGTGCGGTCCGGCCGACAATAGACTTTCCAGCGCGCGCGCAAGACGCTAAGCGATAATCTTGAACCGATCGGCTCAGGAGTGCTGCACGATGGCCATGACGATGAACGGCGAGTACCAGCTTCCCGTCGCGCGGGAAACCGTATGGGAAAAGCTTAACGACGCCGAGACACTGAAGGCCTGCATTCCCGGCTGTGAGTCGCTCGACAAATTGTCGGATACCGAATTTCAGGCGGTGGCCGTGACCAAGATCGGCCCGGTGAAGGCGAAGTTCAAAGGCAAGGTCACGCTGTCCGATCTCGATCCGCCGAACGGCTACAAGATCAGCGGCCAGGGCGACGGCGGCGTCGCGGGCTTCGCCACCGGCGGCGCGACCGTCAAGCTCGAACCGAAGGACGGCGGCACCTTGCTCATCTACACGGTCGAGGCGCAGATCGGCGGCAAGCTCGCGCAGCTTGGTCAACGCCTGGTCAACGGCGCCGCAAAGAAGCTTGCCGACGATTTTTTCCAAAAATTTGCTGCCACGGTCAGCGCTGCCGGCGCTTAGCGAGCGAGCAATAAACGCGGCCGTGCACGGCTTCGTGACGCTCCTTGCCGCCCGCTCGGTTGCAAATCCCTTGACCGAGGGGTGGGCCGCAGTTCAGACTAATTCTGGTTCCAAAGTTGAAAACCGGCGAAAATCGTCGCGTTTTCGCCTTTGGTGAGCGAGAAACGGCCGCGAGCCGTCCGCAATAGCAACGTTTTTGGGGAATCCGAGGAGGCGCATATGGCAGCCGTTTCCCTCACTGTGAACGGCAAATCCGTCACCGCCGATGTCGATCCGCGCACGCTTCTGGTGCAGTTGCTGCGCGAGAATCTGCGGCTGACCGGCACGCATGTCGGCTGCGACACCTCGCAATGCGGCGCCTGCGTCGTCCATATCAACGGCAAGGCCGTGAAATCCTGCACCGTGTTGGCGTTGCAGCTCGATGGCGCCGACGTGCTCACCATCGAGGGGCTGGCGCCCGCCGACGGCCCTCTGCATCCGATGCAGGAGGCGTTCCGCGAGAATCACGGACTGCAATGCGGCTATTGCACGCCGGGCATGATCATGACCGCCGTGGACATGGTGCGCCGCAAGGGCCACGAACTCGACGATCACACCATTCGCGAAGAGCTCGAGGGCAACCTGTGCCGCTGCACCGGCTACCACAACATCGTCAAAGCGATCGCCGCCGGTGCACGCGCCATGAAGGGCACCGGTACGGCGAAGGCGGCCGAGTAGGGCGCCGCCAACGGAGGTTCGTCACGTAACTAAAACAAAAAATAGCCGGAGGAGACTGCCATGAGTGCGACCGGGATCGGCGCCGCAGTGCGCCGCAAGGAGGACCACCGCTTCATCACCGGCAAGGGCCACTACACGGACGATATCAACCGGCCCGGCCAGACGTACGCCTTTTTCGTCCGTTCGCCGCACGCCCACGCGACCATCAAATCGATGGACAGCAAGGCGGCGGCCGCCTCGCCGGGCGTTGTCGCGGTGCTGACCGGCGCGGAGCTCGCGGCCGACAAGATCGGCAATCTCATCTGCGGCTGGATGATTCATTCCAAGGACGGCTCGCGGATGAAAATGACGCCGCATCCGGCGCTCGCCCACGGCAAAGCCTGCCACGTCGGCGATGCGGTCGCGGTTGTCATTGCGGAGACGTTGGCGCAAGCGCGCGACGCCGCCGAAAAGCTCAAGATCGACTACGCCGTGCTGCCTGCGGTCGCCGACCTGGCCACGGCGCAAAAGCCGGGCACCGCGCAAATCCACGAAGTCGCGCCGAATAACACGATCTATCAGTGGCACATCGGCGATCCGAAAGGGGCTGAGGCCGCGTTCAAATCGGCCAAGCACATCACCAAGCTCGATATCGTCAACAATCGGCTGGTACCGAACCCGATGGAGCCACGCTCGGCACTCGCCGAATATGACGCCGGCAGCGATCAGCTGACATTGTGGAACACGTCGCAGAATCCGCACGTCGCGCGCCTCGTCATCTCCGCGTTTGTCGGTATGACGCCCGAACACAAATTGCGGGTCATCGCGCCCGATGTCGGCGGCGGCTTCGGCTCGAAGATCTTTATCTATCCCGAAGAGGTCGTGGCGTTGTGGGCCTCCCGGCGCGTCGGCCGGCCGGTGAAGTGGACCTCGGACCGTTCCGAGGCGTTCCTTGCCGACGCTCACGGCCGCGATCACATCACGCACGCTGAAATGGCGTTCGATGCTGACGGCAAGATCCTCGGCCTGCGCGCCAAGACGATCGCCAATATCGGCGCCTACATGTCGACCTTCTCGTCGGCGATCCCGACCTACATGTACGCCACGCTGCTGTCGGGGCAGTACGCGATCCCGCAAATCTATTCCGAGGTCGACGCGGTTTACACCAACACGGTGCCGGTTGACGCCTATCGCGGGGCAGGGCGCCCGGAAGCGAGCTTCGTGGTCGAGCGTCTGATCGAGGTCGGCGCGCGCGAACTCGGTCAGGATCCGGCGGATCTGCGGCGCAAGAACTTCGTGCGGGCGTTCCCGCATCAGACGCCGGTGATCATGGCGTATGACGCAGGCGACTACGACGCGTCGCTCAAGAAGGCGATGGAGCTTGCCGACTATAAAGGTATCGCCAAGCGCAAGCGTGAGGCGGCGCGGCGCGGCAAGCTGCGCGGCATCGGCATTTCCGCTTATATCGAAGCGTGCGGCATTGCGCCCTCGCAGGCGGTTGGCTCGCTCGGCGGTGGCGTCGGCCTGTGGGAATCGGCGGAAGTCCGCGTCAACCCAACAGGATCGGTCGAAATCCTCACCGGCTCTCATTCTCACGGCCAAGGCCATGAGACGACCTTCGCCCAGCTCGTATCGGACCGGCTCGGTCTGCCGATCGAAAACATTTCGATCGTGCATGGCGACACCGACAAGGTCCAATTCGGCATGGGCACTTACGGATCGCGCTCCGGCCCGGTCGGCATGTCGGCCATCGTCAAGGCGCTGGATAAGATCGAAGCCAAGGCCAAGAAGGTGGCGGCATTTGTGCTCGAGGCGGCTGAAGGCGACATCGAGTTCAAGGATGGCAAGTTCACCGTCGCCGGCACCGACAAATCGGCCGCTTGGGGCGACATCGCGCTCAACGCTTATATCGCGCACAAATTCACCGGTCAGCAATTGGAGCCGGGACTGAAAGAGGGCGCGTTCTACGATCCGACCAACTTTACGTTCCCTTCCGGCGTCCATATCTGCGAGCTCGAAGTTGATCCGGAAACCGGCAACACCGAGATCGTCGCCTGGACGGCGGTGGACGATTTCGGTGTCCTGATCAACCCGATGATCGTCGAGGGGCAGGTGCACGGTGGCATCGCGCAGGGCGTCGGCCAGGCGCTGTGCGAGGGAGCGGTCTACGACAAGGACGGCCAACTCGTGACCGGCTCGTTCATGGACTACGCCATGCCGCGGGCGGACTACTTCCCGACCATCAAGGTCGACACGACCATGACCAAATGCCCGTCCAATCCGCTCGGCATCAAAGGCTGCGGCGAGGCGGGCGCGATCGCGGCGCCGTCGGCCGTCATCAACGCCATCACCGACGCCATCGGCACGGAAGCGGTGGCGATGCCGGCGACGCCGCAGGCCGTGTGGGCCGCTTTGCAGAGATCGGGCCGGGCCACGCCGCACGCGGCGTGAACCCCAAAGAGACAACGGCCTGAAGAGATAACGGAGAACTGCGATGTACAGCTTCACCTTCCATCGTCCGGAGACGCTGCGGCAGGCGGTCAACATGCTCAGCAAGAACCCCGACGCGAAGCTCCTGGCCGGCGGTCATACGCTGTTGCCGACCATGAAGCTCCGCCTCGCCGGGCCGCCGGAACTGATCGACCTGTCGCGGGTCCAGGGGCTCGCCGGGATCGAGCTTGCCGGCCGCTCGATCACCATCGGCGCGATGACACGCCATGTCGACGTGCACACCTCGCCGGTGGTGCAGGAGCATGCACCGGTCATCGCGAAGCTCGCCGGCATGATCGGCGACCCTGCCGTGCGCCACATGGGCACGATCGGCGGCTCGATCGCCAACAACGATCCGACCGCCGACTATCCGGCCGCTTGTCTCGGGCTTGGCGCCACCATCATCACCAACAAGCGCCGCATCAAGGCCGACGATTACTTCACCGGCATGTTCTCGACAGTGCTCGAGCCGTCAGAGATCATCACCAAGATCAGCTTCCCGCTGCCCAAGAAGGCGGCCTATCAGAAGTTCCGCAACCAAGCCTCGCGTTACGCGCTGGTCGGCGTCTTTGTCGGCAAGCGCGGCAGCGAGATCCGGGTCGCGGTGACCGGCGCCGGCGCAAACGGCGTGTTCCGCGTCCCGTCCTTCGAAGAGGCGCTGAAAAAGCGGTTTTCGCCGAAATCGCTCGAGGGGCTGACGGTCTCGGCCGACGGCCTCAACAGCGACATCCACGGCAGCGCCGAATACCGCGCGCATCTGATCGGCGTGCTCGCCCGCCGCGCGGTCGCGGAGGCGGTCGGGAAGTAAGGATCAAAGCCGAACTTTCCCAATTGTCAGCCCGGCCGCCGGCCGGCCTGAAGGCCGGCCCGACTGTGAGCTTGTTGCCGGGCGTCAGCGTCTTTACATGCAGGCATGCCAGGACCGAAGACGTGGATTGCCGGGACAAGCTCGGCAATGGCGGGTTAGATTGGACTGATGAACAAGATAACGCCCCGGCCGCTACCGGCCTCCATTGACGCGACCGTCGCGCTTTTGGCGGAAGCCGAATATCTCACCGACCGCTCGCTCGGAACCGTGCTCTACCTCGCGCTCAAAATGGGCCGGCCGCTGTTCCTGGAAGGCGAGGCCGGCGTCGGCAAGACCGAGATCGCCAAGGTATTGTCGCAGACCCTGGGCCGCAGGCTCATCCGGCTGCAATGCTACGAAGGGCTCGATGTCGCGGCCGCGGTCTATGAATGGAATTATGCCGCGCAGATGATCGCGATCCGCGCCGCCGAGGCCGAAGGCGAGCGCGATCGCGCGCGGATCGAGAGCGACGTGTTTTCCGAGCGCTTTCTGATCAAGCGGCCGCTCCTGCAGGCGCTCGAGCCGGACACCGCCGGCGCTCCGGTTTTGCTCATCGACGAACTCGACCGTACCGACGAAGCCTTCGAGGCGTTTCTCCTCGAAGTCTTGAGCGACTTTCAGATCACGATTCCGGAAATGGGCACGGTGAAAGCCGAGCATCCGCCGATCGTGATCATTACCTCCAACCGCACCCGCGAGGTGCACGACGCGCTCAAGCGCCGCTGTCTGTATCACTGGGTGGGCTATCCGAGCGCCGCGCGCGAATTGAACATCGTGCGCGCCAAGGTGCCGGGCATCGGCAAGAAGCTGTCCGAGCAGGTCGTGGCGTTCGTGCAGGCTTTGCGCAAGCAGGAATTGTTCAAGGCGCCGGGCGTGGCCGAATCGCTCGACTGGGCGAGCGCGCTCACCGAGCTCGACGTGGTGGCGCTCGATCCGGCGACCGTCTCCGATACGCTCGGCGTGGTGCTCAAATATCAGGACGATATCGCCCGGCTCGAAGGCTCGAAGGTCAAAGAAATGCTCGACGAAGTGAAGTCGGAGCTGCGCGCGGCGGAGTGAGTGATGGGCATGCGGCTCACCCTGCCTTTGTCTCGTGCAAGACCGCGGGTCCTCGCTCGCTCGCAGCGCGTCGGTGAGGGTAAGTCAGGCGGCCTCACTCTTTCCAATCGCTTCCGCTTGCGGGGGAGGGAAACGAGAGGGAAAGCGCCGACAAGGCTTACAGATGCGTGAAGCACAGACCCCCTCCCGTCCCGGCTTGGCCGGGCCGACCTCCCCCGCGAGCGGGGGAGGAGAAGCAACCGGCCGCTTAGCCGAAAACATCGTCTACTTCGCCCGCGCGCTGCGCGCAGCCGGCATTCCGGTCGGTCCCGGCGCGGTGCTCGATGCGCTCGAAGCGGTGAAGGCTGCCGGCGTCGGCACGCGTGAGGATTTCTACTGGACCCTGCATGCGGTGTTCGTGAAGCGCCACGAGCACTCGATCATTTTCGACCAGGCGTTTCGCATCTTTTTCCGCCGCCGCGGCTATATCGATCAGCTCATGGCGATGATGCTGCCGCAGGCGCCGAACGCGCCGCGCCCGCCGGAGGCCGGCGCCACCCGCGTGCACGACGCGCTGTTCTCCGGCATGGAGGACAAGCTCAAGAAGGAGCAGGAGATCGAGCTCGACACGCGCATGACCGTGTCCGAACGCGAGGTGCTGCAGAAAAAAGATTTCGCGCAGATGACTGCGGCCGAGATTACCGCCGCCAAGGAGGCGATGAAGAAGCTCGTGCTGCCGCTCGCCGAGGTGCGTACCCGGCGGCTCGCGCCGCATCCGCACGGTCATGTGCTCGACATGCGCCGCACACTGCGCGCCAGCATGAAGGGCGGCGGCGGTTTCATCGACCTGCGCTTCATCGGCCCGAAGACCAAGCCGCCGCCGATCGTGGCACTGCTCGATATCTCGGGCTCGATGAGCCAGTACAGCCGCGTCTTTTTGCATTTCCTTCATGCGCTCACCGATGCGCGCAAGCGTGTGAGCACCTTCCTGTTCGGCACGCGCCTCTCCAACGTGACGCGCGCCTTGCGTGAGCGCGATCCGGACGATGCGCTCGCCGCCTGTTCGGCCAGCGTCCCCGACTGGTCGGGCGGCACCCGCATCGCCTCGTCGTTGCATGCCTTCAACAAATTGTGGGCGCGGCGGGTGCTCGGTCAGGGCGCGATCGTGCTCCTGATCACCGACGGGCTCGACCGCGACGTCGACGATACGCTCGCCTTCGATATGGACCGGCTGCACCGTTCCTGCCGGCGGCTCGTCTGGCTCAATCCGCTGCTGCGCTTCGATGGCTTCGAGGCGCGCGCCCGCGGCATCAAGACCATGCTGCCGCATGTCGACGAATTTCGTCCGATCCACAATCTCGACTCGATCGCCGATCTGGTCGCCTCGCTGCGGGTGGGCGGCGGGCGGGCAGGGGACCCGAAAGCCTGGATGCAAAAGGTCGCCTGATTGCTTATATTCCGCACGACATAGCGAACGGGCAGTCGCGAGAAAATATGCGAGTAGGGAGTGGCGAATAGGCGAATAGGGAAGGCGAACCATGCAGCCCGCCCACCCAGCAGTTCGCCATTCGCGCACATGACGGAGGCACCATGCTTTCAACCGATAGCGATATCCTCAAGGCCGCCGAAGACTGGCGCAAGGAAGGCCGGGCCGTGGCGCTTGCCACCGTGGTCGAGACCTGGGGCTCGGCGCCGCGGCCGGTCGGCGCCAATCTGGTGATCGATCAGGACGGCAATTTTCTCGGCTCGGTTTCCGGCGGCTGCGTCGAGGGCGCCGTTGTTACCGAAGCGCTCGATGTGATCGATTCAGGCAAGCCAAAGATGCTGGAATTCGGCGTCGCCGATGAGACCGCCTGGAAGGTCGGGCTCTCCTGCGGCGGCAAGATCCGCGTGCTGGTGGAGAAGGTGGATTAGTTTACGGTCATACTGAGGTGGCCGCGAAGCGGCCCTCTCGAAGGATGAATCGGCCAATCGAAATCGGCTTGTCCGATTTCGGAATGTTAGTTGCCCAAGTCGGCAACAGCCGGCTTGGGGGTGCCGTCACCCTTCGAGGCTCGCTTCGCTCGTACCTCAGGCTAACGGAACAAGCGCTGCACAAGGTTTATTCATGAAACTCACACTCCTCACCACCCTCAATGCCGAACGTGCCGCGCGGCGTGCCGCCATCGTCGTCACCGGCGTGGAAAGTGGCGAGCAGCGGCTGGTCAAATCGGCCGACATCGCCAAGGATCCGTTGCGGGCCGTGCTGTCCGAGCATCTGCGCAGCGGCAAGAGCGGCATGGAAGAGACGCCGCAGGGCCGCGTCTTCCTCACGGTTTATGTGCCGGCCGCACAGGTCGTCGTCATTGGCGCCGTCCACATCAGCCAGGCGCTGGCGCCGATCGCCAAGCTCCTCGGCTACGACGTAATTATCGTCGATCCGCGTACCGCCTTCGCGACGCCCGAGCGTTTTCCGGACGTGAAAGTGATCGCCGAATGGCCGGACAAGGCGCTGCCGCCGCTCAATGTCGACCACTACACCGCGTTTGTCGCGCTCACTCACGATCCGAAGATCGACGACCCGGCGCTGCTGCATGCGCTCGCGCGCGACTGCTTCTATATCGGCGCGCTCGGCTCGCGAAAGACCCACGCGCGCCGCCTCGAGCGGCTCAAGCAGGAGGGCCTGAGCGACGCCGACCTGACGCGCATCCACGCGCCTATCGGCCTCGACATCGGCGCGGTCTCGCCGGCCGAGATCGCGGTCGCGATCATGGCGCAGATCACCGAGCGGCTGCGCGAGGAGCCGGAAGCCGAGCGTCCGCTGGTCAAGGCTGCGTCATGAAATTCGGAGCGGTCGCGCCCAAGGAGGCCATCGGCGGCACAGCGGTGCACACCATCCGCCAGGGCGCGATGGTGCTCAAGAAGGGCACGCTGATCGGCCCGGTCGAGGCGGCCGCGCTCGAAGCGGCGGGCATCAAAGATATCGTGGTGGCGCGGCTCGAACCCGATGACGTCTCGGAAGACGTCGCAGCCGCCGGCATTGCCGAAGCGATTGCCGGCGACGGCGTGCATGTCGACCGCGCCTTCACCGGTCGCGCCAATTTGTTCGCGCAGGGCGCGGGCGTGCTGGTCGTCGACAAGGAGGCGATCGATCGCCTCAACCGCGTCGACGAAGCAATCACGGTCGCGACGCTCTCGGCCTTTAAGCCGGTGGTGGCGGGCGAAATGATCGCCACCGTGAAGATCATTCCGTTCGCGGTCGCCGCGGCCGCGCGCGACAGGGCGCTGGCTGCGGCGAAAAAGCCGGCGGTGCGGGTTGCGCCCTATCGCGTGCGCAAGGTCGGCATCGTCTCGACCGTGCTGCCCGGCCTCTCGTCCAAAGTGATCGACAAGACGCTCAAGATCACCGCCGAGCGGCTTGCACCCGCCAACGCCGGCATCGTCGCCGAGCGCCGCGTCCCGCACGAGCAAAAAGCGCTGGCGGCCGCCATCCGCGACGTGCTCAAGCAGGGCGCCGAGCTCGTCGTGGTGTTCGGGGCCTCCGCCATTGCCGACCGGCGCGACGTGATCCCGGCGGCACTTGAAGCAATCGGCGGCCGCATCGAGCATTTCGGCATGCCGGTTGATCCCGGCAATCTTCTGCTCATCGGCAATGCGTCCGGGCATCCGGTGCTGGGCGCTCCGGGCTGCGCCCGCAGCCCGAAGGAAAACGGCTTCGACTGGGTGCTGATGCGGCTTCTCGCCGGCCTGTCGGTGCCGCGCGAGGACATCACCGGCATGGGCGTCGGCGGCCTGCTGATGGAGATCGTGACGCGGCCGCAACCGCGCGATGAGCCGCTGCACCCGGCGCGCAACGTCGCCGCGTTGGTGCTCGCCGCCGGCCAATCGAGCCGCATGGGTGGACCCAACAAGCTCCTTGCGGAAATCGGCGGACGGCCGCTCGTTCGCATCGTCACCGAACAGGCGCTTGCCTCGCGCGCGCGCCCGGTGATCGTCGTAACCGGCCATCAGCGCGAGCGGGTGGAGGCGGCGCTTGAAGGGCTGCCGGTCGAGTTCGTGCACAATCCGGCCTTCGCCGACGGCCTTGGCACTTCGCTCAAGACCGGAATCGCCGCCGTGCCGGCGCAGTCCGATGGCGTGATCGTCTGTCTCGGCGACATGCCGCAAGTCGATGCGCCGATGATCGATCAACTGGTTGGTTCGCTCGCGCCGGACAAGGGCGCGCTGATCGTGGTGCCGACGATCGGCGGCCAGCGCGGCAATCCGGTGGTCTGGTCGCGCCGCTTCTTCACCGATCTGATGGCCGTCGAAGGCGATATCGGCGCGCGCCACCTGATCGGCCGCTACAGTGAAGCCGTCATCGAAGTGCCGCTCTCGGGCAAGGCCGCGCTCACCGATGTCGATACGCCCGAGGCGCTCGCCGCGGTGCGGGCGGAGCTGGAAAAGACCTAGCGCTCACGCGTTGTCTTCGAGCGCACGTGGCGTCTTCGTCATCGCCGGGCTCGTCCCGGCGAATCCCGCTTAGGCCAGCAATCGGGCCAATACATCGGGATGGCCGAAACAAGTCCGGCATGACGAAAAGTGGCCTCTACAAGAGAGCTCCGACCCTATCCCTTTGCCCCCAGCCGCCGGGCCAAGACGCGCGTTCCGGTCTTCATCGCGCCGCCCGGTCCAGCGAGCGTTTGCACGTTGTCGGCCGTGACGGCTTCGCCGCAGGCCGAGCAGGTGACGTGCGGCTCGAAGCTCTGGCCGCAGGTTTTGTGCACGAACAGCATCGGGCTTCCTTCGCGCGGGCGCGCCCAGCGGTCGCCCCAGGCGGTCAATGCCAAAATCGCCGGCACGAGGTCGCGCCCAGCCTCGCTCAGCCGATACTCGTAGCGGAAGGGGCGGCGCTGGTAGGCGTGGCGCTCGACGATGCCGTTCTTGCTCAGCGCGTTCAGACGCCGCGTCAACAGATTGCGCGAAATGCCGAGGTCTTCGACCAAATCGTCGAAGCGCACAACGCCGAGATATAGGTCGCGGACGATCAGCGGCGACCACCAGTCGCCGATCAGATCGAGTCCGCGCGCCAGCGAGCAGTGCATACGGGCAAAGCTGGTTCGTTTCATGGGCGAAAGCATACTCAGTTGCGTCATTGAACTCAATCCGATAGAGTTCAATTATTGAACGTGTGTAGAGAGCGAGGCAGAAAGTAAAGCGATGTATCACGCCATCGTTCGCGGCCGCATCCGGGCGTTGTTCGCCGCCGTCAACAAAGGCAATGCCGAGCCGGTGCTCGCGGCATTCGCGCCCGCCTTTGAGCATGCGTTTCTCGGCGAGCATGCGTTGGGCGGCGCGCGCCACACGCTCTCCGCCACCCGGCGCTGGTATGAGCGGCTCTACCGGCTCCTGCCGGACATTCACTTCGATCTTCGCCAGATCGAAGTCAGCGGCCCGCCCTGGAATACGACGGTCGTGGTCGATTGGGACGAGACCAATTCCGGCACGGATAATGTGCGCACCACCAATCGCGGCATCCACGTCGCGCATCTGCGCTGGGGCAGGGTGACCCGGCTGATCATCTGTCCCGATACGATCGGCCTGAAGGCGACGCTCGAACGGCTCAGCGCCGCCGGCAACCGCGAAGCTCTCGCCGCGCCGATCGTCGACTGAACCGCGTCATTCCGGGATGCGGGCAACGCCCGCGGGCTCGGAATCCATGGCTACAGGTCAAGCACGACTGGCGTTGAGAATCTTTTGCACGCGTCGCGGCTATAGATTCCGGGCTCCTCGCTAACTCGCCCCCGGAATGACGAAAAGGTCCCGGCATGACGGACTGGTATTCACCGACTGGCAACCCTTCCGAGCTAGCTTTTTGTGTCTTCCCGGGGGGAAGGACTTGATGATCGGGCTTTTGCGCATGGCCGCCCGCGCTCTCGTTGCGGCCTTCTTTCTGATCGCGGCGTTTGGTGCTGCGCACGCCGCCGGTGCCTTGGCGGTCGGCACCTGCGGCGCCTATGGCTACGGCTATGATTTCCGCAAAGTGACCGACGCCCGTGCGGCGGCGATGAGAAAATGCACCGGCAACACCTGCAAGGTCGTCGGCATCATC